>JAJZWV010000099.1 GCA_021846505.1 Bacillota bacterium
GTGCGTTCGTCGGGGCTCAGGGTCAGCGGCGCCAACGGGCGCCCCCTTCGTCGCGACTTCGTCGGAGGTGTAGTAGACATACCCGAGTATACCATATAGATCTCGAATTATCAACTCAGGACACTAGCACAAGAGAAGCATCCCGGACGGCACGGGCTGGACCCCCTTGGTGCCTGATTCTACCGCCCGCCGCGCAGCCGCTGGGGTGCCCACGCGATGGCGTGGCATGCAGCAGCCAAGCCCCTCTGCTGGGACCGGGCCGCCCTACGCTCCACCGGCGGACGGCCCCCGAGCAATACCCCGACGGCCGCCGTCGCGCCAATCTATGGCTCACATGACGCGGTCGGAGGAGAAGCCTCTCTGCGGAACATACACTCAGAGTGTGCCGCACATCGCCCCACGGGAGCGCTCGGTGCGGTATTGTCAGCGGGGAGGGAGGGATCCGCGATGACGACCCCCGGTGGCTGGCTGGACGCGGTACGGCGCGAGCGCCCCCTCGTCATGAACATCACCAATTTCGTGGCCATGAACTTCGCCGCCAACGTGCTCCTGGCGGTCGGCGCATCTCCTGTGATGAGCCACGCGCGCGAGGAGGTGGCCGACATGGCCGCACAGGCCCAAGCCCTAGTCCTCAACATCGGGACGCTGGAGCCCGTCTGGGTGGACGCCATGCACATGGCGGCCCGCACGGCGGCGGAGCGCCGCATTCCCGTGGTGCTGGACCCCGTGGGGGTGGGCGCGACGCCGTTCCGCACGCGGGTGGCGGCCGATCTCCTGGCCACAGCGACCATCACGGCGGTTCGGGGCAATGCGGGTGAGCTGACCGCCCTCGCCGGTGCCCAGGGGACCATGCACGGCGTGGATGCGGCCGATGCTCCACCGGTCGCGGACCTGACGTCATGGGTCCGCGCCCACGACGTGCTCGCCATCGCCACCGGTGCGGTGGATCAGGCGGCCGACGGCACGAACAGCCGCGAGGTGGCGAACGGCCATCCCCTGATGGCTCGGGTGACGGCCACCGGATGCAGTCTCTCCGCGTTGGTCGGGGCCTTTTTGGCCGTGGCTCCGCCCGCCGACCGACTGGACGCGTCGGTGGCCGCGCTGGTGGTGTTCGGGGTGGCCGGTGAAACCGCCGCCCGCCGGGCCAGCGGCCCGGGGACTTTTGTTCCCCTGCTGTTGGACGCGCTGGCCGCCCTGGAACCCGACCAAGTGGACGCGGCCGCCCGCATCACGCGGAGCCGGCCCGCCTGAGTCCTCCAGACCGCCCAAGGCGGCTCCTCTGGCGGAGGAGCCGCCTTACTTGGGCTCAGGTGCGAAACGCGGTCTCGGCCATGGGTGAGGGAGCCGCCTCCGCCACGCGCTTGGGCGGCACCTTGGTCGACACCACCCGGGCCGTGGCAAACGTCCGACATGCCGTGTGCGGACGACGTGACATACCAATCCCCGAGAACTTTTTCGTAACGTGTTCGGGACTGCCAAAG
This sequence comes from Bacillota bacterium, assembly GCA_021846505.1. GTDB lineage: Bacteria > Bacillota > Sulfobacillia > Sulfobacillales > JAIMBI01 > JAJZWV01. The sequence continues at coordinate 1,482 of JAJZWV010000099.1, forward strand.
GTCTTGTGTAAACTCCCCGGTGGTTATTTCAGGTAGGGGGTCAGGCGGTCCTCAAAATAGATGGCCAACTGCCCCAGGATCTCGCCCCAGTTCGGCAGCCGCTTCGTCCACTTCCACTCGCCTCTTGGTCCGCCAGAAACAGCAGTTTCGTCAGCGCCGCGTCGGCCGGGAACAGACTCTTGCTCTTGATCACCTTCCGCAGCGGCCGGTGGAACCCTTCGATGAGGTTGGTGGGGTAGATGGCCCGCCGCAACCCCTCGGGATACCGATAACCGGGAGCCCGTTCGTGCCCGGTGGCCTCCCAGGACCGCCCCTCCCCCCGTGGGATACCGGTCCCGCCACGCGGCCGCAAGGGTGGCCAGCACGGCCGCCCCGGCGTCGTCCGTCGGCGCCTGGTCGATGGGCCGCAGCGCCGCCGTGAGGGCGGCGTGGTCCTTCCGGGCGGCGTACTGGAGCAAATTCCGGGTCTGGTGCACCACGCACTGCTGCACGTCGGCTTTCGGGAAGACGGTCGCAATCGCCTCGCTGGACCCCGTGAGGCGGTCCACCACCACCACCCGGACGTCCTGGACGCCCCGGCTCCTGAGCTCACTCAGCACGGTGAGCCGGGACGTCGCCGATTCGTAGGCCCCGATCCACATCCCCAGGACCTCCTTGTAGCCGTCCAATTCAATGCCCACCACCATGTAGGCGGCTTTGTGGATAAATCGGGCGTTCGCCCGGACCTTATCGTGGATGGTGTCCAGGAACACCCCAGGGGTGGCCGGCGGCCACCGCTGCTGCCACTCCGTGATGCGCGGCAACCGCTTCTCCGTGATGTTGGACACCAGGGCCGGCGAGATCGCCACGCCGTACAGGTCGGCCAGCTAGCCTGAATGTCCCGCGTGCTCATCCCCCGGGCATACCGGGCGATGACTGGGTCCTCGATGTCCACCATCGGGGCGGGGCGGGGCGGCACCACGACGGGCGTGAAGCTCCCGTCGCGGTCGCGGGGGCTCTCCAGAGGCACCTCGCCATATTCGATGGTCACCTGCTTCGGGTACCGGCCGTTGCGCGGTGACCCTCGGAAATCCTCGACGGAGGATTCGGGGTGGGCTTGGGGCCCGCCTGGCGCTTGGGATAGCCCAAGTGGGTCTCCAGCTCGCTGCCGAACATCGCCTGCAAGGTCTCGGCAAAGAGCCCTTTTAGGGCCTGCTGGACGTCTTCGGGGGAACGGAAGTCATGGGTCGCGATGAAGTCGGGCATTTGCTCGGGCGTCAACATGCTCATGGGACGCCTCCTCACGGCAACGGCAGGATATGGGACCATGGAGTTTACACAATCCATGCTGCACGACCACGCGAGGTCGTGCAGGTTGAGGGGACTCGGCGCGCCGAATTCCCGCCAGGCCACCCTGTCCGCGGTGCGGAGAGCATGTCGTCCAGCGCTTGGCGGTGGCGCAGCCGCAAGCCCTCCAACTCGGCGCTGGGATTGGCCCACCACGCCTCAACCCTGCTCCGCCCCCTTGCCGGATCCACAGACCACCACGGTGCTCCGCCGGAGCCGGTATGCCAGCCACCGAAAGGGTCGGCGACGCCGTGGTCGCAGGGCACCGGCATGGTACTCTTACGCTGCGGCGATCGTCGCGGGGCAGGTTCGCGATACCGAACCGAGTGTCTCGGCCGATTCGTCGAAGGGACGCCGAGGGTGAAGACCGTGCTGGCGGGCGGGGCTGTCCTTGACGTAGCCAGCGGGGATGTGCGTGACCTGGATGTGGTCATGGAAGGCACGCACATCGTCGAGCTCGGGCGTGATCTGCGCGCCGACACCATCGTACCATGTCACGGGAACCTGATCGTGCCGGGCTTCATTGACTGCCATAGCCACGTGGCTCTTGGGGAGCAGTTGGGCAACCCGGCCGCAAACCGCGTCGCGCGTTCGGCGCTGGCCCTGTCGGTCGTCCCGGTGCTTCAAACGTTGATTAGCCTGGGCATCACGACAGTCCGAGACGCGTGGGGGCCGATGCCGGAATCCGCCTTGCGTTGGAGCGCGGGTGGATTGCCGGGCCGGATCTCCGCATCTCCCTGCGCCAACTCTCCACGACCGGTGGCATTGGCGACCACTGGTCACCGCAGTTGGGCAGTGCCGGTGCATGGCCCGACCCTTCCCTGCCGGATCCGGTCTTCGATGGGCCAGACGGCGCACGCGCCGCCGTGCGCCGGATGGTGCGTGCCGGGGCGGATTGGATTAAGGTGGCGGCGACCGGGTCCCTGTCCCAGGGGGCGCGGGCGCACGACGTGCTGCTGACAGCGGCCGAAATGGAAGTGATCGTCGACGAGGCGGCCCGTCAAGGCGGGCGGCGGGTCATGGTGCATGCCCTCGGATCTCGAGCCGCTGAGCTGGCGGCGCAATCGGGTGCCCGCAGTATCGAGCATGGCATATGGCTCAACGCGCAAGCGGTCGACACGATGGCCCGTTCCGGCACGTGGTTCGTTCCCACCCTGTCCGTGACGCAGACGCCGTCGGACCACCCGGTTCCGGGCGCCGCGGAAGCCCACCGACGGGCGGTGCGTCTCGCATTGGATGCCGGAGTGGACATTGCGATGGGTACCGACAGTCCCGTTCGACCGTTTTCCGCCGCGCCGCGCGAACTGGAATACTTGGATGCGGCAGGGCTTGGGGCGGGTCGCGCCTTCCGGGCGGCGACGTTGGACGCGGCGCGGTTGCTGCGCGTCGACGCCGACCGGGGCGAAGTGGTGGCCGGCAAGCGTGACGATTTGATCGTGTTGCGTGGACGACACGTGGACACCAAGCATTTGGCCACGAGGGTCGTGTCGGTGTGGCATAACGGGCGCCGGGTAGAGTCCAATCCCGAGGGCTCTCGGTGAACCGAGGGCTGTGGGCCCGGAAATTTAGGTGGTATGGATGCACACACCCTGGTCGGGAGCCAGGCGGCGCTCATGCACCGAAGTGCGGGCCACACGAGGCGTACACCCCGTTTGGGGCGCTCACCCGGTCGATACGACCTCCGTCGGAGTCACCAGGCTGAGGCGACTCGGTGAACGGCGTCCCGGCTAGCCCTAGAATCCGGGGACACGACGGATCCTGTGCCAGCGCAACCTGGATAGCCCGGCGGCACGCGCGAAGGCTCCTCCAGACCATGTCCCCCAAATGCACGACGGTACTGCTCGGCAACTACCTGCCGTTCACCTTCGTCAGCGCCCGTTTGCAACCGTCGCCGCGTCAGCGCTCAGTGCACCGTCCCCGCACCCGCGCCAGCGATCTTGCCTGTGGGGGGACACCGGTGAGCATCCGCCGCAAGCGATGCGCCACACTCGGTTTGCTCAAAGGCGGCATCATCGTGCGGCCCAGCTGGTCCAGCGTCCAGTCGGGGTGATCCAGCCTGAGCTCGGTCAAGCGTCGAACCGCCTCGGGCCACGCGTTCCAAGCCCCCTGCCCGGACTGCGCCAACCGTGCGTGTTCTGCGCCACGCCGGCGGCGCGCGCCTCATCGGCGCCTGCACGCCACCCGGCTGAGCTCGGCCTTCACCTCGCGGATGTGGGACCAGTCCGTGCGCATGCGCCTCCTCCGCTTGGGTCTGTCTGAAACCGACTGGCTATTGTCCGCGGGACAGCGCTTGCTGATGCCGGCGCACCGTGGCCCCGCCTCCGGCGCTGGTCATGCTTCGTCCGGGTGAGAGCCCACTTTCACGGAGGAGCGGGTGGATGCAGCAACCCACGAGTCAAGGGAGTGGACAGCGCATGCTATGGCAGGTCGGCGAACGGGTTGGCGATGCGCACGCCCCCGATGACCTGGTCCGCGTTCAAGTCCTCGGTCCAAATCCGGGAGCATCCCAGGGCGGCAGCACTCCGCACTATCAGCGCATCCCAAAGGCTGATGCGGTTGGTGCGGTGGATGTCGATGGCCGCCAGCACGTCAGCCGCGGTCGGTGAATGCACGGGCCATGGCACGTAAGCGTTCACCACGGCGCGAGCGGACTCGGTGTCCAGAGGATGAGCCCACTTCCGAGTGGAGACAGAAAAAAACTCCTGCAGGACTTGAATGGACATGCACCCTGTCCGACGGGCCCAAAGGTCCGTCAGCAGGCGCTCGGCCGCCGCGTGCTTGGCGGATGCCGCCGCGCTGGCGTCGTGCGCGTACAACAGGACGTTCGTGTCCACGAACACACGCTCAGTCACGGTCGTGGACTTCGTCTCGCGTCCAAGGATACCGGGTCGTCTCCAACCCGGAGTCAAAACCGGTTGCCATGGCCGCCAGCGCGAACCGCTGGGCCGACTCGTAGCTATCGCTCCGTCGAACGAGGTCCTCCAGCGCCTGGCGCATCAAATCCGACAGCGAGCTTTCTCGGTGGACGCCCACGATTTTAGCCTGCCGCAAAAGATCGTCGGGCAATCGAAGCGTCACGTTCCGCATCTTCACCGCGTCCCACCTCCACACATGTGAGTGTAACACACTTCTGGGTGTCCAGGTGTTGAACGGGGACAGGCCGACTGGGACGACGCGCGCGGCACACTCGATCGTGGAGGCCGAAAACGTCCTTAACGCCACACGCGCCCGTGTCCCGGCCGGGGCACGGGCGCCATCGCGTCGTGGCACGGGATCCCCGCGGCTAACCGCTCACGGAGGGCGGTGGGCTGGCCGCCAGGAGGTCGGCCCCTGCTGCGGGCGCGCCTTGGGACCTTGCGGCCGGGTCGCGAACCAGTACGTGCCCCAGCAAGTCCTGGAGGGTGGCGATGGGCACCACCTCCAACGCCGACTGCTCCCGAAACAGCTCCTGCCAGTTGTCTCGCGGAATGAACACACGCTGGCAGCCGGCCAGGCGCGCGGCCTCCACCTTCGGGACGATGGCCCCCACGGGCTTCACCTCACCGCGGATCGAAAGCTCGCCGGTCATGGCCACGGCCGGTTCCACCGCTTCTCCCGTGATGGCCGAGTACACGGCCGCCGCGATGGCCACCCCGGCCGAGGGCCCATCCAGCGGCACCCCGCCGGGGAAGTTGACGTGCAGGTGGTACGCGCGAGGAGACAGCGTGGTCAGCGAGTCCAGGACCGTCAGC
>JAJZWV010000008.1 GCA_021846505.1 Bacillota bacterium
CAAGTCCTCGTACACCGTCTCCGGGGTCTTGAGGATGTGGTACGCCGCCACCAGGATGTGCCGCCCGGTGGCCACCGCAGCGCGCTGTTTGCCCCGGCGGCCGGCCAGCCGGTGGTACACCGCCCCCCGATACGTCCGCGTCCGGCCGGCCGCCGGGCCCGCTTCCACCACCGCCCCGCGCAGCGCTTGGCTGCCCTTGCGGACCGGGGCGGGATGGGCGTGCCCCCCGCTGGCCCGCTGACCGGGGCTGAACCCGGCCCACGACACAAACTGCCGGGGCGACGGAAACCGTTGCATGTCCGTCCCACATTCGGCGACAGTGGTCTCGGCGACCCGACACCCCACCCCCGGAATGCTGGCCAGGCGGGTGAGGGCGTCGTCAAAATTTGCGAGGCGCTGGGTGACCTCCGTGCTGAGCGCTGCCATCTCGGTATCGAGAAACGCCAGGTGCTGGAGTTGCCACCCCCGCACGAACTGCTGGTGGGCCCCCACCAGTCCCCGCAGGGCCCGGATGAGGTCCGCGCGGTCCGCGCGGACCCGCCGGTCCACGTGGGCCACCAGCACCTCCGGGTCCGTCTCCCCACTAGCCAAGGCTTCAAGGATGCGGGTCCCGGACTTCCCCAACACGTCACGCAACAGGCTGCTGCGCTTAATGTTGGCGCCTTCGAGCCCCTGCTGGACGCGGTGGACTTCCGTCGTCCGCGCCGCGATGAGGCCCTGGCGATACCGAACCAATTCCCGCAGCTCCCGCGGCGGCGGCGCCGGGATGCCGCTGCCCTTCAAGACCCCGACCTTCAAGAGCGACGCGATCCACTGGCTGTCCTGGACATCGGTCTTCCGCCCCGGCATCCCCCGGATCTGTTGGGGGTTCACCACGAGCACCGCCGCGAACTCGCATGGCTCCAACACGTTGTAAATCGGCTTCCCGTACACCCCCGTGGCTTCCATAGCCACAGGCGTCACGCCCGCCGCCGTACGCCAGTCCCCCAGCCCCAGCAGGTCTTCGGTTCGCGTGCCCAACGACCGCGTCTCCGTCGTGCCGGGCGTGAACACCGTCGCCACGATGAGCGCCTGGTGGATGTCCAACCCGGCCCCATGGGTCACCACCGTCTCCATCGCCATCCCCTCCCGCGTCGTGGTGGGCCTTCGACAACCCCGGAGTGATCTCGAACTCTCCTCTACGGGCTCACGGGCCCCCGTGGGCGGCCGTGGCACCACCTATCAACGCTCGACGGGGTCGGACTCCGTCTCCTTTACGAGCTCGCGGCATCAGAGTGAAGCCGATCTCGGTCGAAGAACCCTGGTCTCGTTCGACCCCTCATTTTTCATCCCTGTCAACGGCCGGCACGGCCATGGGCGTCTCCTTTCCGTGAGACCGTCCGTGATCGGGAAGCCTCGCCGCCCGGCCGGCTACTCGCCGCCTTGCTGTGCGATTAGCGCTTGGGCAACGGCACGGGACGTTCTCCGGGCTGCTGCTCCCGCAGGCCGCGCCGTCGGGCGCACCGTGGGGGTCAGCGATGGGCGGACCGGGGCGAGGCGGCAATCTCTGCAAGCGCTCGGGCGCAAGGAGGCTGTAGCCTGTCCCTCGATCGGACGTCACCATCCCATTCGGCGCGGCTCCTCCGATCTCCTGGATCCCGTCCTCAGCAACGGTCAGCTCCATGCCCACCGGTACCCAGGCTTTCGGTCCAGGTCGACGGTTGAGAGACACGTCTCTCACGATTGATATACAAGGAGGACGGTGCAGAGGCCGGACCTCGCGGCGTTAGCCGCGGCGAGGTCCAGTGGGCGACGGGGCGCGGGCAAGCGCGCCGCCATTGCTCTTAGGGCTACAGCATGGGACACTTTCAGCCAGCAGCCGGCGCGGAGGCCGAGGGGAGAGAGGTTCGACATGCAGGATCTAGTGGTCATCGGCGGGGGAGTCTGGGGGGTGTCGGCCGCTAAGGCGGCCGTTGACGAAGGTGCCGGCGTCCTCCTGCTGGAGACCCGGCTTGGTGTGGGATCGGAGGCGACCGCCAAGGCAGGTGGCATCGTGACCGACTTGCTCTGGAATGCGGAGGACCAGGCCTGGGTCGAGGAGAGCCGGCGCCTGTACGCGGCGACGAGCGAGTGGGCGCGAGATGCGACGATGCTGCAGCGGCTGGGCATGGTGACGCTGGCCGACCCGCGGCGTCACCATCTGCTGAAGGCGCAGGCCGCTGCGCTCCAGGAGCGCGGCATTCCCGCCGAGCTGTGCACGCTCAACGAGCTAGCCCACGAGTTCCCAGACCTGTCGGTCGTGGCGCCCGACAGCCTGGGGCTGTGGCTTCCCGGCGACTGGCACGTAAATCCGACCCAATACTGCCAGATCGTCGCGGACCAGGCTCGCCGGCAAGGCGTGGAGATCCGCACCGACCATAGGGTGCGCCGCCTGAGGATAGAGGCGGGCGCGGTTGTTCTCGAAGGACCGGGCGAGCCCATCCGCGCTCGCCGAGTGCTGATCGCGGCCGGGGCCTGGACCCGACGCCTCGTAGCCACGGCTGGGCTCGACCTGCCGCTCCGTCCGTATCGCGTGCAGCTGGCCTCGCTCGCCATCGAGCCGGGGCACCACTTCCCCATGGTGTGGGATCTGGCCACCGACACGTACATCGTGCCGGATGGGCCCCGAGCTATGCTGGCTGGCGACGGCACGCGGCTGTGGGAGCACGATCCTGACACATACGACCAAAACGGAGACCGGGACTTCCTCGACGGGCTGGCGGAGCATGTCCCCACGCTGGTGGCCGCCGGCGCACGAGCGCACGTCGTCAGTTCGTGGGCGGGGGCTGTGGGCGCCACGCCGGACCGCCGGCCGCTCCTGGGATTCCTTGAGGAGCGGGTGGCCGTTGCCTGTGGTGACAACGGGTTTGGTGTCATGCGGGGTCCTGCCATCGGGCGCTTGGCGGGACGGATGGCGATGGGGGCGGAATCCGTGCGGCCGCACTTGGACCCGAAGCGGCTGCCGCCCAGCGAATTCGCGATTCGGCCTGGCTTCACCCTGGAGGCCTGACGACTAGGGTGCCGTGTGTCATGATTCCCGCATCGCCGGGCGGTCCAGCAGACGGAACAGAGTGGCAGCGCCGTGCCTCCACTCTGCCCCACGATGCCGTGAGGGGGGGTAACGGGGCAGGGGGGCCACAGGATCAAATGCAAGCTTCAGGTCAGATGCGGCGGCATCCCCGTGCCAAAGCGTGAACGCTTCTCCGGGACTGACGCCGCGGTAGGGGTCGGGCGCCGCCCGTATCATCAGGGCAGCTGTCAGCAGCCTGGTCGGCTCCAAGTGCGGAGGAGCTGATGCCCGTGGCAGGCGGAATCCAGGAATCCGAGTCCGTCGTCCGGGTCCACCGCCGCCGCTTCGGCGGCATGCAAACCCCGCATCTTCGCGGAAGCGGATGCCTGCACCGAGTCGAGCGCCATGGGGGCGCTGTTGCGGCGCGGAGGATTGTGTTCCTGGTCCGCCAACTTTGGGTTCGCCTTGCCAGGGGGCTTGACAGGGCGCCGGGCGACCCTTAAAGTGGGCCACAGAAGTAAATGATCCCCGAGCGATGATCGGAACAAGTAGCGCAGTGCGGGTTCCAGAGCGAGTCGGCGAGGGTGGAAGGTCGGCGGGCACCGTTGCGTGAATGGCTCCGGGAGTTGCCAACCGAACGGCGGGATTCGCGCCTTGTAGGCTTGGCCGGAATCTTCCTCCGTTACCTCAGGAAGGCGATATAAGGCGTCTGGGCGTTTCTTGATGTCCGTATCGAGCCAAGTGGCCTCGGCCAAAATGTGGGTGGCACCACGGAGGATTTGTCCTTCGTCCCATGGGGACGGAGGCTTTTTGCTATTCATAGGGGGTTTTGCGAGATTATCACCACACCTACCGGCGCTGCGCGGGCCGCTGTTTGGCGCCCGCGGTCCAAGCCCGACTGCCCCTATCAGGTGCTGGCCGCCAGCTACCCTGTGGATCAGGAAACTCCGGTCACGGCGTTTTTGAAAGTGCGGCCGCTAGGCGCCCACACGCTTCTGGAAAGCGTGGAGGGCGAGGCGAAGGTGTCCCGGTACTCTTTCATTGCCGTGGGCAACCTGGCCACGCTGACCGAGTCCGCCGGTGGCACGGCCGTCCTGGAGGGCGAAGCGGGGCGGCTGGCGAGTCACAGTCCCGAGGCGCTGCTGCGGGCGGGCTGGGCAGCCTATCGCGCGCCGGTGCCGGAGGGCCTGGATTTGCCCTACACCGGAGGCGCCGTCGGCTACTTTGGCTATGACTGGGTGCGGCGGCAGGAGCGCGTGCCCAGCCGGCATCCCGTGCGCGCACCGGGCTGGGCGTGGACATGGCCGTGGGGTGTGCTCGCTTTTGACCATCGTCGCCAAACCTTGTCGATTGTGGTGCAGGCACGGATCGAAGAGGGTGCGAGCGCCTTGGGCCAGCGCATGGACGCCGTGCTGGCCGCGCTGGGGGCCGGCCATGTTCCGATGGCCGCGGGCGCCCACCGCACGGGGCCGGTCGCGTCGAATTTGGCGTACCCCGAGTACGAGCGCATGATTGCCGCCGCCCAGGAGCACATCCGCGCGGGCGATGTGTTCCAGGTGGTGCTGTCCCAGCAGCTCACGGCGCCGGTGGCGGGCGATGCGTTTGGCTTCTACCGGCGGCTCCGGCGCCTAAACCCCTCCCCGTACCTGTTTTACCTGGAGCGGCCTGGGCTCACGTTGGCCGGCGCCTCTCCCGAGATGCTGGTGCGAGTTGCCGGCCACCGCGCCGAGGTGCGGCCCATTGCCGGCACCCGCCCCCGCGGGCGGGATGGGGCCGCCGACGATGCGCTGTGGGAAAGCCTCCTCCGCGACGACAAGGAGCGGGCGGAGCATGTCATGCTGGTCGACTTGGGCCGCAATGACTTGGGGCGGGTGGCGAAGGCGGGAAGCGTGCGGGTGGACCGCCTGATGGTGCGCGAGCAGTACAGCCACGTCACCCACATGGTGTCAGAGGTGTCCGCGGAATTGGCGGCCGGGCGCGACGCCCTGGACGCGCTGGCCGCTACGTTCCCGGCCGGCACCTTGACCGGCGCCCCCAAGGTGCGGGCGCTGGAAATCATTGACGAGCTGGAGCCGGCGGGACGGGGCGCGTATGGCGGGGTCGTGGGCTACTTCTCCCACGCGGGTGACTTGGACACGGCCATTACCATTCGCACGCTGGAAATCGCGAACGGCCGCGCCACCGTGCAGGCGGGCGGGGGCATTGTGGCGGACTCCGATGCCGCGCGCGAATACCAGGAGTCGCTGAGCAAGGCGCGGGCGCTGGTACAGGTGCTGGAGGGCGAGGAGGAGTGGCGGTGACGCTCGTAATCGACAACTATGACTCCTTCACCTACAACCTGGTGCAGATGCTGGAGTCGCTGGGGGCGCGGTGCCGGGTGGTGCGCAACGATGCTGCCACGGTCGACGAGCTGCTGGCCGGCCGCCCCGACCGAGTGGTGGTGTCGCCGGGCCCGGGCTGGCCACAGGACGCTGGCGTAACGGTGGAGTTGCTGCGGGCCCTGCCCGAGGCGGTGCCCACCTTGGGGGTGTGCCTCGGCCACCAGGCCCTGGCGGTGGCGGCTGGCGGCACGGTAGGCCCGGCGCCCCGCCTGATGCATGGGAAGCCGGACTGGATTCACCACGACGGCTCGGCCCTGTTTGCCGGCCTCGACAATCCCTTTGAAGCCGGGCGGTACCACTCCCTGGCGGTGACAAGCGTGGGCGACACGCCCTGGCGCGTCACCGGCCACGCCGACGAAGGCACCATTATGGCCATTGGCCACCAAGGCCGCCCGTGGTTTGGGGTGCAGTTTCACCCCGAGTCGATTCTGACGCCGGACGGGGAGCGGCTGTTGTCGAATTTTCTCAGGCAATAGAGCCGGGGCTCGCGCCAGCCGCAGGTGGTCGCCCAGAGAGTGGAGAGGCACGAAAGTTGTGAGGGAGAGGAGGCTGGCGGCCATGCGAGAGTGGCTGGAGCGGCTAGCGGCAGGCGAGCGGCTCGGCAGCGAAGATGCGGAGCGCCTGATGGGCGACATCATGGACGGAGCGGCTACCAACAGCCAGATTGGGGCGCTGCTGATGGCGCTCCGGCTGCGGGGAGAAACGGTGGAGGAGCTGGCTGGCTTCGCGCGCGCCATGCGGGCGCGGGCGACGCCAGTGCCGGTGTCGCGCCGGCCGGCGCTGGACACCTGCGGCACCGGGGGCGACGGCGTGGGCACCATCAACGTGTCCACGCTGGCGGCGCTGGTGGCGGCTGCGGCGGGCGTGCCGGTCGCCAAGCACGGCAATCGGTCGGCGAGTTCGCGCTGTGGCAGCGCGGACCTGTTGGAAGCGCTGGGTGTGGCGATTCCGGAAAGTGCGGCCGAGGCGGGTCGCCTGGTGGATGAGGTGGGCTTTGGCTTTCTGTACGCCCCGATGCTGCACACGTCGATGAAGCACGCCATGCCCACGCGGCGGGAGCTGGGCTTGCGCACGGTGTTCAACCTGCTGGGGCCCCTCACCAATCCTGCGGGCGCGGAGCACCAGCTGCTGGGCGTGTTCAGCCCCGCGTGGGTAGAGCCGGTGGCGGCCGTCCTGGCGGATTTAGGCACGCAGCACGCGCTGGTGGTCCATGGCGCGGGGATGGATGAGGTGTCGGCGGAGCATCCCACCCAAGTGGCTGAGGTGCGGGGCGGGCGGATCGCGACCTGGGTCATCGAGCCGCAGCGGGCGGGGATTGCCCCAGAGTCGGTGGCGGCGGCTCGCGGCGGGGCGCCAGCGGACAACGCGGCCATGGCCGAAGCCATCCTATCAGGGGGGCCCACACGGGGCACGGAGACCGTCATCCTGAATGCGGGCGCCGCGCTGCTGGCGGCAGAGCGCGTGGGCTCGATCCGGGAAGGCGTCGAGGTGGCGCGCACGCTGGTGCGCGGCGGCGCGGCGGCGGCCGTGCTGGCCGAGCTGCGGCGGCGCTCGGGAGACGTGAGCGCATGAGCGGCGAGGGGCCATGGGCCATGCGGCCCGAGCACTTTTTGCCGGCGCTCGTGGCGTCCGCGTCCAATCGCGCCGCGGCCGTGGAGGCGGCCGCGGGCAAGTGGTGGCCTGCGGCCCGAAGTGCGCCGCCTCCGCGGCGGTTCGCCGCCGCGCTGAGGGGAGGGGCCCCGCTGGCCATCATTGCGGAGTGCAAAGCCCAGTCGCCCTCACAGGGACGCCTAGTGGACGACTACGATCCGGCAGCCCGTGCAGCGGTGTATGAGCATGCGGGCGCACGCGCGGTGTCGGTGCTGACTGAGCCATATTTCTTTGACGGGGACCTTCAGCATCTGCGCCAGGTGGCCGAGGCCGTTTCGGTGCCCGTGCTGCGCAAGGACTTTCTGCTGGAGCCCGCACAGGTGGCCGAGGCGCGCTGCCACGGCGCGGACGCGGTGCTCGCCATCGTGAGGATTCTGAGCGACGCGCAACTCCGGGCGCTGCTGGCGGCCGCTGCCACGCTGGGGATGGATGTGCTGGTGGAGGTGCACACCCCGGAGGAGCTGGACCGGGCCGCAGCGGTGGGGGCCAAGCTCATTGGGGTGAACAGCCGCGATTTGGACACTTTTGAGACGCGTCTCGAGCGGGCGCTGGCGATGGCGCCAGCCCTGCCTCGGGACGCCCTGGCGGTGGCGGAGAGCGGGATTCGCACACACGCGGATCTGGAGCGGCTGGGTCAGGCCGGGTACCGTGCGGCGCTGGTGGGGCAAACCTTGATGCAGCAGGGCACGGGTCTGCTGGATGCCGCGCCGTGAAGGCCGAAAGCCCCTTGGCGATCAAAATTTGCGGCGTGGCGTCGGTCGACGACGCCGAGTGGGCGCTGGCGGCCGGGGCATCGTACGTGGGCGCCATGCTGGCGCCCAGCCGGCGGCAGATATCCTTCCGGGTGGCCGCAGGCATGGCGGAGCGATGCCCGGGGCGAGTGGTGGCGGTGGTGCGCGGCGCACCGCCGGCGACCTGGGAGCGCCTGTGGGGCATGCCCTGGGGTGGGCTGCAGGTGTACGACCAGCCCGGTGCGGGCTGGATCGAGCGAGCCCATCGCCAGGGCTATTTGGCTATCGAGCCAGTGGAGGAGGCAGGGCACGACGCCGCCGACGTGTGGCTGTTGGACGGGCCAGAGCCCGGCAGTGGGGTGATGCGCGCCGAAGAGCTGGCGCCCCGACCGCGCCACCGCGTGTGGGTGGCGGGCGGCCTGGCGCCCCACAACGTGGGGGCGGTGCTGTCCCGATGGCGGCCAGACGGCGTGGATGTGTCCAGCGGTGTCGAGCGGGAGGGCAGGAAGTGCCGGGCCCTGATTGCGGAATTTGTGCAGGAGGTGCGGCAGTGGGAGCGGGTGCAGGAGCGCCAGCGGCGCTAGAGCCGGGGGAAGCTATCGCGCAGCGGGGGCACGGGCGGTTTGGGTCTTTCGGGGGCCAGTTTGTCCCCGAGACGCTCATGCCCGCCTTGGACGAGCTGGAGCGGGCGTATCGAGCCGCGCGGGCGGACGGCGCGTTTCGCCGGGAGCTGGCCCGCCTGCTGGCGCAGTATGTGGGGCGGCCCACCCCAATCACGCCAGCGCGGCGCCTCAGTGAGGCGGTGGGGGCGTCGGTCTACTTGAAGCGCGAGGATCTGTGCCACACGGGGGCCCATAAAATCAACAACACTGTGGGGCAGCTGCTGCTGGCGCGCCGCATGGGCAAGCAGCGGGTTATCGCGGAAACGGGTGCCGGGCAGCATGGGGTGGCCACAGCCACCGCGGCGGCTCTGCTGGGCCTTCGGGCCGAGATTTACATGGGCGAAGAAGATGTGGCCCGCCAAGCCTTAAATGTTTATCGGATGCGAATGCTGGGAGCCCAGGTGCACACCGTCACTTCCGGCAGCCGGACGCTGAAAGACGCTACCAACGAAGCGATTCGCGACTGGGTGACCAATGTGCGGGACACCTACTACGCCATTGGCTCCGTGGTGGGACCCCATCCGTATCCGGTGATGGTGCGCAACTTTCAGGCAGTCATTGGCCGCGAAGCTCGCCGCCAGATGCAGGCGCTGGAGGGGGCTCCAACGCACGTGGTGGCGTGTGTGGGCGGGGGATCCAATGCGATGGGCATTTTCCACGCCTTTCGCGGTGACCCTGTGGAGCTGGTGGGCGTGGAGGCCGCTGGGGAGGGGCTCGACACGCCGCGCCATGCCGCCAGCTTGTCCGGTGGCACGCCCGGGGTGCTGCACGGCGCGTACAGTTATTTGCTGCAGGACCGGGACGGCCAGATTCGGCTGGCGCACTCGGTCTCGGCGGGGCTGGACTATCCCGGGGTGGGTCCGGAGCACGCGCATCTGGCCGCCACCGGCCGCGCTCGCTACGAGGCGGTCACCGATGACGACGCGCTGGCGGCTTTTTACGAGCTGTCTCGGCTGGAGGGCATTATCCCTGCCTTTGAAAGTGCCCACGCGGTCGCCTGGGTGTGGTCGCGCCGCGGGCAGTGGCCCGCGGGTGCCCGCATCCTCATCAATCTATCCGGTCGGGGCGACAAGGACGTGGACCAGGCGGCGGCGAGGGAAGCCCCCACGGCGGGAGGTGGCGCGCATGCCTGAGATCGGCAACACCGGCATCGAGCGTCTCCGGCGTGTGTTTCGCGCGACGCGCGCGGATGGCCGTGCGGCCCTGATGCCGTATCTGACGGCGGGCTACCCGGACTTGAGCCAGCTGCCCGCACTGCTGGAGGCACTCTGGGCCGGCGGGGCCGACGCCGTGGAGCTCGGCGTTCCCTTTTCCGACCCCCTGGCAGACGGGCCCGCGCTGCAGGGCGCGGCCACAGCGGCGCTGGCGGCCGGATTTGCGCTGGACCCCTTCTGGGCTGTGCTGGAATCCGCCCTGGCGCAATATCCCTTGCCCGTGGTGCTGCTGACGTATGTGAACCCCGTGCTGGCGTTTGGAGCGCGCCGATTTGTGGAGCGGGCGGCGGCGGTCGGGGTCGCGGGCCTCATTGTGCCCGACTTGCCGTGGGCGGAGGCGGGCGGACTGAGGCGCCTCTCGCGGGCGCAGGGGATCGCGCTGGTGCCGATGGCCACCCCCAATTCGCCTGCCGAGCACTTGGCTCGCATTCGATCCGGCGAGGGTTTCGTGTACGGCGTGTCGGTGACGGGGGTCACAGGGGCGCGGGCGGCACTGCCGGCCGACGTGCTGGGCTTTGCCGCCCGCCTGCAGGAGGCTTCCGCACTTCCGGTGGCCATCGGGTTTGGCATCTCGACGCCGGAGCAGGCGGCGCACGTCGCTCAGGTGGCCGACGGCGTGATTGTTGGAAGTGCGCTGGTGGCTGCCCTGATGAAAAGTCCGGACCGCGCCGCGGCGGTGGCGGAGTGCCTGGTGCGGGATCTCCACGCTGGATTGAACGCGGTGCCGCGGATCCGGCACGAAAGGAGCACCACATGACGAGGGCAGCGAGGGCAGACGCGGCGGTGCACGCGCCGGGCACGGTGGTGGAGGTGCGAGACACCCCCGTGCCGTATCAGCTGGCGAGCCGCGCGCACCACCCGGCGGACACCCTCATCACAATTCGGCCCGGAGTGGAGCTGGGCGGCCGCCGTGTCCTCCTGATGGGCGGGCCCTGCGCGGTGGAAAGCGAAGCTCAGCTGATGGCCGCCGCCGAAGCGACGGCGCGCGCGGGGGGCCGCGTGCTGAGGGGAGGCGCCTACAAGCCGCGGACGTCGCCCTACAGCTTTCAAGGGCTGGGGGCCGAGGGCCTCCGGCTGCTGGATTTGGCCCGCCGCCGGTATGGGCTGGCAATTGTCACCGAGGCCATGGACGAAGAAGGGCTGGAGCGCGTGGCCGAGGTGGCCGACCTGATTCAAATTGGAGCGCGCAACATGCAGAACTACTCGCTGCTGCGCGCTGCAGGCCGCCTCCACAAGCCCGTGCTGCTGAAGCGCGGCCCGTCCGCCACGCTGGAAGAGTGGCTCTTGGCAGGCGAATATGTGCTGGCCGGCGGCAATGGGCAGGTGGCGCTCTGTGAGCGCGGCATTCGGACATTTGCGCACGAGACCCGCAACACGCTGGATCTGTCGTGCGTGCCGCTGCTGAAGGCGCTGACGCACCTGCCGGTGGTCGTGGACCCGTCGCATGCCACCGGATCTTGGCCGCTCGTGGCGCCCATGGCGCGCGCGGCGGTGGCGGCGGGAGCGGACGGGGTGCTGGTGGAAATTCACCCCGACCCCGAGCAGGCGCTGTCGGATGGCCCGCAGTCGCTGTCGCTGCCGCAATTTGCCGAGCTGGCGGCATCCCTCCCCCTGATTGCGCGGGCGGTGGGCAGGCATGTCTGACGCCATCCACCTGGAGCGCCGAGCGGTGCCGGACGGCACCGTCGCGGTGCCGGGCGACAAGTCCCTCACCCATCGGGCGATTTTGCTGGGCGCGCTGGCGGAGGGGGTGTCCCGCATCGACAGCCCCTTGGACGCGGCCGACACGCGGGCCAGCGCGGCTGTGGCGCGCGCGCTGGGGGCTCGGGTGGCCTGGCGAGAGGGCCAGGGCGCGACGGTGGAGGGCCATGGGGCGAGCGGGCTCACGGAGCCGTCGCAGCTGCTGGACTGCGGCAACTCAGGCACGACGCTGCGCCTGGCGGCTGGCATGGCCACCGGCCTTCCGGCCGGCGCGCTCACGGTGCTGACGGGCGATGCGTCGCTCCGCGCGCGGCCCATGCGCCGCGTGGTGGATCCGCTCGCGCGGCTGGGGGCGCAGGCGTGGACGCGGGCGGCAGGCACGCCGCCGGTGGCCGTCCGCGGCGGCGGAGTGACGGGCGGGGCGGTGGAGACGGCTGTGCCGTCGGCGCAGGTGAAGTCGGCGCTACTGTTGGCCGGCCTGCTCGGCCGCGGCCCGGTCAGAGTCGCCGAGCGAGTGGCGACGCGGGACCATACGGAGCGCATGCTGGCGGCCATGGGGGCCCGCCTCGAGCGGTCCGGGCTGGCCACCACGGTGTTTCCCGGCCCTCTGCGGCCGCTGGCGCACCGCATTCCCGGCGATCCGTCGTCCGCGGCCAACTGGTGGGTGCTGGCGGCCATCACTGGGGGCCGGCTGGTGACGCCGCACGTGCTGCTGAACCCAGCGCGGATTGGGCTGTTGGCCGTGCTGCGGCAGGCCGGCGCGGAGGTGCACGCGGAGGTGGAAGACGAGGTGCCCGAGCCGGTGGGCACGGTGGCGGTCGCGCACCGGGGGCCGCTCTCCCCGATCCGCTGGGATCCGGCCGATGTGCCCACGCTGGTGGATGAAGTGCCGCTCGCGGCGCTGCTGGCCACCCAAGCGCACGGGCGATCCCGCCTGGACGGGCTGTCGGAGCTGCGGGTGAAGGAGACGGACCGCCTGCATGAAGTGGCGCGGGGCCTGTCTCTTTTGGGTGCCCAAGTCGTGGAGCACGCAGACGCCCTGGAGATTCTAGGGCCCACCCCGCTCCGGGGCGCCGCACTCGACAGCCACGGCGACCATCGCCTGGCGTTTGTGTGGGCGATTGCGGCGGCCATCGCGGAGGGGGGCGTCGACCTGCGGGGGGCCGCCGCGGTGTCGGTGTCCTACCCCGGCTTTTGGGAGGCGCTGGCCGGCACGGGCGCGGTGGCAGTCAGTCAAGTGCCCTCGGCGGCTGCCGCCGGCCCGTCTGAGCAAACAGGAAAAATCGGCCAGGCATGAAGTGCGGATCAATAGCCACACTGGGAGTGGAGCCGTGTGACCAAGACTCCGCGGCTACCTCCGGTTTCTCCTCTCGGACGGCCTATCCCCCGGTAGGCCGTCCTCGATTTGGCCGCGTGCACTTGCCCTCCCCGTGCGCTATGGTGGCCGGGCAGCCGAACAGCACACCGGCGAGCCGGCGTTTTGGGTAGGAGGCGCGAAGTGGCCGCACGCATCACCGGCAGGCTGGCGCAGGTGGGGCGCATCTTGACCCCCGAGGGGTGGCGCACGGCGCGCATCGAGGCCGTGGGCGCCTCCATCTCAGCGGTGGTGCCCCTCTCGTTGGGCGCGGCAGCGGCCTTCGAGCTGCCGCGCGTGGTTCCCGGCTTCTTAGATCTGCACTGCCACGGCTCCGATGGCATCGATGTCATGGGCGCCGAGATGCCGGCCGACTGGGCTCATCTGTCTCATGGCCTGGCGAGCCACGGCGTCACAGGCTTTTTGGCTACGGTGATGACGGCACCGCGCGCGGAGATGTTATCCGTGCGGCCGCCGGTGGCCCTGGATGGCGCCGCGTGCCTGGGCGTGCACTGGGAAGGGCCGCATCTGTCGCGGGAGTGGGCGGGAGCCCAGCCGCCTGACGCGCTGCGCCGGCCCGATGTGCGCGAGCTGGAGAGCGCCTGGCGCACGGTGCCGCTGGTGCTGGCGACGGTCGCGCCCGAGCTGCCGGGCGCCTTGGACGCGATTCGCACCCTCTGCGCTCACGGCGTGCGCGTGAACCTTGGCCACAGTGGGGCCACCTATGAGCAGGCGGGCGAAGCTTTTGACGCAGGGGCCGACGGCGTCACCCACGCATTCAACGCCATGCCACCGTGGCACCACCGGCGCCCCAATCTGCTGGCCCGAGCCCTGGACACGCCGGGCGTTTGGATTGAGGCGATTGTCGACGGCGTCCACCTGCATCCGGCGACCGTACGGCTGCTGCTGCGGGCGGCCCAAGGCCGCGTGGTGGCCGTGACGGACGCGAGTCGGCTGGCGGGCACGTCGGAATCCTCCGGGGACTTGGGCGGCCATCCCGTCGTGGTGCGCGGCGGCGCCGCATGGCTTGCCCATCAGCCGAACACGCTGGCCGCCAGCGTGCTGACGGCTGACCGCGGGGTCGCCAACCTACTGGCGTGGGGAGTGCCCTGGGAGGATGCCGTGCGGGCGTGGACCCAGGCCCCGGCCCTCCGCCTGGGCTTGGGGGAGCGCGGCCGCCTGGCCGTGGGGGCGCGCGCCGACTGGGTGGTGCTGTCGGAGGCGGTGGAGGTGCTGGAGACGGTCGTGGGAGGCCAGGTGGTTTTTCGGCGGGCCGGATGACACAAGCGTGACAGCGGATCCACGATTCGGCATTGTGAAGGGAGCATTCTGACGCAGTGGCGAACGATGCGTGGAGGGGCTTTCAATGGAGCGGTGTGGGCGGGGTGGCCACCAGCGGCGGCTAGGCGCCCTAGCGGCGGGCGCGGTCCTGGCCAGCGTGCTGGCTGGCTGCGGGCATGCGGGCGGCCCGGCGGTGAGCGGGCCCTCGCTTCGTGTGTTGACGCGCCGCGCCCAGTCGGAGCTTCGGCACATCGAGCCGAAGGCGGGACTGCGGATCGCGGTGCCGAGGTGGCTGCCTCCTGGCGGGAAGGTGGTGGATGTCATTCTGTCGGCGGCGGCGCTGCCCAACCACAACTCGGTGATGCTGGTGGCGTCGGCTCCGAAGGCCGGCGGGGGAGCCGTCCAAATTGTCGAAATGAAGCTCAAAGGCAGACCTGCCCACACGCGGGCCGTGCATGTGGGCGGCGTGACGCTGTATGAACAGTCGGCGGCCTCGTCCCTGGCCAGCCACGACGGCAGCGTGACCCGCCTGGGCCTCGCTGGCGGCGTGATGGTGGTGGTGGTCGGGGTTCAAGCTCCCGTCGCTCGGCTGGCCCACATTGCGGTCGCGATGCAGTCGAGGCCGGCGGGAGGGTAGGTCGCCGCTCGCGAGGCACACAAGCGTCGGGCTGTCCGCTGGATCCACGGCGGGCGCGCGCGTCGTTCCCGCTTCTTTCCCATAATTCTTATGGGCTTCTTTCTCTATAATGTGGATGGGGCCGCCAAGTTTGCCGGGTCTGGTGCGGGCGGCGGCACGATTGATTCCTGCCCGTTGCCCATACTATATTGGGGCTCGGACGCGATACAGGGTGCGCCAGTGGAGGGCCGTAAGACATGGCGAAAGTAGTGGGAATCGACTTGGGGACCACCAATTCCGTGGTGGCCGTGATGGAGGGCGGGCAGCCCACCGTCATTCTGAACGCCGAGGGCAGTCGGCTGACGCCTTCGGTGGTGGGCTTCAAAAAGGATGGCGAGCGGCTGGTGGGCCAGCTGGCTCGGCGCCAGTCCGTGGTCAACCCGGAAAACACCGTCTTTTCGGTGAAGCGCTTTGTGGGGCGCCGCTACGACGAAGTGGCCCAGGAGCGCAGCCGCGTGCCCTACCGGGTCGTGGCCGGCCCCAACGACCAAGTGCGCATGCATCTGCCCAACGCGGGCAAGGACCTCACGCCCGAGGAAATCTCCAGCATGGTGCTGGGGAAGCTGAAGGCCGATGCGGAGAAGTATCTCGGCGAGACGGTCACGCAAGCGGTCATTACCGTGCCCGCCTACTTCAACGACGCACAGCGCCAGTCCACCAAAGATGCCGGGCGCATCGCCGGGCTGGAGGTGCTGCGCATCATCAACGAGCCCACGGCCGCGGCCCTGGCGTACGGCCTCGACAAGAAGTCCAACGAGACCATCCTTGTGTGGGACTTGGGCGGCGGCACCTTCGACGTATCGGTGCTGGAAGTGGGCGACGGCGTGTTTGAGGTGAAGTCCACAGCCGGCGACACCCACTTGGGTGGCGACGACTACGACATGGCGATTGTGGAGTACGTGGCGGACCAGTTTCGCCGGGACCACGGCATCGATCTGCGCGCGGACCGCCAGGCCCTGCAGCGCCTCATTGAAGGTGCCGAGAAAGCGAAGATCGAGCTGTCGTCCGTGGCGGAGACCCAAATTTCCCTGCCGTTTATCACGGCGGATCAGAGTGGGCCGAAGCACCTGGAATTGAGCCTCACACGGGCGAAGTTTGAGGAGTTGACCCGGGCGCTGACGGACCGCACTCAGAGGCCGTTCCAGCAGGCGCTGGCGGACGCGGGCTTATCCGCGCAGCAAATCCATGAGGTGGTGCTGGTGGGGGGCTCCACGCGCATCCCGGCGGTGCAGGATCTGGTGAAGCGCTTGACCGGCAAAGAGCCGCATCGTGGGGTTAACCCGGACGAAGTGGTGGCCATCGGCGCGGCCATCCAAGCCGGCGTGCTCGCGGGCGATGTCAAAGACGTCGTGCTGCTGGATGTGACCCCTCTGTCGCTGGGCATCGAGACCTTAGGTGGGGTGACCGAGGTGCTGGTGGAGCGCAACACCACGATTCCCTCGCGCAAGAGCAAGGTGTTTACTACGGCGGCTGACAACCAGACCCAGGTCGAGATTCATGTGCTGCAGGGCGAGCGGCAGTTTGCGCGCGACAACCGCACGCTGGCGCTCTTTCGCCTCGAAGGACTGCCCCCGGCACCGCGCGGCATCCCGCAGATTGAGGTGGCCTTTGACATCGATGCCAACGGCATCGTGAATGTGTCGGCTAAGGACTTGGGCACCGGCCGTGAGCAGCGCATCACCGTCACAGCCAGCACCCAGCTGTCTCGCCAGGAGATTGACCGCCTGGTGCAGGAGGCCGAAGCCAAGGCGGAGGAGGACCGGGCAGCGCGTGAGCTGGTGGATCTGAAAAACCAGGCCGAAGGCATGGTGTATGCCACCGAGAAGGCTCTCACCGACCTGGGTGGCAAAGTGAGTGACAGCGACCGGCAGGAGGCGCAGTCCGCCATCGCCGCGATGAAAGAGGCGCTGGAAGAGGATGACGCGGAGCGAGTGCAGTCGCGCTTGACCGAGCTGACCGCAGTGAGCCATCGGCTGGCGGAGCAGGTGTACCGGCAGGCTGCCGAGGCTGCGGGGGCCAGCGGTGCGGACGGCGCCGGCGGCGGCGACACCGTCATCGATCAGGAGCCACCGCCGCCAAACGGCGGCCCGTCAGACAGCGAGCCCTAGGGCGCCGTGAGCAAAGTGAGGTGGGCGCCGGGCGCCGATGCCGCCGCAGGGGGGAGGCGGCAGGAACTCTAGCCGGCGGGGTACACTGAAGCCATCCGGCTTCACCGAAGGATGACAGGGCATGTCGCAGGATCTTCCTCCGCAGTGGACGACGAAAGCCGCGGCGGCGCTCACGGGCGCGGAGAAGCTGGCGCGGGCGCAGGGCCAGCAGGTGGTGGGCCCCCAGCACCTGCTGGCCGCACTGCTGGGTGAGCCGGAGGGCATTCCGTCGGCGGTGCTGGGACAGCTGGGCATCGACGCGGCGCAAATCGCGGCCGCCGCCAAGTCCGCAGCCGCCGGCGCGCCCCCAGGGCGCGGGGGCGGCCCCGGCGTGGTGCCCGATGCCGCCCTGCGGCGGGTGCTGGACCAAGCGGCCCAGCAGCAGCAGCGCTGGGGCGACGACTATCTGTCCACGGAGCACCTGCTGTGGAGCTTGGCGAGCGCCCCGTCGCTCGCTGCGGAGCAGCTGGCAGCGGTGGGCGCGACGCCTGAGCGCCTGCAGGACGCCATTCAATCCATGCGAGGACCGCATCGGGTCACGGATCAGGATCCTGAGCTCAAATATCAGGCACTGGCGCGTTATTGCCAAGACCTCACGGCACTGGCCGCCGAGGGCCGCGTGGATCCCGTCATCGGCCGGGACGCAGAAATCCGGCGGGTGATGCAGGTGCTGTCCCGGCGCACCAAAAACAATCCGGTGTTGATTGGCGAGCCGGGCGTGGGCAAGACCGCCGTGGTGGAGGGCCTCGCGCAGCGCATCGTCGACGGGGACGTGCCCGACGGGCTCAAGGACAAGCGGGTGCTGGCACTGGACTTAGGGGCGCTCGTGGCGGGGGCCAAGTATCGAGGGGAGTTTGAGGACCGCTTGAAGGCCGTGCTGGCTGAAGTCCACCAGCGGGCGGGCGCCGTGATTCTCTTCATCGACGAGGTGCACACCCTGATGGGGGCGGGGAGGACCGAGGGGGCTATGGACGCGGCCAACCTGCTGAAGCCCGCCCTTGCCCGAGGCGAGCTGCGGGCAGTGGGAGCGACGACGGCCGACGAGTACCGGCAGTACATTGAAAAGGACGCGGCGCTGGAGCGGCGCTTCCAGCCGGTGCTGGTCGAGGAGCCCAGCGTCGAAGACACGGTGGCCATCCTGCGGGGCCTGCGCGAGCGCTACGAGCGCCATCACGGAGTGCGCATTCGGGATGCCGCGCTGGTGGCAGCGGCGGAGCTGGCGGCCCGGTACATCAGCGGCCGCTATCTGCCTGACAAGGCGATCGACTTGATGGATGAGGCGGCCGCCCAGCTGCGCGTCGAAATGGACAGCGTGCCCGAAGTCCTCGACGCTTTAAACCGTCAGCAGATGCATCTCGAGATTGAGCGTGCGGCGTTTGAGCGAGACCCAGAGGCGGGGACGCCTGAGCGGCGCCGCGAGTTGGCAGCGGCGCTGGCCAACCTGTCCGAGGAGCGAACGGCCCTGCAGGCCCGCTGGGAGCACGAGAAAGCTTTGCTGCGGCGTGTGGGGAGCCTGAAGGCTCAGATCGAAGATGCCGAGCTGGAGGAAACACGGGCCGAGCGGGCCACCGATTTGGCGCGCGCCGCCGAACTGCGGTACGGGGTCGTTCCGGGGCTCCGCCGCGAGCTCGCGGACGCGGTGCACGCCCTGGAAGGCCCGGCGGGGTCAGGGGCGCGCCTGCTCCGGCAGGAGGTGGCTCCCGATGACGTGGCCCAGGTGGTGGCCCGCTGGACTGGCATTCCCGTGACCCGCCTGCTGGCGACCGAGCGCCAGAAGCTACTGTCGCTGGAGGAGCAGCTCGCCCAGCGGGTGGTCGGTCAGGAGGGCGCAGTCACCGCAGTGGCGCGGGCGGTGCGCCGATCGCGTGCGGGGCTGTCGGACCCGCGGCGGCCCCTGGGCTCGTTCCTGTTTCTCGGGCCCACCGGCGTCGGGAAAACCGAGCTGGCCAAGGCGTTGGCGGAGCTGCTGTTTGAGCGCTCGGAGGCGCTGACTCGCATCGACATGAGCGAGTACATGGAGCAGCATGCCGCGGCCCGGCTGGTGGGGGCGCCGCCGGGCTACGTGGGGTATGAGGCGGGCGGCCAGCTTACGGAGGCGGTGCGCCGGCACCCGTTTGCTGTGGTGCTGTTTGATGAGGTGGAAAAGGCGCACCCAGAAGTGTTCAATATCCTGCTGCAGGTGCTGGACGACGGGCGCCTGACAGACGGCCAGGGCCGGACCGTCGACTTTCGCCACGCGGTGCTGATTTTTACGTCGAATCTCGGGAGCGACGTGATTCTGGAGGAAGACGACCCCGAGCGGCGGCGCGCCCTAGTCATGGAGCGCCTGGCGCGCACGTTTCGGCCGGAGTGGCTGAACCGGCTGGATGCGGTCGTGCTGTTCGAACGCCTCGGCCGCGCCGAGTTGCGAGCCGTGGCGCAGCGCCAGGTGGCAGAGATGGCAGGCCGCCTTCGCCGCCAGTCCGTCGAGCTGGTCGTGGGCGACGGCGTGTTCGAGTGGCTGATCGACCGAAGCTACAGCCCTCAGTATGGTGCCCGCCCCCTGCGGCGCACCATCGACCGAGAGATCGCCGATCCCTTGGCCCTGAAGGCGCTGGAGGCTGACTGGCGGCCCCGCGAAGTGGTGCACGTCTCGGTGGGGGCCGATGGCCTGCAGCTCGAGCGCCGGCCGGCACCGGCTTCAGCTCCGCCTCCAGCCACGCCCGCCGAGCCAGCCGAGGCCGAGCCAATACACCCCCGCGCCGGCCGCTAGCGCCACCCCCACCGCTTGCCAATCCGGCAAGGCGGCCGACAGCGCACGAACTAGCGCCGGCCACAGCACCGCTGCCGGCATCACCGCCAGCGCGGGGGCGGCCGCGCCCGACAGCAGGAAGGGGTGCCGGCCGAATCGCCGCACCGCAGCCGTCGCATTCAGCACTGCGGCGATCCCCAGCCCGCCCGCGATGGCCCACACCATCACGTGAGGGCCGAGGACGGGCCGGCTGCCGAGCCAGAAAATGGCCGCCATCTCCAAGACCGCCGCCAGGGCATCGTGGTACAGCGGAGTGCCCATTCGGCCGAGCCCCCGCAGGCCGCCGGCCAGGACAATGTTGAAGTTCATGGCGAAGGCGCCCAGCACCAAGGGGTGAAACAGCCCGGGGTCCAGGTGTGTGGCAAACAGCAGGTGGCTGGCGCGGGGCCCCAGCACCCACAGCAGGCCCGTGACGGGGCAGCACCACTGCGCGGTGACGGTGAGGGCCCGGCGCATTTGGGCCGCCTGCCGCTCGGGCTGCCCTTGGTCGGCCGCGATGGCTGGCACCAAGTTGGTGGCTAGAGCAAAGCTCAGGGCGCTGGGGAAAAAGACGAGGGGCATGACCATGCCCGCCAGCTGCCCAAAAAGGCTGACGGCCGCCACGCGCGTCATCCCCCCGGCCACCAGCAAGCGGGGAATCATGGCGGCTTCCACCAGCGCCATGCCGGACGAAAGCAGCCGGCCCAGGGTCACGGGGGTGCCCAGGCGCAGCAGGCGGGCCGCTAGGGTACGCAGACGCACCGGATGCGGCCGGTCGGCGGGACCTTCCGCCGCCATTCGCTGAAAACCCCACAGCATCAGCACCAAGCTGGCCACCTCGCCCAGGGGAATGAGCACCACGGCCGCCAGCGGGCCGCGCGGCACCCACAGGGCCGGCGCACCGGCTGCCAGCAGGCCCAGCAGGCCCAACCGCGTGACTTGCTCCACGACTTGGGCCGCGGCGGGCACGCGCATGCGCTGGCGGCCGAAGTACAGGCCGCGGAGAGGGGAGGACAAGCCGACCGCCACGACGGCGGGGGCAATCAGCGCCAGCATGGGGGCGAGGCGCCGGTCGTGGTACAGCACTGCGGCCAGCGGAGCGGCGGCGGCCATGAGCCCCAGCGCGAGCGGGACGGCCAGCGCGCCCCCGAGCAGCAGCGATGCCCGCCCCAGCCGCCTGACGTCTTGGCGCCCCTCCGCAACCATCTGAGAGACGGCCACCGGCATGCCGCCCGCGACGATGGTGACTAGGGTCAGGTACAATGGAAACACCATTTGATAGAATCCAAGTCCCTGGGCCCCGAGATATCGGGCCAAGAGCAGGCGATAGACCAGCCCGAGGCCCCGCGACAGCAGCGCGGCGGCGGTGAGGGTCAGGGTGCCCCGCCACCAGCGCTCCACCTTGGACAGCGGCCAGTCCCCCCCGGACACGCTATGTGGGTGGCGCGGCACCATGACTGGCAAGCCGGGGCTGGGTCAGAAAAGGGGGGCGCGAGTGCCCCGGGGAGGCGATGGCATGCGGCGGTGGCTAGTGGGTGTGGGGCTGGCGGCCTTGTTCGTCTGGTCGGCGGTGCAGGTCGTGAGCTTTTACCGAGAACATTGGACGGACGTGGTGCGGCTTCCGGCGATTGCGGCCGCATCCATGAAGCGCCACCGGGCGGAGCCGCTGGCACTGCCGGCCGTCTCCCCCTGGTTCCTGAAAGCGCTGATCGCGACGGAAGACCGTACGTTTTACACCAATTTGGGTGTGTCGGTGCAGGGGATTGTCCGGTCGTTCTGGGTGGACATGATGAAAGGCACGTATGCCCAGGGAGGCAGCACCCTTACCCAGCAGCTGGTGCGCGACCAGGTGCTGACGACCCAGAAAACGTTTCGGCGGAAGCTGTCGGAGGCACTGCTGGCCCTGGCCGTGACGGCCCGCTATCCGAAGCCGGAAATTTTGGACCTGTACGTGAACCAGGTGTACTTGGGCAACGGCTACTGGGGCATAGGGCGAGCCGCGCAGGGCTACTTCGGCACATCCGCCAGCCGGCTCTCGCTGGCGCAGGCGGCTGTGCTGGCGGGCCTGCCCCAAGCACCCTCGGCACTGGACCCGCTGGTGCACCGCCAAGCCGCGCGCCGCCGCGAGTGGGCGGTCCTGTCCAATCTGGTGGCGGTGCACGCGCTCACCTGGCAGCGCGCCCATCAGGTGTACCGCATGCCGCTCCACTTGGTGCACGCCCACCGCTGAGGGCGGCGTCTCACCGTATATGGCTGGCGTCTGTCCGGGAATGCTGGGACAGGCAGTCACGTTTGGGAGAGGTCAGCCGTGGAATTTCAGGCAGTGGATGTGCGGACCGACATGGCCGTAGAGGCCCGCGAGCTAGTCCGCGGAGGATCCCGCCGGGATGTGCCTGGGGTGCACGTCCAGGAAGACCGGCGGGAAGGCATTCTGGTCACCCGGGTCAAAGTGGCGAGCGATGAGGCCGCTCGTTTGATGGGCAAGCCGCCGGGGCATTACATCACGGTGGATGTGCCGCAGTTCAAGGATCGCGACAGCGAGCTGCGCGACCGGGTGACCGATACGCTCGCTGAGATGCTGATCCCGCTGCTGGCACGCACCGCAGGCGAGCACGTCTTGGTCGTGGGGCTGGGCAATTGGAACGCGACGCCCGATGCGCTGGGCCCACGCGTGGTGGACCGCCTGCTGGTCACGCGCCATCTGGATGCGGTCGTGCCCGAGGACATTCGGCGGCGCATGCGCCGGGTGTCGGCCGTGGCACCCGGCGTGCTGGGCACCACCGGCATTGAGACCGTCGATATCATTCGCGGCATCGTTCGCGAGGCTCGCCCGGATCGCGTGGTGGCCGTGGACGCGCTCGCGGCCCGCAGCCCGGCGCGGCTGGTGGCGTCAGTGCAGGTGGCGGACACCGGCATCCACCCCGGGTCCGGAGTGGGCAACCGGCGAGAGGGCATCACCGAAGAGACGGTCGGGGTGCCGGTCATTGCGATTGGGGTGCCCACCGTGGTGCTCGCCGCCGGGATGGTGTGGGAAGTGGTGCGCCGCGCCGCCGCGACGCTCAAGGACGAGGCTTTGTTCCACCGCGCGTTTGCGGAAATGGCGCAAGATGACCAGCGGCGCTTGATCGATGAGCTGATGGAGCCGGAGCTGGGCAACTTGATGGTGACGCCCAAAGAAATCGATCTCCTCATCAACGACATGGCCGATGTGTTGGCCGAAGCGCTGAATCGTGCGCTGCAGCCGGACTTGGACCGGGCCGAGTGGGCTTAGGCGGTGAGGGGCAAAAGAAATGGACGGCTTGCGCCGTCCATTGAGAAGGAGTCCAGATTCGGACCGGTGCGCGAAGCGTGGCAGACGCGAGAGTCGAGCTAGTGGCTGCGGCCAGCCAGCTGCTGCTCGGCCATCTCAATCATCTTCCGGACCATGTGGCCCCCGACGGCGCCACACTGCCGGGCCGGAACATCGCCCCAGTAGCCGTCGTCCGCGCCGGAGATCCCGAGCTCGTGGGCCAGCTCATACTTGAACTGGTCGAGCGCCTTTTCGGCTCCCCGCACCAACGCGCGGTTGCCGGTGTTGCTTCCTTGCGCCATTCTTCCTCACCTCCTACGCTGCTAGTGTTTCCGACGGCTCGGTACCTACCCGCGGAAACGCTTGACGTTTCATCCACTTGGTGTGGGGCCTACCGGCCCGCACGGCGCGTGCCGCTGCGGCCGGCCAGCGACTCCTCCGCCATTTCGATCATCTTGCGCACCATGTGGCCGCCCACTGCGCCGCACTGCCGGGCCGGCAAATCGCCCCAGTAGTTGTCGTCAGGAACTTGCACTCCGATGTCGCGTGCGGCCTCGTATTTGAAATTGTCCAGCGCGCTTTCGGCGCTGCGCACCAGCGCCCGGTTGCCGGTGTTGCTGCCTCGTGCCATGTCTGTCACCTCCCAAACTTGTGATGGGGGTAGTGTCCCGTGGCCTCTCGCGAATATGCTTGCCGGGGCGGGGCGGCGCATGGGGCCCAGTGGAATCGCTGGCCGGCCGTTGGTGCGCCTGCCACGCAGCTGCATCAGGTGGGCTGGCGCCGCCGCACGCGGAGCCCTCGCCGCGCCGGGGGCGCAGCATCGCGCGGCTGCAGCTGGCGGGGCAGCATTTGCTGCTCGTTAATCAGCCACCACGACAGCGCCGCGACGGCGAAGGCCAGCCCAGCCGCCCCCAAGAAGATAATGGGCCGCGCGCGCATGGCCAGCGCGAAGATGGGCGGCCCGAGCGCCACCCCAAAGAAACGCACTGATCCGTAGAGGCTCGTGACGACTCCCCGCTCGCTGGTGGAGGTGGCGCTGGTCACCAGGGTGTTGATGGCGGGCAGCACGGCCCCGGTGCCAATCCCCTGAAACACCAGGGCAGGCATCACCCAGAAGGGATTGAAAATGAGCGCCTCCGCCACCATGGCGAGGCCAATCAGGCCAAGCCCCCCCGCCACCACCGGGCGTGACCACCGAGCCAGGCGCGCCTGCATGACGGTGCCCGCCAGGTACGAGGCCAAGGCCGAAAATAGCACCGGCACCGCAATGAGCAGACCGCGCGGCATCTCCCGGAGCCCATACGGCCGCTCTAAGATGTCGGCCAGATACGACAGCACGCCAAACAAGATGAACAGCACCGTCGCCCCTCCTAAAAACGTCACCAGCAGCGACGCGCCCTTGCGCTGGAACACACGGCGGAGCCCCTGCCAGTATTGGCCCAGGGTGGCGGCCGCCAGACGATCTTTGGGCTCCCGAATGGCCATCCACACGGCCGCGGCCACGGGAAAGCTCAAAATGCCGTACACGAAGAAGGGTGCAAACCACACTAAGAGGGCCACGGCAGATCCGGCGATGGGAGATGCTACTTTGCCCAAGCCGTTGGAGGCTTCCAGCGTCCCGAGCGCCCTTACCCGCTGCTGGCTGCGATACATGTCACCCGCCAGCGCCATCGCCAGCTGGTAGGTGCCCCCGGCCCCGATGCCCTGCAGGATGCGGAATCCGATGATGTACGCGTACGCGTGCGGCAAGAGCCAGCTGGACAGGCCGGCTCCGAGGCCTGCGAAGCCGTACACCGCCAAGGCCGGCACCATCACGATTTTGCGGCCCACGCGGTCAGACAGCGCTCCCGCAAAGGGGATGACGATGCCGGCGGGAATCGAAAACACGGTAATCACGAGGCCGGCCTGAAGCAAGGTGACGTGCAGCACGGCCATCAATTTGGGCAAAACGGGGATCAGCATGGAGTTGCCCAGCACCATGAGAAAAGGGACCAGCGACAGCACCAGCAACTTGGAGCTGTCCCGCTGGCTGCCGCCTTCGGCGTGGCCCTCGCCGGCCCCGCCTGGCGCCTCAGCCCGGGTCGACATGCGCATTCCTCCTACACAAACCGCAGCCGGCGGCGCCGCGCTTCCGCCGCACGCCCCCTGGCCACTTGTCTATAACCTGTCCGCCCGTGCGCCTTGTCACACGCCCCGAGTGTCAAGGGCGAGGCGGCCGCATAGCGTGACGGCGAGCAGGCAACGGCGTGTGCGCAGGCGCGCCGGGGAGAACGTGAAGCAGGCGAGCGAGATAGCGAAGGAGGCACACGCGTGGCAGAAGCAACTCGGGCGTGGGGCGGGATTTTGGACTTTCCGGCTGCGGACCGCGCGGCGCGCCCTCGAGCGCGCGGCCTCACCATGGTGATTGACAAAGGCATCGGGCTTGATGCGACACGTGATTTGATGGAGCTGGCGGGAGACTATGTGGACCAGGTGAAGCTGACGTTCGGCACCTCCGCGTTTTATCCTCACCGGCTGCTGCGCCAGAAAATCGAGCTGGTCAAGTCGTACGGGGTCGACATTTTCCCCGGAGGGACCTTTCTTGAGCTGGCACTCATGCAAAATAAGCTGGAGGCGTACCTCGAGCGGGCGGAGTCGCTGGGATTCACCGGCATCGAAGTGTCAGACGGCACGATCTCCCTTGACTCGGCGGCGCGGGCCGCCACCATTCGCCGCGCGCGCGCCTTTGGATTTCCGCTGGTTGTCAGCGAAGTGGGAAAGAAGGATCCCCGGGACCGGGTGCCGGACCTGCAGCTGTGGAGCCAGGTGGAGGAGGATCGCGCCGCCGGCTCGGATCTGGTGATTGTGGAGGGACGCGAGAGCGGCCAAGGTGTCGTGATCTATGATGACGCGGGACACATCTTGCAGGAGGAGCTGGAGGAAATGGTTAGTCACGTGTCTGAGCCGAACCGGCTGATGTGGGAGGCGCCGCGCAAAGCGCAGCAGCACCAGCTGGTCATGCGCTTTGGCCCGAATGTGAACCTGGGCAACATCGCCCCGGATGAGGTGCTGGCGCTGGAAGCGCTGCGCGTGGGCCTCCGGGGCGACACGCTGCGCCAGTACTTTTTGACCATCGCGGGGGAGGAAGCCACCCAGGCCCCGGTCGGGGTGCTCCGCTGAGCCCCCGCGTGGCTGCGGCTGCGTCGCTGGAATCGTGCCCGCCCGTCGGGCCGAACGACCTAGCCGTCGTGTTTGACGTGCTGCGCATGAGCTCGTCCATGGCGGCGGCGGCGGCGGCCGGCGTGGAGGCGATTAGACCGATGGCGGAGGTGGAAGCGGCCCGTGCGCTCGCGGTGGCACAGCCAGGGCTGTGGCTGGCGGGCGAGCGCGGCAATCAGCGGCTGCCGGGATTCACGCAGGGCAACTCCCCGCGGGAGTGGGACCGGCCGGTGCCGCCCGGCACACGTGTGGTGTGGACTACGACCAATGGCACGCGCGCTCTGGCGCAAGTGGCTGGGGCCAGTGCAGTGCTGGTGGGGGCCTTGGTCAATCGGCGGTGGGTGGCGGCGGCTGTCGAGCGCTGGGGGGACACGCACCCCCTCGGTCGGGTGGTGCTGGTGGCGGCCGGGCGGGAGGGGGAGCCGTCGCCGCCGGACTGGTGGGGCGTGGGGGCTGTGATGGCTGCGCTCCCGCCCGCTTGGGCGGATCCGAGCGCGCTTTCCGCCGCGGAAGACTTTGCCGCGGTGCAGGGACACTTGAGTGAGGCGCTGGCGTCTTCGGCCGAGGGTCAGCACTTGGCGGCGATGGGCTACGAAGCCGACGTTCTGTGGGCTGCTGGCCTGGACCGGGTGCCCGTGGTCCTCGAGCGCGGAAGCGGCGGCTGGCTCTACCCGATGCGGGCCTAAAGTGCCGATCCGAGATGCTGGTGCGGCAGGGATTATTGAGATCGGCAGCCCGCCACCCGCGTGAGCCCCCTGCCTCGCGCCGCAGGGTGGCCGCTGTCGGCTGGCAGGACCGGCCGGGGCGCGGCTGTGGGCGCGCGCCGCCCACGCCTCGCTGGCGGGTTCCTGTCCCCTTGCTGCCGCGCTTCCCCATGTCTTTTTGTCCGACCGCCCTAATACGCATGCAAGGGGGCGGGAGGGTGCCGCGCAATGCTGACCACCGAAAACGTCGCGCTGGTTGTGCTGCTGCTGCTGGGGCTGTGGGCCCGATCCAGCTTGGTGGCGGCCGCGGCCGCCATGCTGCTGGCGGTGCGCCTCGCAGGCCTGAGCTTCCTGCTGCCCGCGATCGAGCGCCGCGGTGTCGAAGTGGGCCTGCTGTTTTTGACACTGGCCATGCTGGTGCCGTTTGCCCGCGGGCAGGTGTCGGGGCGCATGATTGTTCGCGCCCTCACGTCGCTGCCCGGCATCGTGGCGGTCGTCGGCGGTGCGCTGGCGACCCTGCTGAATGGCCGCGGGCTGGATATGCTGGCCCATCAGGGCGAACTCATGATTGCCCTGATTGCGGGGTCGATTATTGGCATCGTCCTGTGGGGCGGGATTCCGGTGGGGCCCCTTATGGCCGCCGGCCTCACCTACCTCTTGCTTCAGATTGTCCAGCTGTGGCAGCGCTGAAGGCTCAGGCAGAAATGGAGGCGGGATGGGACCCGAACAGCTGTATCTGCGCGGGATGGTGGGCATGCGCCTGCTGTCCGCCAGCCTGGAGTTTGCAGGCGCCTTGCTGATGTGGCGGCTGGGGCGCCTAGACGCTGCGGTGCGGGTGAACAGCGTGCTGGGGCTGGTGGGGCCCGTGATTCTCACGCTGACCATGCTCCTCGGCGTGGCCGGGCTGGCGACGCGGCTCCCGGTGGGCAAGCTGCTGTGGATCGGCGCAGGGGTAAGCCTCATCTTGATCGGGACCACGCGGTGAGCGCCTGCCGCAGCCCCGGGGCCTTACCTGCCATGCTATACTAAATTCCGACGAGGAGGAGTCCAGTGCGCGTGGTGGGGGGCACATTGGCCGGACGGGTCATCGCGTGCCCGCCGGGGATGTCCACCCGCCCGACTTTGGACCGGGTGCGCGAGGCGCTGTTCAACGTGCTGGCGCGCCGAGTTCCCGGCGCTGCTGTGCTGGACTTGTATGCCGGCAGTGGGGCCCTCGCCATCGAGGCGCTGTCGCGCGGGGCCGCCCAGGCAGACGTGGTGGAGAAGAGCGGGCGGACCGCGGCTGTGTTGCGTTGCAATCTGGCCGTGCTGGCACTGGCGGATCGGGCCACTGTGTGGACGCTGCCGGCGGAGCGTGCGGTGTCGCGGCTGGCGCCGGCGTCTTTTGATTTAATTTTCCTGGATCCTCCGTGGCAGGCAGGGGTGGGCGCCGCCGTGTGGGCAGCCATTCCCCAACTGCTGCGGCCCGGTGGCCTAGCGGTGCTGGAGTATGAAGGGGCCGCGGGCGCTCGCGGCCTGCCAAGTAGCGAGGGCGGTGAAGACGGAGGCATGGTCGTGGTGGACCAAAGGCGGTACGGCCGCACGGCGCTGGCCCTGCTGGCAAAGCGGTGACGGCTTCGCGGCGGCGCGCGCTGTATCCGGGATCCTTTGACCCCGTGACCTACGGGCATCTGGACGTGGTGGCGCGGGCGGCGGCCCTATTTGACGAGGTGCTGGTGGTGGTGATGCAGCACCCCGACAAATCGGGGTGTTTTTCCGTGCCAGAGCGGGTGCGGCTGCTGGAGGCGTGCGTCAGCCCTTGGCCCGCCGTCCGCGTGGCGACTGGCAGCGGCCTGGTGGCCCGCTACGCACAGGAGGCCGCGGCGCACGTGGTGGTCCGCGGCCTTCGAGGTGCCCACGACCTGCCGGCCGAAGCGTCAATGAGCTGGATGAATCGGCGGCTAAACCCAAATCTGGAGACCGTGTACCTGGCGGCCGCGCCCGAATGGGTCCATGTGTCGTCCTCGCGGGCGCGCGAGCTGGCCCGCTACGGGGCTCCGCTGGATGCCTTGGTGCCAGACGTGGTGGCGCGCGCGCTGGCGGATAAATTTTTGGTGGAAGGACGGCCATAGATGGCGATGGATACAGACCAGGCAACCCCCAGCCTTCCCGAGTTTGACCCCGAGATTGTTCACTTGATCGACCAAGCCGCGCATGTCCTGGACGAAGGCACCCGGGTCCCGCTGACGGGGCGCGTGGTGGTAGATGGCGAGGGCTTGCAGGCACTGCTGGATCATATGCGGCAGGCGCTGCCGGAAGACCTGCGGCACGCCCACGCGGTGCTGGAGGAGTCGGAGCGGCTGATGGCGGCGGCGCAGGAGGAGGCCAGCGGGGTGGTGCAGGCCGCGCACGCGCGGGCGGCCGAGCTGACTGCCGAGACGGAAGTGCTGCGGCACGCGACCGCGCTGGCGGAGGAGACCGTAGCGCAGGCCCGGGAGCGGGCGCTGGAAATGCGAGCCGGCGCGCGGGCCTACGCGGAGGAGCTGCTGGTGCGGGCCGAGGCCGCGATCGCGCGGCTGCTGGAGGAAGTGCGCTCCAACCGCGCGCAGCTGGGGCCGCCCGCCTAGTGGCGCCGGGTGCCGCCGCAGCGGGCGCGGAGTTCCTGGTGACCGCTCGGCCCGAGTCGTGGGAACTGGCGTGGGAAGATGTTCGGGCGGCCGACGGGGGAGCGCGGCTGGGCCAGTCGGTGGCGCCCGGGGTGTTTCTTGTTGCCGCCACCCTGGACGCCGCGGCGCTGTCCGAGCGCCTGCAGCGCCGCGGCCCCTTTGTGCGCCATCTGTTTTCCGTGCACTATCGCGTCTCACCGGGCTTCGCACCGGCGGTGTGGGCCGACGCTGGGAAGGCACTGGCTGGGCGCCTGGACCCTGCGCTCGGAGCGGGCCTCCAGCTGCGCTGGGTGGGCCAGGGACCGCTTCCCCCGTGGGTGATGGATCTCCGGCGCACGCTGGATACTGCACTCCAGCAGTGCGGAGCCCCTCCGGGAGGCCCTGCGCCCCCGCAAGCCATTTCGGTGGTGGCGAGTGAGGCGGGCGCCTGGATGGGCACCTCGCCCACGTGGCATAACCTGTCACCCTGGAGCGGCGGTGCCGCGCCGACGTCTCGCGTCGGGGCGGTGAGCCGGGCGGCGTCGAAGCTCCTGGAAGCTTTGCGCATGTTTGACTTGCCGTGGCCCCAGAGCGGCCGGGCTTTGGACTTGGGGGCCGCGCCAGGTGGCTGGACCGGGGTGCTGGTGGAGCGCGGGCTGTCAGTAGTGGCGGTGGATCCCGCCGCACTGGCGGAACCGTGGGCGCACCATCCGCACGTCGCCCACCACCGAGAGACGGCGGAAGCTTATGCCCAGCGCCCGCGGGCGCCGGGCGACAGCGTTCAGCTGCTGGTGAACGACATGCGGCTGGAGGCCGCATACAGCGCGCGGTGCATGGCCATGCTGTCTGGCCGGCTGCAGTCGGGAGGGCTCGCCGTGATGACGCTGAAGCTCCATGAGGTCCGCCGGCGGCGGCAGGTGCGGGAGGCCGTGCGCATCCTCGAAAGCGAGTACACCGTGGCGGGCTGCCGCCAGCTGTACCACAACCGCTCCGAGGTTACGCTGGCGCTGATGCGGCACTAGGGTCAAGCCCAGGCGGGAAGGCGTACACTTACGGCATCGGGGGCCGCGCCCCCGCGGAGGAGGTGCCGGTATGTCGCAGAATCAAGAGCGTGAGAAACATAGGAGGACGCCGCGCCGGCGCTGGACGATATGGCATAAAGTGGGTGCCGCGCTGGCGGCGCTGGCGATCGCAGCCGCCGCGCTGTGGTTCATCCCCACCGGCTACACTGCTTATGCCCCTGGCATCACGGGATATCTGCCAAGCATGGTGCGGGTGCGCGGCGCTCACCCGTCGCCCCGCGGCCGCCTGCTGATGGTGGCGATCTATGTCCTGCCGGCGAATGCCCTGCTGTATTTGTGGGCGCATGTCAGCGACACCTACCAGCTGGTGCCGACCGCCGCGGTGCTGCCGGACATGAGCATGGCGCAGTTTGTGAAAGTGAGCTTGGCCCAGATGCGGGGCAGCCAAGAAGACGCCGAGGTCGCGGGTGAGCGGGCTGCCGGGCTTCCGGCGCGGGTGTCCGTGAAGCCTGGCCTACTGGTGCTGGGGGTGCTGAAAAATTCCAGCGCGCGCCGGATCCTGACGGCCGGCTCCACGATCCTCAAGGTGAATGGGCACGCCGTGACGCTGGCCAGCGAGCCCCGGCTGATGCGCCGCTACCACGTCGGGGAGCGCGTGTCGGTGGAAGCCCGCGTCAGCGGGCGCCTGAAAACCTTCCCGGTCACGCTAATGCACATCGCCGGGGACCCCAGCCCCGCCATCGGTGTGGAAGTGACTACCCCGGTTCGCTATATTATTCCGCGGCCGGTCACGTTTTCCGTGCACAATATCGGGGGGCCCAGTGCTGGCATGATGTTTTCGCTCGAGATTTATGAGCAAATCACGGGCAAAAACTTGGCGCGCGGGCGGGTGGTCGCCGGAACGGGGGAGATTACCCCCACAGGCCAGGTGCTGCCCATTGGCGGCATCGCCGAGAAGGTGATCACCGTGCACCGGGCCGGCGCGACGGTGTTTTTGTGCCCACAGGCCAACTACGCCAAGGCGGTCGCCACGGCCCGCGCTCATGGGTATCACCTCACCATCTTCCCGGTCACCAGCCTTCATCAGGCAATTGCGGACTTGTCCCGGCCGTCATAGGGGCCGGCCCCCCTAGGCACACTAGGGGAAACGCGCGCCGCTGCCGGGCAGCCCGCGCAGGCAAGGCAGGTGCGCCAGCATGGGTGGCGGCAGTGAGTCCGATGCGTCTCAGGAGATGCGGAAGCAGATTCGCCAGGCCGTGCAGGAGGCCATGAGCGAGACCCAGGGCCGCTCCTCGCCGCGCCGCGGCCGGGTCGCTCATGGCGGCTCGACGTCCCCTTCTGTGGACCCGGAGCAAATTCGCCAGCTGGTGGCGGAGGAAATCGGCGCGCAGCGGCAGCGCTCGCCGGCCGGATCGTCGGGGGGATCGCCTGCGGGCGACAGCGGCTCGTCCAGGAGCCAGACGGGCTGGGGCAGGTTTCGCCGCCGGCAGTCGCCGTCGAGCGCCGGGGCCAGCGCGAGCGGTCAGTCCAGCCGCCCCGGCCAGGCTGAAACGCAGGTCGGCACGTCCACGGAAGCCGTGGCGCAGGTGCTGGGGCAGGCGCAGTGGGAGCTGTCCGAGGATTTGTCCGCCAACCTGAAAGAGCTGCGGCGGGTCATCAATCAGAGTCAGGAAATTGCCCGCAAGATTGAGCAGGTGCTGGGGCAGGGCACGTCCGGCCAAGGTGGCTGAGCCATGCGGCGCGCACGGCTCCGGGCTGTCGGCGGTCCTGATCAAAAACGCCCGCCTGTTTCGGCCTGCGCCGTGGCCCAGCGGCATCACCGATGTGCTGCTGGTGGGCGGGCGGGTGGCAGCCATTGGCCCCGATCTGGCCATTCCGTCCTTCGCCGGGGCTTCGGCGGAGCTGGACGCCGAGGGCCGCCCGGTGATTCCGGGCCTTATTGACCAGCATGTGCACATCGCGGGCGGCGGTGGGGAAGGCGGCCCACGCTACCGCACCCCCGAAGTGGACGCCGCTGACCTGGCAGCGGCGGGCATCGCGACGGTGGTGGGCGTCTTGGGGACCGACGGCGTCACGCGCAGCGTGCAGGGCTTGCTGGCCAAGGCGCGCAGCCTCCGCGCGGAACATGTCCGGGCGTTTCTGTACACCGGCGCGTACCAAGTGCCCACCCGCACTATTACGGACACGCCCCGGTCCGACCTGATCCTGATTGACTTAGTGGTGGGCGTCGGCGAGGTGGCGGTGAGCGACCAGCGGGGAAGCCACCCTACTCGGCGGCAGCTGGCTGAGCTGGCCGGTGAGGCGCGGGTGGGCGGACTGCTGAGCGGCAAGGCGGGCGTGCTGCACGTTCACGTGGGCGATGGCCCGGGTGGGCTCACGCCCCTTGAGCGGGTGGTGCAGTCGGCTGACGTGCCGCGAGACACGCTAGTGCCCACCCACCTGAATCGAACCCAGCGCCTGGTCGACCAGGCGATTGGGTGGGCCCGGGCTGGTGGCTGGGTGGACTTCACCTCGGGCATTCGGCCGGACCCGCACGACCCGGGCGCCGTGTCGGCCCACGACGCCTTAGAGCGGGCGCGCGAAGCGGGTGTGCCCTTGAGCCGGATCAGCTTTAGCTCGGATGGGCAGGGGTCAGCGCCCGTGTTTGATGCGGCGGGCCACTTGCAGGGCGTGGGCATTGGGCGCCCCGGCTCCCTGCTGGCAGAAGTGCTCGCTCTCGTCGATCGCGGGTGGCCTTGGCCAGATGCGCTGGCGCCGGCTACGACGGTGCCGTCGGCGATTTTGAAGTTGGGTGCCGTGGGCAGCATTCAGCCGGGCGGACCCGGAGATTTGGCGGTGCTGGAGGGCCGCGGCGTGTGGCACATGGTAAGCCGAGGCCGCGTGCTGGTTCGGGAGGGACGCCCGCTCCGGTCGAAGCCATTTCTGGGCACTGGTGGGTAGCCGGCGCCGGCATCTCGCGCGATACCGCACGGTCGCCACGGTCCTCGTGCGGCACGGGCTGGGCCAGCTGGCCTCCAGCTTGGGGCTGGCCCGGTGGCTTTCGCTCGGTGCCCGGTGGGGCGGCCGGAGCAGCGCGGCTGCTTCCGACTGGGAGGACCGGGTTCCCTGGGTGCTGGCGGATTTAGGAGCCACCTTCATCAAGTTGGGACAGGTGGCCTCCACGCGCACGGACCTCCTGTCTCCGCGGCTGGTGGCGGCGCTGGAGCGGCTGCAGGACCAAGTGCCGCCGATTCCCTTGGCCGACGTGCACACTGTGCTGGAGCGCGCGTGGGGAACGGATCCGCTGGCGGTGTTGTGGCTGGATCCCACCGTGATGGCCTCGGCGTCCCTCGCGCAGGTGCATGGCGGCCGCCTGCCGGATGGGCGGGCCGTGGTGGTGAAAGTGAGGCGCCCGGGGCTCTTGGCCACTGCGCAGGTGGACTGCGAAATTGTGGCGCAGCTGGCAGCGGCGGCCGAGGCACGCATCCCGGCTGCCCGCCAGTATGGCCTCGCTGGCCTCGTGGGCGAGTTGGTGCAGGCGTTCTTGGCCGAGTTGGACTTTACGCGGGAAGCGAACAACACGCAAGAGGCGGCGCGCCGGGCACCGGCCGATGGCACCGTTCGCATTCCCGAGGTCGTGTGGGAGCTGACGCGCCCGGACGTGCTGGTGATGACGCGGCTGAATGGGGTGAAAGTATCGGATCCCGCGGAGCTGGCGGCGGCGGGGCAAGATCCCCACGAGGTGGCGCGGCGGCTGGTCCACACGCTCTATCGCGAAATTTTTGTGGACGGATTTTTCCACGCCGATCCCCACCCGGGCAACGTGCACGTGGATCAGGATGGCCAGCTCATCTTGCTGGACTGGGGGATGGTGGGGCGGCTCTCCCCCGCGATGCGGGAGCACTCCGCCGACCTTTTGTTAGGCATGGCGCGCGGGCACAGCGCCCAGGTGGTGCGGGCCCTGCTCCAGCTGGGGGTTGTGGAGGGGGCGATAAACCGCGCCGCGCTGGCCCAGGACGTGGACCGGCTCCGCCGGCGCTACTACGAAAGCTCGCTGGCGGAATTTGAGCTGGGGCAGGCACTGACCGATGTGCTGGCCCTGGCGGCGCGCCACCGCGTGCGCATTCCGCACGAGTATGCACTCCTGGCCAAGGCCGCCGTCACGCTGGACGGCCTGGTGCGGCGGCTGGACCCGAGCGCCTCCCTGGTGGACCTCGGCCGCCCGCTGATGGCCCAACTGCTGGCGGCCCGCTTTGGGCCGCGTGCGGTGGCCGCTCATCTGGAGGACAACCTGCTGCAGTGGCTCTCGGTGGCGGACGCGCTCCCCTACAGCCTTGAGCGGCTGATGGAGCGCATCGACGAAGGGTGCCTCAAAATCGAGTTGGAGCCCACAAACCTCGAGCGCCTGATGAAGCACTGGGAAAAACTCGTCAACCGACTGGCCCTGTCGCTGCTGGCCAGCGCTTTGGTGGTGGGCACGGCACTGGTGACCCACCGCAGCCGACTGGATCGCTTAGTGGGGATGCCTGTGGGAGAATACGCGTTTCTGGTGTCGCTGGCGGTCGCCACCGGCGTGATCGTGCTGTCCGTACGGCGGCAGGGGTAGTCGTCTTGCGCGCAGCAGATCGTCTCGCCGGCGGTGACGCTGTCCAGCACCTCCGCCAGTCGGGCCGTCGCACGCCGGCCCCATGGAGGGCCCATGCGTGACGGCACCGCACGGTCGGCCTGGGTTGCCCCGCCCACCGGCACCGTGGATGTCGACCGCGCTGGGGGAGGGGCTGACGCACTCCCCTTGAGCAATAGAGCCCCGTGAGTTTGAACCGGGACGGTCCGGCCGCCATCGACTCCCGTTGACAGGGATCGCCCGCCTTCGATAGTGTAGGAAGGGTTTCGTGAACGTAATGACCGGGGTTCTCGGGCCCCAAGGAGGAGGCGGCACCATGACACTGTCTGGCAGCAAAACCCACGCTAACTTGAAGGAAGCCTTTGCCGGGGAGAGCCAAGCCAACCGCCGATATCTGTATTTCGCCCGGCAGGCCGACGTGGAGGGCTATCCGGACACGGCCGGCTTGTTTCGCGACGTCGCCGAAGGGGAAACCGGCCACGCGTTTGGCCACTTTGAGTACCTCGAGGAAGTCGGCGATCCGGTGACCGGCATGCCGGTGGGGACGACCGCCCAAAATTTGCAGAGTGCCGTCGAAGGCGAGACCTACGAGTTCAGCCAAATGTACCCGGGGTTTGCCAAGACGGCCCGTGAGGAGGGATTTGACCGCATCGCTGAGTGGTTCGAGACGCTGGCGCGGGCCGAGAAGTCCCACGCTGGCCGCTTCACCAAGGGCCTCGCGCGGCTCGACCAAGACGACTAAACCGGCAGGGCCGCTGAATGCGCGCGGGGAGGCGGGGATTCATGGAATATCGGCCCACCAAGCCTGAGTACTGGGATGAGAGCGCGCTGGAGCGGAACCTTAAGCAGGCGTTTGACATTTGCAACGGCTGCCGCCTGTGCCACGACCTGTGCCCGTCGTTTCCGGCCCTATTTCGGTTCGTGGAAGGGTATGACGATGATGCGGCGTCGGTGACGCGAAGCCAGATGGAGGCGGTGGCGGACGAGTGCTTTCAGTGCAAAATCTGTGCACTGAAGTGTCCTTACACGCCCCCCCACCGGTTTGATCTGGACTTTCCCCGCCTGATGCTCCGCACGAAGGCGCAGCGGGTGCGCCGCGTGGGGCTGTCAGCCGAGGACCGATTCCTAGGGGACCCGGAGCGCTCGGGCCGCCTCGGAACGGCGGCCCCCCATCTGGCGAACTGGGCCGCCCACCGGCCCGGCCTCCGCGGCCTGCTGAAGCGCCGGGCGGGCATCGACCCCCGCCGGCGGCTGCCGCCCTACGCGGACCGGCGATTCTCTCGGCGGGTGGCTGGCCGGCCTGTCCCGCCTGCGCCGGATGTTGTGCTGTTTTCCACCTGCACGACTGAATTTAACTATCCCGAGCTGGGCGAGGCGGCGATTCGGGTGCTGGAGCACCAAGGCTTGAGCGTGGCCACGCTGGCCGGGGAGCGATGCTGCGGCATGCCCGCCTTGGATGGCGGGGATGTGGCCGGGGCTCAGGCGCGTGCTCAGGCCAACATTGCCGCCCTGGCCCCCCACGTGGAACGGGGAGCCCGCGTGGCAGCGCTGCAGCCCACCTGCACGTTTGTGCTGAAGCGCGAGTATCCGCTGCTAGTGGAAGGGGCTGTGGCGGAGCGCGTGGCCGCCGCAGTGGTGGACGTGACGGATTTCCTGGCGGAGCTTGCCCAGCAGGGCCGACTCGCCAGCGATTTTCAGCAGGAGGTGGGGGCCATCACCTACCACGTGTCCTGCCACACGCGGATGGAGGGCGGAGGGGGCCGGGCCCGCCGCCTGCTGTCGAAAATACCGGGCACCACGGTAGTCGTGGCGGAGGCCTGCGCAGGCATCGACGGCACGTGGGGGCTGAAAGCCCGGCACTACGATGCATCGCAGAAGGTCGCGGCGCGCCTGATGGAGCGGCTGGCGAGCCGTCCCGATGACCTGCCGTGCTCCGACTGCAAGCTGGCGGGGCTGCAAATTGAAACGGCGGGCCGAGCGCCACTGCACCCGGTGGAAGTACTGGCCCGCGCGTATGGATTCTCGGGGGCGGAGGCGCGATGAGCGGACCGAAGCCTCGGCAACGGGGGGATAAGTGATGCGCCGAGTGAGCCAACAGGAACTTTTGCCGCTGGTGGAGTATCAATTGGCGCGAGACCAAATTCGCGACGACATAATTCGGTACAAGCGCACGCGGCGCGTGGCCATGGGGGACTTGGTGTCCATCGTGTTTGAAAATCACCGGACGCTGTGGTTTCAGACGCAGGAGATGCTGCGCGTGGAGCACATCACCGATCCGGCGCAGGTGGCGGAGGAGCTGGCGGTGTACAACGACATGCTGCCCGAGGGCCTGGCGCTGGCGGCCACGCTGCTGATTGAGATACCCGATTCCACGCAAATCCCGTCGGTGCTGAAGCGCCTGACGGGATTGGAGGAAGCCGTCGTGCTGTATTTGGGCGAGCACGCGGTGCAGGCCGAGGCGGAGCCGGGCCGCTCCAAGGACGATAAGACAAGCTCGGTACACTACTTGACCTTTCCGATGCAGCCCCAGGAGGCGCGGCGCCTGAAGGATCTAACCACGGCGGCGCGGCTGGCGATTCAGCACCCGGGGTATACCGTCGAGGCAGCGTTGCCGGAGGCCGTGCGGTTGAGCCTGGCGGCTGACTTGGACGGAGCGGAGGGCACCGGCGAATCCGGCGGCCTTTGACAGCCGGATGGCGCTTACCTATAATGGCCAAAGTTTTGTGAAGGTGGCGTCGTGGCATGGCGATGGAAGTGCGCGTGCGGGATGTAAAGCGTTGGGCTGGCCGCCGCATCGAGGTGCCGCTGGAAGGCGAGTGGCCCGCGCCCCTTCAGGAACGTTCTGACTGGCCGCTGGAAGGGGCGGCGTGTGGGCGTGTGACGGTCGACAACGGCGGAGAGTTCCTGGCGGTGGTGTTGCGTGGCCGGGCGACGCTTCGGGCCGAGTGTGGCCGTTGCCTAGGGCCCATGCGCCTGGAGGTGCCGTTCGAGTTGCATCAGGAGTTTCGCGAGGCGGAGCCCGGGTTGGCCGATGAGTGGCTCCCGTATCGCCAGGACGTGATTCCCCTCGATGAGTTGGTGGCCGAGGCGGTGGTGCTGGCCACGCCGGCGGTGCCGGTGTGCGATCCCGAGTGTCGAGGGCTCTGCTCGCAGTGCGGCCGCGATTTGAATGACGGCGAGTGCGGGTGCTTGCCGCCCGCCGACGAGCGATGGAGGGCCCTCGCTGGCTGGCGGCGCCCGCAGGCATCCGAGAACCCAGAGGAGGACACGTAAAATGGCCGTGCCGAAAAAGAAGCATTCTAAGTCCCGGAAAAATAAGCGGCGGTCCATGTGGAAGCTGACGGCTCCGCAAGTGGGCCACTGCCCGCGGTGCCACCAAGACCGCATGCCCCACCAAGTGTGTGCGCACTGCGGCTACTACGATGGGCGGGCCGTGCTGGAGATTGAGAGCGAGGCTTAGCCGGGCCATCAGCCCGGCTTCTCCGTCTTCGCAAATTAGGATCACGTGATCATAAGA
Source organism: Bacillota bacterium (assembly GCA_021846505.1). Taxonomy (GTDB): domain Bacteria; phylum Bacillota; class Sulfobacillia; order Sulfobacillales; family JAIMBI01; genus JAJZWV01. The sequence goes on from JAJZWV010000008.1 coordinate 38,553, forward strand.
GGGGGGAGCCGTCCTGCAGACACGCCGGGTGGAGCGCCACCAACTTCTGAAGCAGCTCCTGAGAGAAGATCCGCTGCGCACTGACGAAGAACTGGCGCGCTCCCTGACGGTCAGCGTGCCGACGGTGCGCCTGGATCGCGTGTATCTAGGTATTCCGGAAGTGCGCCAGCGGGCTCAAGGGCTGGCGCGCCAGGCGGTGGTGGGCCTCCGCGCACTAGAAGGCGCCGAGATGGTGGGCGATTTGGTGGATCTGGCCATCGGTCGCCATGCCGTGTCCGTGCTGGACACCACGCCCGAGATGACCTTTCACCGCAGCGGCGTGGTGCGCAGCCAGCATCTGTTCGCACAAGCGGACTCCCTGGCGCTGTCGGTGGTGGACGGCGATTGGGTGCTGACCGCTCTCGCCAACTCCAAGTTCAAGCAGCCGGTGTACGCCGGAGATCGGCTGGTGGCGCGGGCGGAAGTGCTTCGCCGCCGCCAGAGCCGCTACGTCGTGCTGGTGGTGACGCAGGTTGGCGAATCCGTGGTATTTCGCGGCAAGTTTTTGGTAGTCGATTTGGGAGATCGGCGGGGGGGCATCGGCCGTGCGCATCGCGATTGACGCGGAAGGAGGCGACCTGGCGCCGCGGGCCGCGGTGGAAGGTGGCTGCGAGGCCGCCCGCCGCCACGAGGGGTTGGAGGTCGTCCTGGTGGGCCGCGGCGAGGGATGGACCCCCTGGATGGCGTCGGCTCCGCGGGGCCGCGTGCACGTCCATCACACGGACGATGTGATTGGCCCGGCCGAGCCACCGGTGCAGGCGGTCCGGCAAAAGCCCCATGCGAGCTTGGTGGAAGCGATTCGCCTGGTGAAGTCGGGCCAAGTGGATGGCGCGGTGTCTGCGGGCAACACAGGCGCGATGATGGCGGCGGGCCTTTTGGTGCTGGGGCGGCTCGGGGGGGTGGAGCGCCCGGCGCTCTGCGCGGTGCTGCCAACCCGGGACGGCCGCGGCGCGCTGCTGCTCGACGTAGGAGCTAATGTTGATGCCAAGCCTGTGCATTTGGTCCAGTATGCCCACATGGGGGCACTGTACGCGGAGCGGGTGCTGCGCGTGGAGGTGCCGCGTGTGGGTCTGGTAAATCTAGGCACCGAGCCGGGGAAGGGCCCGCTGGCGCTGCAAGAAGCTTTCGGGCGGCTGGAGGCCGCGGGGCCGCAGCTGCCCGGTCGCTTTGTGGGCAACATTGAGGCGCGGGACGTACTGGCTGGGGTGGCGGACGTCTTAGTGGCAGATGGCTTTGTGGGCAACGTGGTGCTGAAGGTGGCGGAAGGCACCGTCGCGGAGGTCATGTACGGGCTCAGAGGGGCGCTGCGGGATGGGATGCGGGCCAAGCTGGGCGGGCTGCTCGCGCGCCCAGCGCTGCTGCGCCTGCGCACCCGCCTCGACTACCAAGAGGTGGGCGGTGTGCCTCTGCTCGGGCTGTCGGGGGTCGTGATTAAGGCGCATGGTGCGAGCCGTGCCCGGGCCTTTGCCAACGCGGTGCAGCGCGGGGCCGAGCAAGTGGCCGGCGATGTCAACGGACTCATTGGATCGGCGTTGCGCGAGCTGAAAGCCAGGGCGCGGGCAGAGGAGGCGCCGTTATGAGTGCACGGGCTGCGGTGGTGGCGGGCCTCGGGGCGTATGCGCCCGAGCGGATTCTGACGAACGCGGACTTGGAGCAGATGCTGGATACCAGCGATGATTGGATCGTGAGCCGCACCGGGATTCGCGAGCGCCGCATTGCAGCCCCGGGGGAGACGGCGTCGTCGCTGGGGGCCGCAGCTAGCCGCGCGGCACTGGCGGATTCGGGAGTCGATCCCACCGCCATCGATATGGTGATTTGCGCCACCAACACCGGAGACACGCCCTTTCCCTGCACCGCCGGGCGCGTGTGGCTTCGGCTGAACGGCCCGCCGCGGCCCGCGTTTGATGTTCAAGCAGGCTGCACCGGCTGGGTGTATGCCCTGGAGCTGGGGCGCGCCCTCATTGTGGCGGGTGCAGTGGAACGGGTGCTGGTGGTGGCGACCGACGTGCTGTCCAGCATCGTCGATTGGGAAGACCGGTCGACCGCGGTGCTGTTCGGAGACGGGGCGGGCGCGGTGGTGCTGGAGGCGAGTGCCAGCACGCGCGGGGTGCTGGGGTCCAGCCTGAACTGCGACGGCGCGGGCGGGCCGCTGCTCATGCTGCCGGCAGGGGGCTCGGCCATGCCGGCCAATCAAGAGACGGTGGTGCGCCGGCAGCACTACATGAAGATGGCCGGCAACGACGTGTTTCGCTTTGCGGTCAAGGCACTGCCGGAGTCGATTGCCGGCGCACTCCAGGCGGCCCATCTGACTCTGGAGGACTTGGACCTGGTGGTGCCTCACCAGGCCAACGCCCGCATCATCGAGGCGGCGGCGCGCCGCCTGGGGGTGGACCTGTCTCGATTTGTCGTGAACATTGAGCGGTACGGCAACACCTCGGTGGCCAGCATTCCCCTGGCGCTGGCCGAAGCGCGGGCCGCAGGTCGGATCGGGCCGGACACCGTGCTCGCCGTGGCAGCGTTCGGGGCGGGGCTCACCTGGGGTGCCACCGTCATACGGTGGGGCCGATGAACTGGGCCGCGCTGTTTCCGGGTCAAGGGAGCCAATACGTTGGCATGGGTCGGGACCTGCAGGACGTGCCCGCCGCTCGGCGGGTGTTTGAGGAAGCTGAGGAGACCCTGGAGTACCGGCTGCGCTCGGTGCTCTGGGAAGGCCCCGAATCACGGCTGGTGGAGACCGAGGTGCAGCAGCCGGCGATTTTGACCGTCAGTGTGGCGGCGTGGCGCGCGCTGGACCCCCCCCTGCCGTCAGCGGCGGTGGGGCTGAGCCTGGGCGAGTACAGCGCGCTGGTGGCCAGCGGCTTGCTGCCCTTTGCCGATGCGGTGCGCATTACGCGCCTGCGGGGACACGTGATGCAAAATGCGGTGCCGGCGGGAATGGGCGGGATGACCGCGGTGATGGGGCTCGACGCCGCCACGGTGGAGCAGATGGCGACGCTGGCGCAGGCGGTGGGCTGGGTGGAGCCGGCAAACTATAATGCACCAGGGCAACTGGTGGTGTCGGGGACGGTAGCGGGCTTGGAAGAGTTGGAGGCGCGCGCCCGGGCGGCCGGCGCGCGGGTCGTCCGGCTGCCCGTGTCCGCTCCATTTCACAGCCGGCTCTTGGCGCCGGCGGAGGCGCCGCTCGCCGCGGCCTTGGCGGAGGTGGAGTGGGCGCCCCGCGGACAGTTTCCGGTGTTGGCCAACGTGGACGGCCACCCCGTGTGGACGGCGGAGGAAGCGGTGCCGCGCCTGGTGGCCCAGGTTTCCCATCCCGTGCGCCTCGAGGCCAGCCTGCATCGGCTGGTGGCAGAGGGCGCCGAGGGGTTCCTTGAGTGTGGGCCTGGCCATGCGATGATTGCGCTGATAAAGCGGGTGCAGCGCCGGGCGGCGGTACAGGCGGTCGAATCGCCGTCGGCGTTTGCGGCGGCGCTTGAACTGGTAAAATCCTAGACGCTATAATTCAGCGTCACAGCAGGGGGGACGGGATGATCCAGGAGGAGCGTGTGGCACTTGTGACCGGGGCATCCCGCGGCATTGGGCGGGCCATTGCCGAGCGGCTGGCCCGCGAGGGTGCCGCCGTGGCGATCAACTACCGCGGCGACGAGGCGGGAGCCGAGGCCGCGGCCGCAGCCATCCGGGGGCAGGGCGGGCACGCCCAAGTGTTTCAGGCCGATGTGGCCGATCCGGCGGCGGCAGAGGCGCTGGTGGCCGCAGTGCACCAAGCGTGGGGCCGGCTGGACATTCTGGTCAACAACGCGGGCATCACGCGCGATGGCCTGGTGCCGCGGCTGTCGCCTCGCGATTGGAGCGAAGTGCTAGACACCAACCTAGCCAGCGTGTTTTACTGCTCCAAGGCTGCACTGCGGCCCATGGTGCGGCAGCGGTTTGGCCGCATCGTGAATGTGGCGTCCGTGGCGGGCTTGATCGGAAACGCCGGACAAGCCAACTATGCGGCCGCCAAGGCGGGCATGATTGGCTTTACCAAGTCATTGGCCAAGGAGTGGGCTAGCCGCGGCATCACGGCCAATGTGGTAGCACCTGGATTTATTGAGACCGATTTATTGGCAGCCATGACAGAGGCGCAGCGCGCAAAGATGGCGCAAGCGATTCCGTTGCAGCGCGTGGGCGCGCCGGATGATGTGGCCGACGCCGTGTGGTTTCTGTCACAAGCTCAGTACGTCACCGGCCACGTTCTGGTGGTCGACGGCGGCTTGGCAATGCAGTAACAGGAGGAGTCAGCGAGATGGCGGACAAGGCGGATGTGTTTCCGAAGGTGAAGGAGATTATCGTGGACCAGCTGGGTGTCGAGGAAGACGAGGTGCTCCCCGAGGCTCACTTCATCGAGGACCTTGGGGCTGACTCGCTGGACATCGTCGAGCTGGTGATGGCGCTGGAGGAAGAGTTCGGGCTGGAAATTCCGGATGAGGACGCCGAGAAGATTGCGACGGTCAACGACGCGGTGGACTACATCCGGGACCACTCCTAACGCATGAGTGTGGACCCGAACAGCAGCGCGGCGGATAGGTCGTGCGGGCGGCGTGTGGCCATCACTGGCTTAGGCGTCATTTCTCCGGTCGGCACCGGCCACCGTGACTTTTGGTCCGGCCTGCTGGCCGCGCGCAGTGGCGCGCGGCCCATCCAGGCGTTTGACGCGAGCGGGTATCCCACCCGTTTCGCGGCGGACGTCCCGGACTTTGATCCGGGCGCGTACTTGGACCGCAAAGATGTCCGCCACATGGACCGCTTCACCCAGCTGGGCGTGGCGGCGGCGCAGCTGGCGTGGGACGACGGCGGCTTGGGTCCGGTGGACCCGCACCGCACCGGCGTATCCATGGGCACCGGCATTGGCGGCATGCAGACGCTGGTGGATCAGCTGCACGTGCTGGAGTCGCGGGGGCCCGGCCGCGTCAGCCCGTTCTTCATTCCCATGATGATTGGCAACATGCTGGCGGGGCAGTGTGCGATTCGGTTCGGCCTGATGGGGCCTAACGCGTCGGTCACGACGGCGTGTGCCTCCTCCGGGCACGCCGTGGGCGACGCGCTGCGCGCGATTCAACATGGGGATGCTGATGTGATGCTGGCCGGCGGCGCGGAAGCCGTCCTGCTTCCGATTGCGCTGGCCGGGTTTTCGAGCATGCGGGCGCTGTCGACCAACAACGACGACTACCAGCACGCCAGTCGGCCTTTTGATGCCCGGCGGGACGGGTTTGTCATGGGGGAAGGCGCGGGCGTGCTGGTGCTGGAAGCGCTGGACCATGCGGAGCGCCGCGGAGCGCACATCTATGCGGAGCTGGTGGGCTACGGGCGCTCGGCGGACGCGCACCACATGGTGGAGCCCCATCCCGATGGCGCCGGCGCCGTGGCGGCGATGCAAGCCGCCTTGGCGGATGCCAACCTGGCTCCGGAGGACATTGGCTACATCAACGCGCATGCCACTTCCACCCCGCTGGGCGACGCTGCGGAAACCGCGGCCATCAAGCGAGTGTTTGGCGCCCATGCCTATCGTCTGGCGGTCTCGTCTACCAAATCGGTCACCGGGCATCTTTTTGGCGCGGCTGGGGCAGTGGAGGCCATCGCCACGGCGCTGGCCCTGCACCACGAGGTGCTCCCGCCCACCGCCAATCTAGAAAATCCGGATCCAGAGTGCGACTTGGACTACGTGCCCCAGGTGCCGCGGCCACTGGCGGTCCAGGCCGCCCTGTCCAATGCGTTTGGCTTTGGGGGCCACAACGCCTCCCTCGCATTCCGCGCATGGCCGGCGGGGCCGCTGCCCTCGGCGCCGTGAATTCGCTGGCGCGCTTCGTGACAGACCGGGAGCTGCTGGAGACAGCCCTCACCCACTCGTCGTTTGCGCACGAGGTGGGTGAGGGCGTTTCCTGCAATGAGCGGCTGGAGTTTTTGGGCGACGCCGTGGTGCAGCTGGCCGTCACCGACTGGCTGTATCGCCACCACGCGGGGTCGTGGGACGAAGGGCGGCTGTCCGAGGCGCGCGCGGCCATCGTGCGGGAGTCGTCCCTGGCGGGGGCCGCTGCCGCTCTGGGCCTGGGCCCACAGCTGCGCTTGGGGCGCGGGGAGGCGGCCACGGGAGGCCGCCGCAAGCCATCGATCTTGGCGGATGCCTTTGAGGCGGTGGTGGGCGCCAGCTATTTGTCCACGGGGTGGGAGACGGCAGCGGAGCTGGTGCTGTGGGTGCTGGCGCCAGCGCTTCTGGCGGCAGGGCGCCGAGAGCGGGATGCGAAAACGATGCTCGCCGAGCGGGTCATTCGCCAGGGCCACGTGCCGCGGTACGAGGTAGTGGCGGAAGAAGGGCCGGAGCACGCGAAAATCTTCACGGTGGCGGTGACATGGGATGGCCGAGAGCATGGGCGGGGCCAGGGCCGCAGCAAGAAGGCAGCCGAGCAGGCCGCAGCTGCTGCGGTAGGGGACAGGTGGGACGGCGGCGGCAGAGACCTCTAGCCCTGGGGCAGCGCCGGCGAAGCGGATTCGCCCTGGCTCGGGTGGAATAGAGATGCCGCTGGGAGGCGGGACGGGCGGCCTTCCGGGGGCAGTGCGCGGGGGCCGGCAGCAATGGCGCGCAAGGCTTCGCGTGCCGTGCCCGGCGCCAACTTGTGACGCCGCCTCCCGATCGGCGTCTGACAGTACAGCCTGGCTTGGCCGCATCACCGCTGGCGGGTGTCCACGGGGCTGTGTGCCCACAGGGCCCCCGCCATGCGAAATCGCGCTGCCCCCGGCTGCGGCTCCGGCCGACTGGGTTTGCCGTTCCAGGCTGCGCCATAGCAGGCTCGTCCGCCACACCGCTGTGACAGCGCTTGCGGCGGCCGAAGGCAAGTGACGGCCGTCGGCCCCCTCGGCGTCGCTGCCGCCTGGGGCCCTGCGGCCCCGGCCTGCGGAGACCATCATCCCGGCGCTCTGACTCGGCCCGGGTGGGATGGTGCACCCCGCGTCCATCAGATCCGCTGGAGTCCAGCCCTCCGGCTGCGAAGTCAGGTCCGGAGATGGTCGCGATCGGGCGGCCAGGGCGCGCGCCCACGCCCGCGTTCTCGACGGGGAACGGCACTGCGCCAGGCGCCCGCGGGTGTGGCGGCGGTGGGTCTCGGTGCAGGTGGCTCCGGAACACTTTCAGCTGTCAGCGGGGCGTCTCACGCAACCAGCACCTGCGCAGGCGCCATAGGCCGACAGCGCGTGGGCTCGGGGCCGGACTGCGCCTGCAGCAGGCGGTTTGCACCACGCCTTCACACGGGACGAGGTTGGAGCAAAGCCTCGCGGCTGGAGACAGCACACCCGGGCCACCGGAGGGAAGTCGCGATGGCGGGCCGCCGGCACGGATCACGCACGTCACACGGAACCAGGAGAGCTGTGAGGGCCCCAGCCGGCCCTCACAGGGACCTGCTGGCGGCTATCCCGTCCCGTTGCCGGTGCCGTTGCCCAGGCCGGTGCCATTCCCGGTGCCATTCCCGGTGCCGTTCGCGGGGGGCGTGCCGCCGCTGCCGGTGCCGTTCGCGGGGGGCGTGCTGCCGCTGCCACTGCCCTTGCTGGAAGGTGTGCAGGTCGCCGTGGGCGCCCACTGAAAGTGGTCCAGCGGGAGTGGCATGCCCGGGCGCCAGTTGGGCTCCTTGGTCAGGAATACCTTGTCAATGGACGGCCCGCACCCCGGCAGCCACAAGACGTGGGGGTTGCTCGCCAGCACGGGCTCCATGACGTGGCTGTGGCCAATGGACGTCGGCTGCGTGCCCGCGATGAATTGCGCGCTTTGGATATCATGCTGCGGAGTGTAAGGGCCGGCCAGCTTCCCTGACGTAATGCTGACATCGGGGACGGTCACGATGCCGCTGGGCTTCGGGAAGTGTGCCACCGGCAGATGCAGCGCCGTGGCCGACTGCTCGATGATTTGGCGCCAGATGGGCCCGGCCGCGGTCGCGCCGTAAGCGGGCCCCTGGCCATTGATCAGGTACTGGGGGACATTGGGATCCTCGCTGAGCCGCCCCTCCCACACCACGGCCAGCATCTGCGGGGTAAATCCGTCAAACCAGGCGTCCGCATATCCGTTGTTGGTGCCGGTTTTGCCGGCGGCCGGGCGGCCCGGCGACAGGTTGTACCCGGTCGTGTACTGCCCCATGCCCGTGTCCTGCGACAGCCCTGGCAAGGGGCCCGGATAAAATACTCGCTCCATCATTTTGGTCATGATGTAAGCGACTTGCGGCGAGAATTCGCGCTGGCCGCTGGGCTTGTTTTGGAACAGCACCGCGCCGTACTGGTTGGTCACCTTGGTGATGAAAATGGGCTTCATGCGCACGCCGCCGTTGGCGATGGTGTCGTAAGCGTCGGTCATCTGCATGGGCGTGGGGCCGTGGAGAAACCCCCCGATGGCCATCGCCAGGCCGGACTGGGTCAGATTTTTCGGGCTGAGCGTCAGGCCAAACTTTTGGTTGGCGAAGTTAAACCCATAGTTCAAGCCAATTTTGTTCAGCAGGCGCACCGCGATGTTGTTGTCGGAAATGCCCAGTGCGTCGCGCAGGGTGATGTACCCCACGTTCAGGTGATTGTCGTTCTGCGGCCACCAGTTGCCGTTGCGGCGAAACTGGGGCAGGTCTTGCATCACCGTCATCTGGGTCATGCCCTTCGCGAGCGCCGGCGTGTACTCCATGATCGGCTTGATCGACGAGCCCGTGCTGCGATGCGCTTGGAAGGCCAGGTTCGGGTCAAAGGCCAGTGCTTGAGCAGGATTGCGCCCGCCAATAATGGACAGCACGTAGCCATTGTGCGGATCCATCACCACCGCCACCGCCTGGTGGAACGGGACGGTTTTGGATGACGGGCCAAAGTTTTTGTTCATCCAGTACGTCACGGCGTTTTGAGAGATGTTGTAAACCTTAGGGTCTAGCGCCGTATAGATATGCAGTCCGCCCTGGGTGATTTGCTGGTAAGTGAGGTGGTACGGCGCGCCCTCCAGCAGGCTGATGATGGTCGTGGTGTACCACGGGTAGGGATCCGAGGACTGCTGCTGAATGTTTCCCTGGTGCAGGTTCAAGGGCGCATGATACGCCGCCATCGCGGCTTGGTGCGAGAGCCCCTGATAGGTTTCCATCGCTTGCAGCACCTGGAGCTGCCGCGCCTTGGCCAGTTTGGGATTGACGTACGGGTCGTACAGCGACGGCGCCTGCACTAAGCCGGCAAGCACACTGGCCTGGGCCAGCGTCAGCTGCGAGGGCTTCTCGCTGAAGTACGCATTGGCGGCCGCGCCAATGCCCGTGGCGCCGTCCCCAAAATATACGTTGTTCAAGTACATGTTCAAAATTTGCTGCTTGGAGTACATCCGGGCCAGCTCCAGGCCCAAAAAAACCTCCTGCAGCTTGTACGTCAGGCTCTGGTTGTCCTTCAAGTACAAAGTTTTGGCCAGCTGCTCGGTGATGGTGCTGGCCCCCTGCAGGCCGCCGCGGTGCAAAACGTCGACCAGGGCCGCCCGCGCCATCGACTTCAAGTCAAAGCCGGGGTTGGTGTAAAAACTGTGGTCCTCGATGGCGACGATGGCGTTCTGCATGGGCTTGGATACCTGACTGAGCGGCACCGTGAGGCGATTGGAGGGCCCATGCAGCACTTCCACTGGCTTCCCGTAGCGATCATAGACGATCGAGTCTTGGCTGGTGGCACCTACGACGGCTTTGATGGCCGGCATGGTGCGCCAAGCCGCCACGACCGACTTGCCCACGACACCCAGGGTCAGCGCGACGACGGCGCCAGCTCCCAACAGCACCATGCGGCCCCACCGGAGGCGGCGGCGCGGGCCCTTGGCCGCTGGAGACGGACCATGCAGACGCTTGCCGCACTGACGGCAAAACGTGGACGCACTGGTATTGTCAAAGCCACAACGCGCACAACGCACTCCATCACCTCACTGTCAACACGGTTCCCCTGCGCTAGGGGCGAATATGGCGGGCTCGGCTCGTCGCCGGAACTTGGATCGCGGCCCTAGCGGGCTAATCTCGCCGGCCATTGTAGCATACGCAAATAAGCCGCCCGCTCTGGCCCTCGAGATACAACGTGCCGCGGAGGCACGGGGTTGCTGGCGAGGCCTGTCACATAGTGGCAGGAGGCAGCAAGCGCAGCACTTGCAAGATGGTGCCGATGGGGCGGCTGACCGAGTCGAGGGTGGCTTCGGGGTATGCCAGGAGCAGCGGGCCCGCGTCCGTCTGCACGACGTGCCGAATGGCGGGGAGGTGGTCAGGCGTCATCGCCAGAACCAGTGCGGCCGCCGCCAGGTTGGCCGGTCCAATCACCAGGCAGTCTCCGATGAGGATCCCAGCCTCGACGGGTCCCTGGTGGCGCCACACAAACAGGCCGCGGCCCCGGTCGAGCGTGATGGGCAGTGTCTCCCCGCTGTAGATGGGTTCACCCGTCTTGGTGAAGCGCTCGGCGACGGGCAGCCGGCCGGGGCGCCCGCTGGACTCGCGCGCGATGCTGGCTCCGCGGTACTGACCTGTGAGGACCGCGCGCTTGAAGGGGCGGATGCCGTGGAACCCGCGCTTGTTCATCCAATAGTAGATCGTTTTCTCCTCGGCGTAGCCTAGGCGCTGCGCAATCTCGCGCACGCTCACCGAGGGATCAGAAAGGATTACGTCCGCGATCTTGTCCGCCACATCCATGAAGGGTCACATTCCGCGCGCGCATGCACCCGTCCTTTACAGAAAGGCTGTCTAAAAAAGGCGTAATCCGCACCTGCGATACAGAAAGCCGGTACCGGATTCCGGGGCGCCGGCACGGTACAATGGCGGAAAGCTCGGCTCGCAAAGTGGAGGCGCCATGCATCTCAAAGCAGTGGAACTATACGGCTTCAAGTCGTTTGCGGGTGAGGTGCGCATCGAGTTGCCGGCGGGGCTCACGGCGTTCGTGGGCCCCAACGGCGGCGGCAAGAGCAATCTGGTCGACGCCATCCGCTGGGCACTGGGCGAGCAGCGCGTCCGCGAGCTGAGAGCGGAGCGGTGGGAGGACTTGCTGTGGAGCGGATCTCCGCACCGCCGCCCGGCGCAGTTAGCCGAGGTGATGCTGGAGTTTGACAACACCGACGGGGTCATGGCCCGATGGCCAGAGACCCTTCGGGTTGGGCGGCGCCTCTATCGCCACGGGGACAGCGAGTATCTGGTAGGCACGCGCGCAGTGCGGCTGAAGGACCTCACGGAGTGGTTTTTGGACAGCGGGCTCGGGCGCGCGGCCTACGCGGTGATTGGGCAGGGGCGCATCGAGGCCACGCTCCTCCAGCGGCCCGCCGAGCGGCTGCAGCAAGTCGAGGAGGCCGCCGGCAATACGCGGGTTCAGTTGCGGGAGCAGGAGACCCGGCAGCGGCTGGCGGCCGTGGCTCGGGACTTGGTGAGGGCGCGCGACCTCACGGTGGGGGTCCAGCGGGAGATGGCGGAGATGGCCGCTGAAGCGGAGCGGGAGCGCCGCTACTTGGCGCTGGCCGCGGAGGTGGACCGCCTGCGGCTCGGACTCAAAGCGGCGCGGCGCGCTAAGTTGGAGCGTCAGATGGGGCGCTTGGCAGAGCAGCGGGCTGCGGCGGATAGCCGGCGGGCGGTGCTCAGCTCGGAGCACGACGCCCTGGAGGCGGCTCGCACCGCGCTGGAGGCGGTGGCGGCACAGCAGGACGCAGCGCGGGCAAAGCTGGATGCGAGGGCGCAGGAGTGCGAGCAGGCCCGCCAGCGGTGGCAAGGGAGGCTGGAAAGCCTTCGTGCCGAGCGCTCTCAGATTGAGGGCTGGGTTCGGGAGGCGCAGCAGGAAGAGTCGCGCCATGCGGCGGCGGCCGACGGGCCCCCGTTGGCGGCAGAGGCGCCGGACGACCGGCTGGCCGAAGTGCACGCGGCGCTGCGCGCGGTGGAGCGAGCGCTGGTGCAGGCGGAGGCCGACCAGGCGGCCAAGGAGCGGACGCACCAGGCACTGGCGGCGGAGCGGGACCGGCTGGCGGCGCTCGAGGTGGGATACCGCCGAGCCGCGGACCGGCTGTCGGGTATCTTAGGCCCGCTCGCGGAAGACCCCGCGCGCTCCATGGCCGCGCTGGCACAGCAGGTGGAGGCCGAAGCCGCGCAGCTGGCCGCCAGTGATGGCGAGATGCGGCAGCAAGCGGAGCAGGTGGATCGGCTCACCCAGTATCTGTCGGCCGAGCGCGAGCGTCTGGCGGCCTTGGAGCAGCAGGTGGCGCAGCGCCAAGCTCGGCATCGGGTGCTGCACCAGCTGGAGGCGGAGGGAGAGGGATATGGCTCCGGCGTCCGGGCTGTGCTGCGCGCGGCCCAAGAAGGGGCCCTCGAAGGTGTGCTGGGCACCCTCGGCTCGCTGCTCACGGTTCCGGATCCTTATCAGGTGGCGATTCTGGCCACCTTGGGCGGTGCGGCGCAGGATGTGGTCGTGGCCACCGACCGCGATGCGCGGCGCGCGGTGCGCCACCTGCAGGCGCGTGGATTGGGCCGGGCGACATTCCTGCCGCTGGATGCCGTGCGTGCGGCCCGGCCCAATGTCGGCGACAACGATTTGGCGCGCCAGGAGGGCGTGCGCGGCTGGGCGCTGGACTTGGTGTCGATGGATGCGCGGGTGCGGCCGGCGGCGGCCCATCGGCTGGGGCGCGTGCTAGTGCTGGAGCGATTAGAGGATGCCGTCGCCCTCGGGCGGCTCACCGCGTTTCGGTATCGCTTGGTTACGCTGGATGGGCAGCTTGTGCATCCCGGCGGTGCCATCACCGGCGGCTCGCCGGGCCAGCCGTCGTCTCCCTGGACGCGGCGCGCGGAAATCGGGCACCTCGCGAAGCAGCTCGCGACAGAGCGGCCGCAGCTTGCCGGGCTGCGCGAGCTGCTGGCCAGTGCCGAGCGGGAGCGTCGGGAAGCGGTGGCGCAGCTCGCGCAGCGCGAGCGCGAGCATCATCAGAGGCAGGTGGCTCACGGGGAAGCCGTGCGGCGGCTCGCGGCCGCGCGCTCGGTGTGGGAGTCCCAGGACCCCGGCGGCGCTGAGGCCGCGGAGCGCCTGCCGGGTGCCGAGAGGGTAGCGGCGGAGGCGGAGGCGGAGTGGCGGGCCGCGGGCGCAGCCACGCAGGAGCTCCGGAGCCAGCGCGCGGCGCTGAACTCGGAGCGGGAGCGGTGGGAAGCGGCCGCCGGCGAGCGCCGGCGCGCGGCCGAGCGGTGGGCCGCGGTCGCGGCGGAGGCTGCGGAGCGCCGTGCGGCCGCCGAGCGGCGCCTGGCTACTTTGTCGGCGCGGGCTGAGACGGTGGGGCAGGCGGTAGAGCGGGCCGCGGAGCAGTTAGGCGCTTTGGACGCGGAACTGCGCGAGCTGGCCGGCGAGGCCGCCACGCGCCGCGAGGAGCGGTCGGCCCTGCGGGAGGAAGCCCGCGTGCTGGAGGATCGCCTAGTCGGCGTGCGGGTCGAGCGGGGACGGGTGGACCAGCGCAGCCAGCAGCTGGCGGTGGAGCAGGAGCGGGTCGCGGGTCAGCTGGAGGAGCTGGCGGCAGATCCGGAGTCCGGCGGACCGCCCGTGGCCGACGTGCCTGCGTCGGAGCGGGAAATGGCGGCGCTGGCGCGGCAGGGCGAAGAACTGGGCCCGATTCGGCCAGGCAGCCTGGCGGCCTACGACGCGCTGGAGCAGCGGGCTCGGTTTTTGGCATCTGAGCAGCAAGACGTGCAGCAGGCCGCCGCCGACTTGGAGTCGACCTTGGCCACCCTGGCGCAGGAGGTAGAGGTTCGGCGCCGCGATGCCTTGCAGCAGTTGGAGCAGGCGTTCGCTGCGGCGGTCGCCGAGATGTTTGGAGGGGGCCGCGGGGGGTTTCACTGGGTCACGAGCCCGGAGCCGGGTCTGGATCTGTGGGTGGAGCCGCCCGGAAAGCGGGCGCAGTCGCTGGGGCTGCTGTCGGGGGGCGAGAAGGCGCTGGGCGCGTTGGCGTGGCTATTTGCCCTGCTGGATGTGCGGCCGGCGCCGCTGGTGGTGCTGGATGAAGCGGAAGCCAGCCTGGATGAAGAGAATGCACGGCGCTTCGCGCTTTACCTGTCGCGCCGCCGCCACTCACAGTACCTGGTGGTGACGCATCACAAGTCCACCATGGAGCAAGCCGCGGCGCTGTGGGGCTTTGCCAGTGATGGGGGGGGCGCCAGCCGGCTGGTATCGGTGCGGTTGGGCGCGATGCCCGAGGAGGTGGGCTGACATGCCCGATGCCGAGCGAACGCGCTGGTGGCAGGGCTTGCGCCGAACGCGCGACCGCGTGGAAGCTGGCTGGCGCCGGCTGGTAGGGCTGCGCGTCAGTGAAGAATTTTGGGACCTGTTGGAAGAGACGCTGTATCAGGCGGACGTGGGCCCCGCGACGGTGGAGGCGCTGCTGGCGCGGATGCACGAGCGGGTGCGCGAGGAGCGGCCTCTATCCGAGGAAGCCCTGCAGCACCTGATGCGCGGCGAGCTGCTCAACTTGCTCCCGGCCGATGCGTCGGATCCATGGGCACTCCCGCCCGATCGCCCCCAGGTGTGGGTGGTTCTGGGGGTCAACGGGTCGGGCAAGACCACCAGTGTGGGCAAGTTGGCAGGGCGGTTCCACCAGCGAGGCCACCGGGTGCTGATGGGAGCGGCCGATACCTTTCGCGCGGCGGCGGCCGAGCAGCTGGCGGGGTGGGCGCGCCGGGTGGACGTGCCGATCTTGCAGCAGGGGCCGGGTGCCGATCCCGCCGCGGTGGCGTTTGACACGGTGCAGGCGGCCGTGAGCCGGAGGATGGACCTGGCAATCATCGACACGGCGGGGCGACTGCACACCAAGGCGCCCCTCATGCAAGAATTGGGAAAAATCGTGAAGGTGCTGGACCGGGCGCATCCGGGAGCGCCCCATGAGACGCTCCTGGTCCTGGATGCGACCATGGGGCAGAACGCTCTGCGCCAGGCGGAGCTGTTCCAGGGCGTCGGCGCGACCGGGATCATTCTCACGAAGTTGGACGGCACGGCCAAAGGGGGGATGGTGCTGGCGATTCATCGCGAGCTGGGCCTGCCGGTGCAGTGGATCGGCTTAGGCGAGCAGGCTGAGGATTTGGAGCCCTTTCGGCGGGAAGCGTTTGTGGATTCCCTTATGGGGCGCGGTCGGTAGCCAGCTGGCTCGGCAGCCGCGAGGGATGCCGGGCGTAAAACTCGCCGCGCAGCATGCCGAGCACCACCAAATCGATTCGCTGGCCCTGGTGGATCTCATGCTGGCGCAGCAGGCCTTCCCGCTGGAAGCCGATGCGGTGTAACAGCCTGAGCGACGACGCATTGAAGGGATACACCTCCGCATAGATGCGGTCTAAATCCTGGAGAGAAAACCCATAGTCCATCGCCAGGATGACGGCGGCCTGCCCAACGCCCTGCCGCCGGGCCGAGCGCTCCGCGACAACGAATCCCAGGGCAGCGCGGCGCTCCAGGTGGGATATGAAGGCCAGCTGGACATACCCTACCAGCTGCTCGCGATAGGCGATGCCCAGCAGCACCAGGTCCTCGGGCGGATTCCCGCACTCGGTCTTCGTACCGCTGCTCGAAGCGAGCCCGCGACATCCACGGCGCCCATCCCACCTGGTGCTCGATCTCCAAATCCTTCGACCACGCGTACAGCCGAGGGATGTCCTCCATCTCCAGCGGCCGAATGGCTACGTCACCCGTGGTCAGCACAGCACACCTCTCCCCCCATTGGCGCGAGACCGAGCTCCACCGGGGCGCCGGACGGTCGGCGTGTTCGGCGCGGCCTCTTGCCGCCGCGCCGACAGAAGTGCGCCGTCACATCAGGTCACGCCCGCGGGCCCTCCCCGTGGTCGCCGGCACAGTCCGGCGCCAGGGCCACCTCTCGGCAGCACTCCTCAGCTCCGCAGGGGGCGCTGGCCGGCCCAACGCGCGGCGCGATCGATCAATGATAGCACTGCCGCCAGGACTGGGCTCGTGGACATCATTCGGCTTCGGCCCGACATCACCTCAGCGCCGCGACCACCCGCACGTGATGCGCTGTGCTGCCGGTCCAGTAGCGCCGCCAGTGGACCGGTGTCCATCAGGGGCATGAGGTTCACGTCGGGGAGGCGCGGTCGGCACTCAGCCGGTCGGCAAACCGGGGGGTGAGCGGCGCGCCCCCTGGCTGTTCATCGCTCCACTGGCCTCGGCCCACGGGTCGGGCCGTGAGGCGCCCCATTCATCACGGCAGCGGGGGCGCTCGCGATTCGCAATGAACTGCGACTCCGCCATGCCCAAGCGGTCCGCTGCACCCTCAAGTGCTGTGCCCGCCGCTCCGCGAGGGGACAGCGCTTCGCCTTTTCACCCCAGCCCCAAGCATGGCCGTTGTGCCGCCCGCCATACGCGAAGGTCTTGGGATGCATGCCACGGGAGTGCGGGCGCGCGCCCGTGTGGCGGGGCTCAGGCGCTGCCACCGCCGCTGCGGCGGTGCTTCCAGTAAGCAACGAGGTTGTCGGAAGTGCGGGAGACGGCGAGGGGCCGTGCGCAGTTGACGGGCGGGCGCCCGCGGGCATACAATAGCCACAGCCTTGAATGCCAAATCCCTGTCTAACTGGGGAGCGGAGGAACCGAACTATTGGGGTGAATCGGCTTTGGCCGTAGGGCGCCCAGCCCGAATCCGTCAGCTAACTTCGTCGGCAAGGGGGACTCGAGGTCGTTTTTATGTCCGCCCCCTCGTTTGTGCTTAGGCGGTGGGGAGCGGTTTTTTTATCCCCCAATGCGGCATGAAACAGAGAGACAGAGAGAGACGGAGGTGGACCCTGTTGGAAAGGCGGCTACTGCACTTGTCGCTGCTGGCGGATCCGTTGAGTCCGTTTTCGGGCGGCATGGTGGGAGGACGGCAAGTGTTGGTCCGCGAGGCCGTGCGCGCCGTCCAAAGTGAAGGATTCGGCATCGATGTTTTGACAGCCGCGGGCGCCGGAACGGAGGAGCGATCGGCGCTGGGCCACCTGGCGCGGGTGGTGCGGCTCCGGACGGTGCCGGCTGGTGCACCCATGGACGAAGCCGCCCTAGCATGGGGCCGGGAAGCTTGGGATTGGATTCGGAGCCAGCGCCGGCACTACCAGCTGATGCACAGCCACCACTGGATGTCCGGCGCGGTGGCCGCAGCGCTGCGCTCCGACCTCGGGGTGCCGTGGGTGCACTCCCCCTGGTCGATGCCGGACTTTGATGCGCAGGAGCCGGCCATGGCCGACGCCATGCGAGCCCAGCTGGCCTCCGCGGACTGGATCGTGATGCCGTACCCGGCTTTTGCCGATCGGGTGGCGGCCCTGGTGCCGGGCATCCGCGTGCGTGTCATCAGCCCGGGTGTGGACATGGCCACGTTTTTTCCGCGGGATCCCGGCCCGATGCTGAAGACGCTGGGCCAAACCCAGCGGGGCGTGCTGACGGTGGTGGGCGAAGCCGATGACGGCGTGCACGCTCTGCTGGAGGAGTGGGTGCGCCGGCATGAATCCGGTGCGATTCCGCGAGACGTGCTCCTGATGGTGGCGGGCATGGACGCGCCGGCCGCCAGCGCGGCAGACTGGGCGGCGCGGGGGGTGCGCTTCTTAGGGACGCTGCCGCATCGCAGCTTAGCCCGCTACTACTCAGCGGCGGCGGCGACCGTGCTGCCGGCGCGCCATGCGAGCCTTGGCATGGCGGCCCTGGAGTCGATGGCGTCGGGCACCCCGGTGGTGGCGACGGAGGTAGCTGGCCAAGCGTCGGTCGTGTTGGCCGGCGAGACGGGTCGCCTGGTAGCGCCCCTCGAGACAGGCGCGCTGCTGGATGCGGCCCTGGAGATTCAGTCACAGCCTGCCCTGGCGCGCCGCATGAGCGGCGCAGCGGTGGAGCACATCCGGGCGCACTACGCGCGCGAGCGCATGGCCAAAACGCTGGCGGACCTGTACCAGGAAGTGGCCGGCGTACCCAGCCTGGCCGCGCCGTCCTGAGGGGCGCTGGGGCGTTGACAGCGGCGGGCGTCGCCGCGTATTATCGGCGATGGTGCTAATGGCTTGCCATGACCACCGATGAGGAGGTGGCGCCACGCGCTGGGATCGCGTACGGGCGGCCCGAATGGCGGAAGCCTACGGGCCGCTGCTCACGCCCCGCCAGCGCGAGGTGTGGGCGCTAGTTTATGACGAAGACTGGTCGCTGACTGAGGTGGCGGGGGCGCTGGGCATCACCCGCGCGGCCGTGGCGGAACTGCTGAAGCGGGCGCAGGAGCGTCTGATCGAGTGGGAGGCTCGCCTCAACTTAATGGGGCTTGAAGAGCGCCGCGCGGCGCGCTTCGCGGAGTGGGCGACGATTCTGGCGGAATTGCCCGACGGGCCCGCAGCCGCCGCGCTGGCACGGCTCTATCGCGCATGGTGTGTGGAAGAGGGATTCGAAGGCACAGCCGACGGGAGGGACGAGGCGCATGTTTGAGTCACTGACAGAGAAGCTCAATCGGGCGCTCGCTCCGCTGCGAAAAAAAGGCAAGCTGAGCGAAGCTGACGTCCGGAGCGCCCTGCGCGACGTGCGGCTGGCTCTGCTGGAGGCGGACGTCAACTTTCGCGTCGTGAAAAGCTTTATCGCCAGCGTGGAGGCGCGCGCGGTCGGCGAGAGCGTGCTCGCCAGCCTCACGCCTGCCCAGGCCGTGATTCGCGTGGTGCGCGATGAGCTCGTGGCGCTGCTGGGCCCTGAGCCGCCGCCGCTGCAGATGGCATCCCGGCCCCCGACCGTCTTCTATTTGGTGGGGCTGCAGGGCGCGGGCAAAACCACGGCAGCCGCGAAGTTGGCCCGAGTGCTGGTTCAGCGCGGCCGCCATCCCCTGCTGGTCGCCGCAGACGTTTACCGCCCCGCCGCCGTGGACCAGCTGCAGCGGCTGGCCGAGGGGCTGCACCTGCCCGTGCTGCACGATGTCTCGGCGGCTCCACCGGCGCTGATGCAGCGCGTGGAGGCCGAAAGCCGCCGAGTGGCCGCGGATGTGGCCGTGGTGGACACGGCCGGGCGGCTCCATGTGGACGCGGCTCTCATGGACGAGCTGGTGGCCATGCAGCGCGTGCTGCCCGCTCACGAAACCCTGCTGGTGGTGGATGCCATGACGGGGCAGGATGCCGTCAACGTGGCGGCCGCGTTTCGCGAGCGCCTGCCGCTGACCGGCATTGTGCTGACCAAAATGGACGGCGACGCGCGCGGCGGGGCCGCGCTCTCCATGCGGGAGGCTACGGGCTTGCCCATCAAGTGGGTGGGGGTGAGCGAGAAGCTGGACGGCCTGGAGTCCTTTCAAGCCGAGCGCATGGCGGGGCGCATCTTGGGTATGGGTGATGTGCTGGGGCTGATTGAGCGGGCCGAGTCCGCCGTGGACGAGGCGGCCACGGCGGACTTGGCGGAGCGGCTCCAGCGGTCGGACTTTACGTTGGACGACTTTCAGGCCATGCTGCGGCAGGTCCGGAAGATGGGCCCGCTGTCCCAGCTGATGGACATGATCCCGGGCCTGAAGCAGCGCACCAAGGGCATGCCCGAGGTGGACGAACGAGGGCTCGGGCGCATCGAAGCGATGCTGTCCTCCATGACGCCGAAGGAGCGCCGGCGCCCCCAGCTGATTGATGGGAGCCGGCGGCGGCGCATTGCGCGAGGCAGCGGCACGTCGGTTCAGGACGTGAACCGGCTCCTGCAGCAGCATGAGCTGATGCGCAAGATGATGCGGCAGGCGAAGAACCAAGACAAGCGTCGCGGCAAGCGGCCCGGGGGAGGCCCGCCGCCCGGATGGCCGCCGGGAATGCCCCCGCTTCCCGACCGCTGACTGGCGGCAAGGCGTCCCGGCCTTATGAATCTCAACACCGTTTTGCGAAAGTGAGTGAGTGCAGTGGTGAAGATCCGGCTGCGGCGCATGGGCGCCAAAAAGGCCCCCTTTTACCGGGTGGTGGTCGCGGATGCGCGATCCCCGCGCGATGGTCGGTTTGTTGAAGAGATTGGCTACTATGACCCGAAGCCGCAGCCGTCCGTCGTGAAGATCGACCGCGAGCGAGCGCTGTATTGGCTGGCCCAGGGGGCGGAGCCCACGGATACCGTGGCGAGCTTGCTGCGCGGCGCCGGCATTCTGCAGGCGTTTCACGACCAGCGCCAGAAGCCGGCGGCCTCTTCCTAGCATGGGCAGCGGTGGGCCCGAGGTGGACGGCGTGCGCATCGGCCGCATCGTCGCGGCCCACAGCTTGGATGGCGGGGTGAAGGTGCACCCGTCCAGCGACCACGTCGACCAGTGGGGCGCGCACCTCCGCCAGGTTTGGGTGGGCGGCCGGTGCATGGCGGTGCGGGGCCAGCGAGTGGCGCGGGGTGAGCCCGTGCTGCTCCTGGATGGCATCCGGACGCGCACGGACGCCGAGCAACTCGTCGGCCAAAACGTGTGGGTTGCGGCGGACGACTTGCCCCCGCTGCCGTCGGATGAGTACTACTGGCATGACTTGGTGGGCCTTGCCGCCTTGGATGCCCGGGGGGAGTCGCTCGGCCGGGTCATCGCCATCATGCGGGGAGCCGCCGACGTCCTGGAGATTGCGGGGGCACGGGGCACGGCGCTGGTGCCGCTGGTGCAGGCGTGGGTGGCGATCGACGCCGCCGCGGGCCGTGTCACCATCAAAGCAGAGCCGGACTGGGTGCCGCATGCAGATTGACATTGTCACCCTGTTTCCCGAAATGTTTCAGGGCCCGTTTGCCGTCAGCATCGTGGCCCGGGCAGAAGCGCAGGGGCGGTTGTCGCTGAACGTTGTCAATCTGCGAGCGTTTGGGGTGGGGGAGCACCGCACCACGGACGACTATCCGTACGGGGGCGGACCCGGGATGGTCATGCGGCCCGAGCCGATTGTGCGGGCGGTGGAGTGGGCGGCGGCGCGCGTGCCGGCGCCGCCGCTGGTCCTGGTCACATCGGCCCAGGGGCGGCGTCTAGAGCAGCGTGACCTGCAGGGGTGGGCATCCCAGCCGTACTTGGTCATTGTGGCGGGCCACTATGAGGGCATCGACCAGCGGGTGATGGAGCTGCTGGCGGCCGAAGAGGTTTCGGTTGGCGACTTCGTGCTGACGGGCGGCGAACTGCCGGCGATGGTGATGGTGGACGGGGTGGTGCGCCTCCTGCCGGGTGTGCTGGGCGCCCCCGATGGAGCTCAGCGGGACTCCTTCAGCAATGGGGAGGGTGACCTGGAAGGGCCGCAGTACACCCGCCCGCTGGTGTACCGGGGCCAGGAGGTGCCGGCCGTGCTGCGGTCGGGGCACCATGAGCGGATTCGGGCGTGGCGGGCTCAGCAGGGCCGGGAGGCGGCGGCGCGGCGAGCCCGGAGCCTCCCGGGGGCTCCGGGCTCGCCGGGGGCGGAACCCAGGGATTGAGGCGGCGAGCGGTGGTTGGTGAGCTAGCCGGCGCGGGTGATATACTAGCTCCGGTCGAAAAGGAGGAAGCGTGTTGGACTTGATTCGCCTCATTGAGGAAGAGCAGCTGCGCAGCGACATTCCGGTCTTCCGGCCGGGTGACACGGTGCGGGTGCACTTGAAGATTCGAGAGGGCACGCGGGAGCGCGTCCAAATGTTTGAGGGCGTCGTGATTGCCCGCCGATCCGGGGGCCTCAGGGAGACGATGACGGTGCGGCGAGTGTCGTACGGCGTGGGCGTGGAGCGCACGTTTCTGGTGCATTCCCCCCGCATTGAGCGCATCGAAGTGACCCGCCGCGGCAAGGTGCGGCGGGCCAAGCTGTACTACCTGCGCGGCTTGCGCGGCAAGGCGGCTCGAATCAAGGAACGGCGGTGACGCGGGCGCTCAGTGGCCGACGGCGCTGGGCAGGGGCCGCTCGATGAGGCGCCCCCGGCCCGTGTGGCTGGATGTGCTTCAAACGCTGGTGCTGTCCCTGGTGCTGGCGTTTTTGATTCGCACCTTTGTCATTGAGTCATTTCAGGTGTCGGGGTATTCCATGATGCCCACCCTGCACAACAACGACCGGGTGCTGGTAGATAAGCTGCTGTATCAGATTGAGGGGCCGCACACCGGCGAGGTGATTGTATTTCGCTCGCCGGTGGTGAAGTCAGAGGACTGGATTAAGCGCGTGATTGGGGTCCCCGGCGACACCGTCAAGATTATCGCGGGGCACGTGTACATCAACGGCCGCCGCTACCGCGAGCCGTTTATCCAGCTCAACTACAAGTACAACTATGGACCGGTCCACGTGACGGCCGGGCATCTGTTCGTGTTGGGCGACAACCGCCCCAACAGCTATGACAGCCGGTATTTTGGCCTCCTCAGCGAATCGCGGGTGCGCGGGGATGCCTTTTTCATCTGGTGGCCGCCACAGCATATGGGCGGACTCTGATGGGCACGTCGGACTGGCGCGCCGGCCACATGGGCCATGCGGCATCCACCCTGAAGCGGCTGAAGCCCTATCTGGGTGCAGTGCTGGAGGTGGTGGATGCGCGGGCTCCCGAGGCTACGCGGTATCCCGGGCTGGGCGCTTGGCTGGGCACCTGCCCGCGGCTGCTGGTGATGAACAAGGCAGACGTTGCGGATCCGGCGGCCACGGCCGCTTGGCAGCAGCACTGGCTGGCCGCCGCGCAGCCGGCCGTGGCCGTGGTGGCCCTGGCACCGGCGGCGCGCGGGCACGTGCTGTCAGCGCTCGAAGGCGTGCGGCGGATGGCGAAGAGCCGGCGGGTGGCGGTGATCGGGCTGCCCAACCTGGGGAAGTCCACGCTGCTGAATCGGATGGTGGGGCAGCATCGCCTGCGCACGGGGAACCGGCCGGGGGTGACGAGGGGGCCGCAGTGGATCCTGGCCGATGGCTGGGAGTGGCTGGATTTGCCCGGCGTGCTGGCGAACGCCCAAGCCCGCGACTGGCGCTTGAAAGCGCTGGGGGCGGTGGGCACAGACCCTGAGGAGTGGGAGGATCTGGCCGGAAAAATTTTGCAGGGGGGCGAGGCTGCCCTGGATGCGTTTGGCCGCGCGCGAGGGTTTCTGGCCCGCGGCGGGGAAGTTGACCGCCATCGGGCGGCAGCGGCCGTGATGGCGGACTTTCAGCGCGGTGCCCTGGGGCGGCGAACCCTGGAGAGCCCGCCGGGGGCACTGGATGGGCGGGAGTGAGGCTGACGCGGCGCGCTGGGAGCGGCTGACGGCAATTGATGGCCAGCTCTGGAAAGCTGGCCTGCTGGTTGCGGGCGTGGACGAGACGGGCCGAGGACCGCTGGCGGGGCCAGTGGTGGCCGCCGCCGTAGCTTGGCGCGCCCCGCCCGCCGGGCTTGGGGCGCTGGACGACTCCAAACGGCTCAGGCCCGCCGCGCGGCAGCGCTTGTATGACGGGCTGGTGGCGCGCCCTGGCGCGGTGGGCATAGGTGTTGGAGCCGTGGGCCCGCAGACGATTGACCGCCTGAACATTTATGAGGCCAGCCGACTGGCCATGGCCCGGGCCCTGAGTCGCCTGCCGGTGGTGCCCGAGTGGGTGCTGACAGACTTTATGCCACTGCAGTGGAGGTGCCCGGTGGAGGCGCTGGTGCACGGGGACCAGCGGTCACTGTCGGTGGCAGCCGCGTCTGTGGTCGCCAAAGTGCTGCGCGACCGCTACATGGATGCGCTGGACCGCCAATATCCTCAGTACGGGTTTGGGCAACACCGCGGGTACCCGACGGCCGCGCACCGGGAGGCGCTGGCCCGATGGGGGGCGTCGCCCGCGCACCGGCACACCTTTGCCGGGGTGCCGCCCCGCTCCTCGACGCACGGCGCACACTTGGTATAATCCGCCCAGGCTTGATGGCCGGGACGGACTAGCAGCGGGAGGGATGCGAATGCCAAAGCCACTCATCATCGTGGAGTCGCCGGCCAAGGCGCGGACCATTACGCGCTTCTTGGGGCGGCGGTACCAGGTGCTGCCCTCAATGGGACACGTCCGCGATTTGCCGAAGAGTCAGTTCGGCGTGGATGTGGAGCAGCAGTTTGCGCCCAAATACATCACCATCCGCGGCAAGGGCCCGGTCGTGAAGCAGCTCCGGGATGCGGCCAAGCGCGCAGACCGGGTGTACTTGGCGACGGACCCCGACCGCGAGGGCGAGGCGATTTCCTGGCACTTGGCTTCGGTCCTGGGCATTCCCGATGCGTCCGCCCGGCGCATTGAGTTTCACGAAATCACCAAAGAGGCCGTGGAGCGCGCCCTGAAGCACTCGCGCCCCATTCACCGGGGGCTGGTGGACGCCCAGCAGGCGCGCCGCATCCTTGACCGCGTGGTGGGCTACCAGCTGTCGCCGCTCTTGTGGCGGAAGGTGCGGCCGGGCTTGTCGGCGGGCCGGGTGCAATCCACGGCGCTGGCCCTGCTGGTGGACCGCGAGCGCGAGATTGCCCTCTTCACCCCGGAGGAGTACTACACCCTCACGGCCGCGCTGAGGGCGGCCGACGGCCAAGCGCTGTCGGCCAGCTACGCGGGGCCCTTGGGCGAAAAAGGCCGCCTGGCAGATTCCGAGGCGGCGGCCGCGGCCGCCGCCGCCGGTGCTGATGCGTTTGTGGTGGCCGAGGTGCGCCGGCGCGAGCGCCGCCGCTTTGCCCCGCCGCCGTTTACGACCTCGACTCTTCAGCAGGAAGCTTCCAAGCGCCTGTCGATGACCGTGAAGCGCACCATGCAAGTGGCGCAGCAGCTGTACGAAGGGCTAGAGGTGCCGGGCGAGGGCACGGTGGGCTTGGTCACCTACATTCGGACCGACTCCGTCCGGGTAAGCGAGGCCGCGGAGCAAGAGGCGCGCGCCTATGTGGCCGCCACGTTTGGCGAGGCAGCCGTCGGCCCGGTGGGGCGCCGGCCGGCCGACAAGGCCGGTGTGCAGGGCGCTCACGAAGCTATCCGCCCCACGGTGGTCGCACGGCATCCGAGCCAGCTGAAAGCCGCGCTGGCTCGCGATCAGTACCGCTTGTATCGCCTGGTGTGGGAGCGGTTTGTCGGCAGCCTAATGGCGCCGGCCGTGTTTGATACGGTGTCGGTGACGCTTTCGGCGGGTGGGCACCAATTTCGCGCGAGTGGGCAGCGGCTCCAAAGCCCGGGCTACACTGCACTGTATCAGGATCCGGATGACCCCGAGGCGGTCGGTCCGCCCCTGCCCGCCGTGGCCGTTGGGGAAACCTTGGCCTTGTCGGGGCTGGAGCAGGAGCAGCACTTCACGGAGCCGCCGCCGCGGTATAACGAGGCATCGCTGGTGCGCGCCATGGAGGAGCTGGGCATCGGCCGGCCCAGCACCTATGCCCCCACGGTGGAAACCCTCCTGAGCCGGGACTATGTCCGGCGGGAGCACCGGCGCCTGTCAGCGACCGAGCTGGGCGGGGTGGTGGTGGATTTACTGCGGCGCTACTTTCCCGAGATTGTGGACGTAGAGTTTACGGCGGACATGGAGAAGCAGCTCGACCGGATTGAAGAAGGTGGGGAGGATTGGCATGCGCTGCTGCAGCGCTTTTATGCTCCCTTCCGGGATCAGCTGGCCCTGGCCGAAACCGCCGCAGATATTCCCGACCTGCCACGCGAGGTGGTCGACAAGCTGTGCCCCGACTGCGGGTTGCCCTTGGTCATCAAACATGGCCGATTCGGGCGCTTTCTGGCGTGCACGGGGTATCCTGGCTGCCAGCACACGGAGCCGTGGCTGGAGCCTACGGGAGCCCTGTGCCCGCAGTGCGAGCGGCCGGTGGTGGTCCGCCGGAGCAAAAAGGGCCGCGTGTTTTACGGATGCAGTGGGTATCCCGAGTGTCGCTTTGTGTCCTGGTATCGCCCCAGTGGAAAAAACTGCCCGCAGTGCGGCGCGTTCCTGGCGGAGCGCGGCCGCAGTGGGCAGGGCGGGTTGTACTGCGCACGGGAGGGATGCGGGTATGAGGAGCGGAGGGCCAGCGGGGGGGACGACTGAGTCCAAGGATCTGGGGCGTGCGGATGGGGATCTGGTGGAGCAGTTTCTAAACCACGTGGCTTGGCGGGGCAGCGGGTCGGCGGCCACCCGGCGGGCGTACGCGCGGGACCTTTCAGAGCTGCTGGCGGCGGTCGGCCCTCCGCTGCAGACAACGTCTGACGCGCTGCGCCGGTATCAGGCGAACCTATTGCGCCGCGGGCTGTCCAAGCGCAGCGCGGCGCGCAAGGTGGCCACGACCCGGTCGTTCTTTCGGTGGCTGGCGGCAGAAGGACTGCTCCCAGACAACCCGGCGCGCCGCCTTCACGCACCGAAGTTTCGCCCAGGCCTGCCCCATGCGCTGGCGCGGGGCGAAGTAGAGGACTTGCTGGCGGCGGCAGTGCGGCCGGGGCCGCTGGGGCTGCGCGATGCGGCGCTCTTGGAGCTGCTGTACGCCGCCGGCCTGCGGGCGGCCGAAGCAGTGGGGCTGGATCAGGGGGATCTGAACTCCGGGGTAGGGCTGGTGCAGGTGCGCGGCAAAGGAGGCCGGGAGCGCCTCGTGCCGGTGGGGCGGGTGGCGCTGGCCGCGCTGGCCCGCTATCTGGCGGACGGCCGGCCTCACCTGGCGAGCGCCTCCGAGCCCGCGCTGTTTGTCAACCGAGGAGGCGAGCGCCTGGGCGTGCGGTCCGTGGGTCGCATCGTCAAGGCATCGCTTGCGCGCACCGCGGTTGTGCGGCGCGTGAGCCCGCACTGGCTCCGGCACACCTTTGCGACTCACCTTCTGGAGGGAGGTGCGGACTTGCGCGTGGTGCAGGAGCTGCTGGGCCACGCCCGCTTAAGCACCACGCAGGCATACACTCACATCACCGTGGAGCATTTGGAGGCGGTTTATGAGCGGGCACATCCTCGAGCATGATGGCATTCAGCTGCATGGCACCACCATTTTGGGGGTGACGCGCGGCGGCCAAACGGTGGTGGGCGGCGACGGCCAGATGACGTTGGGCCAGTCCACCATCATGAAGCACACGGCCAACAAAATTCGGCGGCTCTACCACGGCGCGGTGGTGGCCGGGTTTGCTGGAGCCGTGGGCGATGCCCTGACCCTTTTTGAGCGATTCGAGAGCAAGCTGGAGGAAACCCGCGGCCAGCTGGCACGGTCCGCGGTGCTGCTCTCGCGCGACTGGCGCACGGACCGCACGCTCGGCCGCCTGGAGGCCCTGTTGGTCGTGGGTGACTGCGACAGCCTGCTGGTGATTGCTGGCACGGGGGAAGTGATCGAGCCCGACGACGGCATTGCAGCCGTCGGATCGGGCGGGTCCTATGCCTTGGCGGCGGCCCGCGCTTTGGTGGATGCCGGCCCGGACTTGGCTCTGGACGAGCTGGTCCGGCGGTCGCTCCACATTGCGGCCGACATTTGCGTCTATACCAACCACCACCTGACCATCGAGCGCCTGCCGTCCCCAGCTGCACCCGCAGTCAGCCCGGCGAGGGGAGGCAGTGTGCATGGCGATTGACGAAGCGGCTCTGACCCCCGAGGCGATCGTCGCCGAGCTAGATCGCTTCATTGTGGGCCAGAGTGCCGCCAAGCGGGCGGTGGCCAGCGCGCTGCGCCATCGCTGGCGGCGCAGCCAGCTGTCGCCGGACTGGCAGGAAGATGTGTATCCGAAAAACATTCTCATGATTGGGCCGACTGGGGTAGGCAAGACCGAAATTGCGCGGCGGCTGGCCCGGCTGGTGCAGGCGCCGTTTATCAAAGTGGAGGCCACAAAGTTTACCGAAGTGGGGTATGTCGGCCGCGATGTGGACGCGATGATTCGGGATTTGGTGGAAGTGAGCGTGCGGATGGTTCGCGAGGAGCGGCGCCGAGCCGTGCGGGACCGCGCAGAGCGCGCGGCGGAGGAGCGCATCGTGGCGGCACTGGCACCGCCGGCCCGGCGCGTGGCGGCGGCTGCCAAAGCGCCGTGGGAAGCCCTCTTCGGCGCGTCCGCCCCGGGCGGCGACGATGGCAGTGGCGGCGACGGCGACGGGGACGGAGGGCCGGCGCCGAGCAATTCGGAGCTGGTGGCGCGGCGCCGGTCGCTTCGTGCGGCCGTGCGCGCGCGTACCATGGAGGACACGATGGTTGATGTGGAGGTGAAAGACGAAGCTCCGGTGTCCCCGCTGATGGGGGTTGGAGGCCAGGACTCCCTGCAGATGAATTTGAGCGAGATGCTGTCGGGCTTGATGCCGCGCCGCACCAAGCGCCGCCGGATGACCGTGGCGGCGGCCCGGGAGGCGCTGACGGAAGACGAAGCGGAGAAGCTGATTGACCCGGAGTCCGCCCAGGCGGAGGCCGTGGAGCGGGCGGAGCAGCATGGGATTGTGTTCATTGACGAGCTGGACAAGGTAGCTCAGTCCCAGCGGGGGTATGGCACGGACGTATCGCGCGAAGGCGTGCAGCGAGACATTCTGCCGATCGTGGAGGGGTCCACGGTCGCCACCAAGTATGGCTCAGTGAAGACAGACCACATGCTGTTTATCGCGGCCGGGGCTTTTCACGTGGCCAAGCCATCGGACTTGATGCCGGAGCTCCAGGGCCGGTTTCCCATCCGTGTGGAGTTGGACGCGCTGACGGAGGCCGACTTCGTGCGCATCCTGTCGGAGCCGCGGCATGCCCTCGTGGACCAATACGTCCAGCTGCTGGCGACGGAGGGCGTTACCCTGGAGTTTGCGCCAGAGGCGATCGCCGCGCTGGCGCGCTATGCGGCGCAGGTGAATCGGGATGTGGAAAACATCGGCGCGAGGCGCCTGGCGACCATCTTGGAGCGTGTGCTGGAAGATGTCAGCTATCACGCGCCGTCGCTGGCGGGCCAAACGGTCACCGTGACGGTGGCCTATGTGGACGACCGCCTGAAAAGCATCTCGGAGGGCCATGACACCT
This sequence comes from Bacillota bacterium, assembly GCA_021846505.1. GTDB lineage: Bacteria > Bacillota > Sulfobacillia > Sulfobacillales > JAIMBI01 > JAJZWV01. The sequence continues at coordinate 67,348 of JAJZWV010000008.1, forward strand.
CGCGCTACATTTTATAGGCCACGAGACGCCCTCTGCCGGCCGTCATGGTCGCACGGAGCGATGGCGAGTGAAGTCCATCCGAAATGTCTCGGGCCCGGACGGCGAAACCCACATGGAAGGTGCGGCGCTGCCACATCGGACCGATGTGGTGGGCGAGAGGGTTCCGCCCCTGCGCCTGTAGCCGTTGCTTCAGGGCGTGGGGTCTTCTTCATGGCGGCATCCGTGGACGAGGCATGGCGATTCCGCTGGGGCCGCCCCCGAAACCACTAGTGACGGTGCGCGGTGCCGGATCGAGTCCGGCGGCGTGCTGCTGGCCGAAGATGTGACGGGCAAGGGCCATCGCCGTCGCCACATCGGTTCGGAGCTTCGCTATGCCAGGAGTCTGCTGGCGCAGCCGCAATGTCGGGCCGCGGCTTCGGCCGGCGTGTGCGTTGGATGTTCAGAATTGTTGCCCAGACCGCCGGTGATTGGGGTATAATTCTCCCCGGTGCCAAGCGGAGTGGCGCTGGAGGAGGATCGCTGGAATGCTGGAGTTGCTAGACAAGACCCGGCGCCTGAACCGCCTGTTGCAGAAGAACGCCGGCCAAAGCGTGGACTTTGAGCAGATGGCGGAGATGATGTCGGATCTGATTGAGGCGAATGTTTACGTGGTGACGCGCACCGGCGGCGTGCTGGGCTACGCCCTCCTGGATTCGTTTGAGTGCAGCATTATGCTGCAGGAAGTGCTGGGCAAAAAGTCGTTTCCCCTGGCATACAACAACGGCCTGCTGAAGGTGGAGGAGACGTCCGCGAACATTTCCCAGGAAGCGCGGCGCTGCGTGTTTTTCCACGAGCGAGCCTGCATTTATGAAAACAAAATTTCTACGCTGATTCCTATCAATGGGGCGGGGGACCGCTTGGGCACCCTGGTGATTTCGCGATTTGGGCGCGCGTTTGACGAGCAGGATCTGCTGCTGGCGGAGTATGCGGCGACGGTAGCGGCGATGGAGATGATTCGGGGGCGAGCGGAAGAAATCGAAGAAGAGGCGCGCCGCCGGGCGGCGGTAAAGGTGGCGGTCGGCACCCTGTCCTACTCGGAGCTGGAGGCCGTGCAGCACATCTTTGATGCCCTGGAGGGCCCGGAGGGGCTGGTGGTGGCCTCAAAGATTGCGGATCGCGTGGGCATTACGCGCTCGGTTATCGTAAACGCGCTGCGGAAGTTTGAGAGTGCCGGAGTGATTGAGTCCCGCTCGCTGGGCATGAAAGGAACACACATTCGAATTTTGAACGACCGGCTGCTGGGGGAGCTGCAGCGCCTGCGCCGCTGACGGAATGACGGGCGGGGGCGGTGGGATACTGCCCCCGAGGTGATGCAATGCAGCGATGGCGGCAGCGAGGCTTGGCCGTCTTCAGCATGTTGGCGCTGGCGGGGGTGTCGGCATGCGGGGCGCCGCAGGGCGTGGCCAAGCCCACGCCCAAAGTGGCGGGCCGGATAGCGGAGTCTATCGGATTTTGGGCCAAAGGGGCTCATGCGAGCCTGCCGCCGGCCAGCAAGTATCCGCGCTCGATTACCGTGTTTTCTCCACTGTGGTACACCCTGAACCCCACGGGCACGGTGCGCGCGCACGTGGACGCGGCGGTCAGCAAATCGGCGGCCGCCCTGCGCTGGAAACTAGTGCCGATAGTGAACCTGGCCGGCCTGCCTGCGTTTCTGACGTCGGTCCCCGGCCGCATGGCGGTGGCCAAGTCCCTCTCGGCCCTCGTGCGGACCCACCACTACGCTGGGCTGAACCTGGACTTCGAGCCAGCTTCCGTGCGCTATCGCACGGATTTGGCGTCGTTCATTGCGGACTTGCATGACTGGCTGCCGCCGGGGGGCAAAGGGCTGTATCTAGATTTGGTGCCCGCGTCAGGCGGCGCGTATGACTACAAAGGCATGACACCCAATCTGACCGCCTACATTCTGATGTCGTACGACCAGCATGACTCGGGCAGCCCCCCGGGCCCGGTCGCCGCCACCAGCTGGGTGTCGGCGCGGCTGGCGCGCATTCTGTCGGTAGCCCCCGCGTCCAAAGTTGACTTGGGGCTGGCCTTTTACGGCTATCGGTGGCTCGCCGGCACCACGAAAGCCGCGACGCTGCCGCTCAATGCGATTCCGCCGGCCGTGTCGGCTCATGCGAAGTACAACGCGGTCGACCAAGAGATGACCGGGTCGTACACTAGCAGCAGCGGGAAGCACTATGTCTTCTGGTATGAAAGCCCCAAGGGACTGGCGGCGAAAATCAAGCTGGCGGAGTCGAAGCACCTGAGGGGGGTGGGCATTTGGCGCCTGGGCTACCAAACCGGGCCCGCGCTCGCTTTGGTGCAGAAGGCGATGGGCGCCACCACCGCCCCGACGGCGGCGGCCCCACGGAAGAAGTCGGCGCCCAAGCCGGCCGGAAAGCCAACCGGCAAGCCCTCCACGGGAAAAGGCGTGCCCAAAACCTCGACGGCCAGGAAAAAGTCGGCGTCCTCCCCGCATCCCTGAGATCTGAAGTCTCCGGCAGCAGGGAACCCCGTGCCTGAAGCCGAATAGAGGCCCCGGGGCCCGCTCGGGGGCCGCGAGGGGAGGGTACCAGAGCGGAGCAGCCGCGCTTTTGGCGAGACAACGTGATCATGAATGGCGCCGGCCTTGCCGCCGGCGTTTTGAACGCGCTGTATCACGTGGTGGTGGCGCGCATGCTGGGTCCCGTCAGCTACGGCACCCTATCGGCGCTGGGCACGCTGGCGCTGCTGCTGCAAACGCCGGTGTCGATCATTAGCTTGGTGTACACCCGCCGCGGTGCAGGCCCCTCTGAGGTTTGGCGCCATGCGGCAGGGTGGGTGGCGGCAGGCACGGCCCTGTGGCTGGCACTGTTTGCGGTGTCGGGACCCGTGGCGGAGTTGTTTCACCTCCCACCCGACTTAGTGGTGGTGACCGGGCTGACCGTGGTGCCGGCCCTGGCTTACGGTGCGTTCGACGGCATCCTCCAGTGGGCGGCCAGCTTTGGCTGGGTGGGCACCCTCACGGTGCTGGACTCGCTGACGCGCACGCTGGGAGCGTTCGCAACCTACGCGTGGCGGCTGGGCCTCACGGGCCTCATCGTGTTTGGGCCTCTGACCGCCCTCACTGACTTAGTGGTGGCGTGGTTTGGTGTGCGGCGCGCGGTGCGCTGGGCCACACGCCAGGGCCTGCCGCACTTTTCGGGCTTGGTCAATGCGGGGGGCGTGGGGGTCTTGGCCCTAGTGCTGACCAGTACGGACGTGCTGGTGGCGAAGCACGGACTGCCGCCGCGGGCGGCGGGATACTACAGCGGGCTGGCAACCATGGGCCGCGCACCCGTGTTCTTTGCGGGGGCCGTGGGCACGGTGCTGCTGTCCAGCGCCCAGCGGGACCCGGGACGCGCGCGGTACTACCTGGTGCGCTCGCTGGTGCTGGTCGGGGCTCTTGGCACCATTGGGGTACTGGTGTATGTGGCGGCCGGACATCTTGCGGTGTCGCTGATGCTGGGGCCGCGCTTTCTCCCTATGCTGCCGCAGCTGGTGGTGTACACCGCCGCCATGACCATGCAGTCGGCGATTTTGGTGGGCCTGTACTACGGAGCGTCAAAGAATTGGAGAATTCCGACGGTGGCGGCCGCCGTCGGATTCTTGGCATGGATGGGCCTGCTTTGGACGAGCCACCACCTAGACCCCCTCATCCTCCGAACGATTTGGGTGATGGCGGCCATTTTGGTCCTTGTCCTCGGGTCGGTGGGCTGGCTGGAGTGGCAGCAGGGGCGTGCCGGCCGCGGTGGGATGCGGGCGGACACATAGGAAGGCGGCGGCTCCAAACAGCCGCCGCCATCAACCGGCCGACCGGCCGGGTGCTCAGTGACCTCACCCACAGCCCGACTTGGCATTCGGGTTGTTGATGGTAAACCCCGCGTACACGGGGTCCTCGCTGTAGTCGATGGTGCCGCCCTCCAGATGGGGAGCAGAGTCGGGGCTCACCACCAATTTGATGACACCCGCTGGAATGACGGTGTCTTCGGTGTTAGCCTCTTCCTCCAGCGCCATCTTGTATCCAATTCGGCCGCAGCCGCAGGCTTGGCCCGCCCACACCCGAACCAGCGTGGCGCCGCGGTCTTGTGCCAAATCTCCAAAGGCCCGCTCGGCTGCCGGCGTGACAGTCAGTGCGATGGACATGGTCTCGCCTCCCTTCGCCAGGATGTCCGGGGTCGAGCCGCCCATGCGACCCGCCGACTCCGTCTAAAGCTTTTGCACTTCGGTGCTATGATACCACCAGCGGCCGCCACCGCAACCATTTGGCCTTCGGGAAGGAGCTTGCCGATGTTGAACGCGCTGCACACCCTATTTTTCGCCGAGCCGTATTGGCTGCACGACAGCGCGATAGGGATTGGCGGCATACTGTGGCTCTACTGGGGCTGGCGCCAAGGGCGCACGTGGCCACTCTGGCAGCAGGTGGCCTATGTCGCGGGGGCGGCGCTGCTGGCTCACTACGAGACGGCGGCCGGAATGGCATGGTACTGGGGAGCGGCGGGATTTGGCCTGCTGCTCCTGGCTCTGAGCGCTTCCAGGCGCCGCCCGTTGGATGGCGTGTCCGGGGATGCCCGCCAACCCTAATGGCGGCGCCGCTCCGGCCGGCATAGCTAAGCTACGGCCCCTCCCAGCGGCGGGAAGGGCCGTAGCTTAGACGCGCCGTGTCAGCCGGCGACGGCGAGCTTTCTTATCAACCCTTTGGTGTCGATGATGTGCCGCGCCAGGCCCAGGCGCTCCGGTGCAATGCCAATGGCTAGGCCGATGGCTTGCGGCAGATGCAAAATGGGCATGGAGTCTTGGGTGCTCGCAGTGGGGGTGTCGGGCTGCTGCCCATCGAGATTTAGGTGGCAGAGCGGGCAGGGCGTGACCAGTGCGTCCGCGGAAACGTCCCGGGCTTCGTCCAAGCGCTTCCCGGTGAGAGCCAGCGAGCTCTTCCGGTTCGTTTCCAGCAGCGGGAACCCGCAGCACTTGTCCTTGCCGCGGTACTCCTCCACCGGGTCGGCGCCCAAGGTGGCTATGACTTGCTCCAAGTAGCCCTCGCGGCCTGCCGTCAAGGGGTCCACGGCCTTGGACGGTCGCACGATGTAGCAGCCATAGAAGGGGGCCAGGCGCACTCCACTTAAGGGGCGCACCACCAGGTCCTTCAGCCGGTCCAAGCCGTAGTCTTCCACCAGCGCCCACAGCAGGTGCTTGACCTCGGTGGTGCCGCGGTACTCAAGGCCCTCATCCGACAAGTACTGATTCACCTCGGCACGGTAGTCCGCATCATGGTTGACGCGGCTCGCTACCTGGGCCATCACCCCTGTGCACGTGCTGCAGATGGTCATGATGGGATGGCCCAGCTGCTCCGCCATGGCAAACGTGCGGGTGTTGACCACGTCGCCCGCCAGGGGATCCCGCTCGGAAATCACGCCCGCTCCGGTGCAGGCGGCGCCGGTCAGCTCACTCAGGGAGAAGCCCAGCTTCTCCCCCACGGCCACCATGGACTGATAAAGCTCGGGCGCGCCGCCTTTGGCCACGCAGCCGGGATAGAATGCGTACGTTGTCATACCCGCGATCCCTCCTGGGCTTGTTGATGCAGCTTGAAGCGGCGCCGGTGGGTGGACCGGGTGCGCTCGAAGATGCGGCGGATGCGCGCCGCCTCTGGAATGCGATGCGGCACCAAAGGAGGCAGCTTTCCGCGCATTGCGGACCGGAGCCCCACCTTGGCGTAGCCCGCCAGCTCTCCCATCGAGACGCTCTTCATCAAATACCGACTTTCATCCAAGCGGCCGTAGCGCCCCACCAAATCGGCAAAGGCCTTCTGGCGCCGAGCGCCATTGTGCTTTTCGGTCACACCGTCGTCCACCAGCATCTTGCGCATGGCCATGATGCGGTCCATCGGGGCCACGTCTTTCGGGCACACCTCGACGCACTGGAAGCAGTGGGTGCAGTCCCACACGCCGCCGGGCCCATTCATCTGCATCAAGCGCTGGGTGTCGGCCGCGTCGCGGGGGTCCATCACGAAGCGGTACTCCTTGGCAAAGGCCGTGGGGCCTATGAAGAGAGGATTCACCGAGAGCGACTCGCAATCCGAGACGCAGGCGCCGCACATAATGCAGTTCACTACGCCATCCAGATGCAGCATGCTGTCGGCCGGCACCACATATTCCCGCTCCGGCACCTCGCCCGCGGGCTGCAGGTAGGGGTCGATGCTATACAGCTTCTTCCAGAACGGCTCAAGGTCCACCACCAAGTCCTTGATGACCGGCATATTGCCCATCGGCTCGACGGTCACCGTGTCCGTGTGCAGGTCAGACAGCTTGGTTTTGCAGGCGAGGTTGGCGTGCCCGTTGACGCGCATGCCGCACGAGCCGCAGATGTGGCTGCGGCAGGAGCATCGGAGCGACAGGGTTTCGTCCACTTCCTCCCGCAGTTGAATCAGGGCATCTAGCAGGGTGAAGTGGTCCGGCACGGCCAGCGCGTATTCTTTCCAATACGGCTCGCCCTCGGCTTCGGGGTTTTGGCGTCGTACTTTCAGTTGAACGTCCATCGGTCGATCGTGCGCCTCCTTTGTGTCCGTCTCGCCGCGCGGGTCAGTACGAGCGCACCTGAGGCTCCCACCGCGTGATGGTCACGGGCGTGTAGTGAATCTCGGGTCCCTCAGAGGCGTACTGCAGCTGAATGTGCCGCAGCCAGTGCTCGTCGTCGCGCTCCGGATAGTCGGTGCGGGTATGTGCTCCACGGCTTTCCGTGCGCGTGAGGGCGGTCAGCTGCACGGCGCGCGCCAGGTCTAACATGAACTGGAGCTCCAGCACCGACGTGAGGTTGGTGTTGAACACGCGCCCCTTGTCGCCCACGTGGACGCGGGTCGCCCGATCTTCGAGGCTGTGGAGCAGGTTACCCATTTCTGTGAGGCCGGCTTCGTCGCGGAACACGCCGCAGTACTTGACCATGTTGACGCCCATGTCCCAGCGGACCTTCGCCGCCAGCTCCCCCACATACGGGCGGTCCAGCAGCGCGCGCAGGCGGTCGGTCTCCTGCTGCAGAGCGACTTCGGCCAGGCGCGACCCTTCCGCGGCGCCCGAGCCGGCGGTGCGGCTGCGCGCCGAAGCGGCGGCCCCCGCCCGGCGGCCAAAAATCACGGTGTCGAGGAGGGAGTTGGCACCGAGGCGATTGCCGCCGTGAATGCTGACGCAGGCGCACTCGCCGGCCGCGTACAGCCCTTCCAGCGTGGTTTTGCCGTCCACGTCGGTCTTGATGCCGCCCATGGGATAGTGGAAGCCAGGGCGGACCGGCACCGGGCGCTCCACGATATCGACGCCCGCCAATTCCAGCGCCAGCTCGTGAATTTGCCCCAACTTGCGCATAATGAGGTCTTTGCCCAGGTGGCGGCAGTCCAGCAGCACACAGTTGTCAATGCCGCGTCCCTCATTGATTTCGGTTTGCTCCGCCCGCGACACGACGTCGCGGCTGGCGAGCTCCAGCTTGTTGGGCGCGTACGTCTTCATGAACCGGTCCCCTTCGGAGTTCAAGAGATAGGCCCCCTCGCCGCGGGCACCTTCCGTCAAAAGGGCCCCGGAGCCCTTGAGGGTGGTGGGGTGGTACTGCATCATCTCCATGTCCATCAGGCGGGCCCCTGCCCGATACGCGATGGCCATGCCGTCGCCGGTGTTGATGAGGGCATTGGTGGAGGGCTCAAACACGCGGCCCATACCCCCGGTGGCCAGCACCACCGCGTCGGCCTGAATGGCATGCAGCTGGCCGGAGCGGATGTCCATGCCGACAATGCCCCGGACGACGCCGCCGTCCTCAATCAAGCTGGTGACAAACCATTCGTTGTACATGCGCACGCCGACGCGCACCAGCTGCTCAAACATGACTTGCAGGAGAGCTTGGCCGGTAATGTCGGCCACAAAAAAAGTGCGAGCCTGGGAGGCGCCGCCAAAGTTGCGCGTGCCGAGGTGGCCTGCCTCATCGCGGCTGAAGTTGACACCCCAGTGCTCCAGCTCCAGCACCGCTGCCGGGGCTTCGCGCGCCAGAATCTCAATCGCATCTTGGTCCCCCAGGTAGTCACTGCCCTTGACGGTGTCATATCCGTGGGACTCCCACGTGTCCCCCTCGCCCAGCGCCGCGTTGATGCCGCCCTGGGCGGCATTGGAGTGGCTCCGGACGGGATACACCTTGGACACAATCGCCACATCGACGCCTTGGTTGTGGGCCTCGATGGCGGCGCGCATGCCCGCCAGCCCAGCACCTACGACCAGCACGCCGTGCTTATAAATCATCGCGAACCACTCCATCCACTGGTTGCTCATCCCGATGAGGGATGGTGGGGGCCTCCGCGGGCCCGCACGGCAATGCGCGGCCAGTCCCGCCCCTAGGAATTGTACCTCTTTTACAACTCCCCGGGCAGGTTGGAGGCTCCCGGGGACCCGCCAGACACAGGCGGTGCCGCCGCCGACAGGGCGGGGAAGGCGTCGGCCCCGCCGTACCGGCGGCACCAGGCGAGGGTGGCGCTGTCGGCGGGGGTGAGATAGAGAATCTGCAGGTCGGGGCGCAGGGGATAGGTTTGGGTGTTGGGGAAAAACCGCAGGGCTTCCTGGGACACATGCACCGTGAGGGGAGCTTCCCAGTATCCCGGCAGATCCACTTCCTCCTGCAGGCCGCTCCAAACCGCTTCGAGGTTCTGCCGCCAGGCCATTTCGATTTGGGTGCGGACGCGGGCCGCCCACGGCTCCGGCGGAGCCCCCAGGGCCAGCAGCACCATCCAGTACCGGAGGCGGTCCCGATCGCCGGGGGACAGCCCGACGGTGTCGCTCAAGGTGAAGCCCAGCAGGTTGAAGTCCTCCCACCGGTCGGCAAATTGGCGCACCAAGCTTTGCCCCACCGCGTTGGTGGTGCGGAGCGCCCCGCTGGGGTCAAACACCAATCGCCCGACGGCGTCGTGCGCCAGCTCGTGCATGATAGGCGGCAGTGGCAATCCCGGACGCACCAGAGGCGCGTAGCCGCACTGCGCCAGCCAGATGTTGACCTCGCCCGAGGCCACGGGTGCTCGTAGCGCCTCCGCGATGTGCACCAGCGTCGCGCGCCGCAGGGTCGTGAAGTCATCGCGCTCGATGCGGGAAATTTGGCGCTGGGATAGATCCACCCGGGCAGCCAGGTCGGATTGGGATAGGTGGCCGGCGGTGCGCCACGTGCGAACTCGCTGCCCAATCAACACGGCACCGCCCCCTTGCCTGTATCGTCCCACGGCCCATTGTACGATTTTCGTGCGGATGGCACGGATGGACAAGACTGCCGGTCCAGCGCCCGCCCGCTGCAGGATGGCGCAAGCGACTTCAAATGAGGGCCGGGCATGGCCAGGTCAAGTCCCAGATGGACCGCACACGGCAAGAAGCCGGGCAAACGCGGCAATTGAGTGGCGTGTAGCCCTGGAGGAAGCCTCCGGGTCGCACGGGAGCGCCGCCAGCTGATGCGCGCGTTCCGGCAAGTGTGACGCCCACTCTGGTGTTTCTGGACCACTGTGGACTCGAAGTGCGCCGCGAGGTGAGATCCATCGAACCCAGCCAGTTGGTGCAGGTGGCGAAACTTGCTCAAGGCCAGGCGCATGGGCTGCATGGCGAATTGGGCTCGGCGATGGCGTTCTTGGACGAAGTGGGCGCTAGGGGCCTGCCCACGCTGCAGCCGAAGTCCTGTATTGGGCTGGTGTGGTTCGCGGCGGCAGGGAAGCCGCGCGGGCGTCTTGGATTGCTCGATGTGCTCGAACAGCGCTATTTCGACGACACCTGGGGCCGCCGAATCTCTTTCATCGAACGATCGGAATGGCGGGAGTGCCGCCGGCTCGCAGTTTCGCCCTTAGGACGACAGGGCGCCCTCGGCACCGGCAGCCAGTGGCTGCGACGCGGGCGCTGGCGGATGGGGGCCGTCACGCCCACTTTCTCCCCGCACCCACCCGGCCGCAAATCGCGAGCCTCATCATCTCCATAAGCAGCGGCATGCCCACGAGTGGGCGGGTCACCAGCCCCAGTACAGTGTGGCCAACCCTCCAGCGGGAGACCGGGCGCACCAGCCAAGCGGACGCGCCCCGAAGCAAGAGCGGCGCCGCCATGAACGCGTGCAGCAGGTGTTGGGTCCTATACGTGCTGAACAGATATCGGGCGCCGAGAATATCCAGCGGCTCGCCAAAGCCCAAGTGCAGCACCGAGAGCGCTGTCAGAAAGGCCGCCGGCGGGCGCTGGCTGATGCCTTCCCCCCTCGCGGCCGGCGGCCCCACGGCCCCGGACACCTCAGCCCAAAGGCCGCCACCGGGGCAAGCGTGACCAGCAGCACGGGCGGCTCCACCTGCGGCCAGAGCGAGAGGTGTTGCAGAGCTGGCGGCACAGGCGCTTCGCTTCCGGAGGCGGGCGTGAGAGCATGACGCTCCCGACGCCAACTCACTCAGATTCTATTGCAGTAGCCGCGTGGTCTCGTGGTGGGGGGATTCACTTCAAGCCCGGCACCTACGGGGTGTCGCTCACGGCGGCATAGTGCCAGTGGTCCTCCCATCGCCCATTGATCAAGACGGTCTGCCGCATCAGCCCTTCACGCGCGAAGCCGGCTTTCTCCAACACCCGGATGGAGGCGGCGTTGCTTGGCATCACCCCAGCTTCCACGCGATGCAGGCCCAGATCCCTAAAGGCATGGGCCGTCACGGCCTGGACCGCGTGGGTGGCTAATCCCCGGCCGGTGTGCGCCTCATCGATGGAGTAGCCAATCCAGGCCGCCTGGAACGGGCCCCGGACGATGCCGGTCAGAGACACGACCCCGATGACGTGCTCGCCGGGGCCACGAAAGATGCCCCAGTACCAGCCGTCGCCGGCCGCTTGGTCCGCGTGCTGCGACCGAATTATGGCGCGCTGGCCGTCTGGCGTGTAAAACTTGTCCGCTTCGATGCCCGAGTGCTCCCGGAAGTAGCTGCGGTTCCTTACATAGAAGTCGCAGCGGGCCTGGGCATCCTCGTCCGCAAACGGCCGCAGCAAGGCCGGGCCACCCGAGAGTGGCACGCCCGCCGGCCATGCACCCTTCGACACGAGACGGCCTCCCCCTCACAATCCCCGGAGAATCAACCGGTATTGTACCAGGAGAATCTGCACGCCGCCCCCACGCGTGCGTGATATTGGACTCGCGGACATGGCGGCGGCCGAGGACTCTGTCATACTGGGGCCGACTCAAGCGGGGCCGGCAGGGCTGCTGGAGTGCGGCGGCCGGGTGAACATATGGAGGGGGAGCACACTTGAGTGCGGAATCCGAAGAGCGAGGATACCTAGCGAGTCCCACCCTGCACCAGGATCGCGTGGTGTTTGCGGCCGAGGATGACTTGTGGGCGGTGGGCATCGAAGGCGGGGTGGCCCGCCGCCTGACCGCTGGCCTGGGGGAGGCGGCATCGCCGCGGTTCACCCCGGATGGCCGGTTTATCGTGCTGGTGGGCCATGAAGAAGGGGAGGCGGACCTTTATCGCTTGAGTGCCAGCGGCGGCCCGCTCACGCGACTCACGGCCGGCGGGGGAGTGGCCGGCCTGGCCGGGTTTGACCGCGAAGGCGCCCCGGTGGCCAGCATCGGGAGCAAAGTGCCGTTCGGCGCCCTCGCTGAGCTGTATCGCGTGCCCTTGGACGGGGCCCCGATGGAGCGCCTGAACCTCGGGCCGGCTTCGCACATCGCCTTTGGGCCCGGTGCCGCCGTGGTGCTGGCGCGGAAAGCGGGCGACTTGGCTCGCTGGAAGCGCTACCGGGGGGGCACCGCCGGAGAGCTGTGGATCGACGAGGGGGCGGCGGCGGGGTTTAAGCCCTATCGGGCCCCGCAAAATGGCAACTTGACCGATCCCATGTGGGTGGGCGGCCGCATCTACTTTTTGTCGGACTTCGAGGGGATCGGAAACCTCTATTCGATTCGGCCCAGCGGCGCAGACTTGCAGCGCCATACCCATCACGAAGAGTTTTACGCCCGCGCGGCCAGCACTGACGGCCAGCGCATCATGTACCAGGCCGGGGGAGACCTCTATGTGTTTGACCCGGCGGCGGGCGAATCGCATCAGATTGCGGTCGTGCTGAACAGTCAGCGGCAGCAGCGGGCGCGGCGGTTCGTCGATGCGGCCAGCTTCTGGACCGACTATCGGCCGCACCCGGAGGCGGATCGCCTGCTGGCGGTGACGCGCGGCCAGCTATTTGACTTCGCGCCTTTCGACGGCCCGGTGGTGGAGCGGTCCCCGGGGAGCGGCGTGCGGGTGCGGCTGGCCCGCTGGCTGTCCGCGAGCCGAGTGGTGTACGCAGACGACCACGGGGGGGAGAACCGCCTGGTCATGGCCGCCGACGGCGGGGCGCCCGAGGTGCTGTGGGCGGGGGATCTAGGCCAGCTGCTTGCGCTGGAGCCCAATCCCACCGGCACCCAGGTGGCTTACGTCAACCACCGGCTGGAGCTGTGGCTGGTGAGCGTCGCCGATCGCCGCGCGACACGCGTGGCGGCCAGCGGATTCGGGCCGCCGGCCGACTTGGCGTGGTCGCCCGACGGGCGGTACCTCGCGTACTCCGCGATGGAGAGCCCGGTGACACGTGCCATTCACGTGCTGGATGCCACCGACGGCGCCGTGCACCCGGTGACGCGCCCCGTCCATGACGACACCGCGCCCGCCTGGGATCCCCTGGGCCGGTATCTCTACTTCTTGGGGGTGCGGTATCTGGATCCCGTATACGACACCGTTACGTTTGACATGGGATTTCCGCAGGCGCACCGCCCCTACGCTGTCATGCTGGCCAAAACCCAGCCGTCGCCGTTTGTCGGCGCGCCGCCGAACAAGCCGGCGGGGGAGGGGAAGGACTCGGCTGAGGGGAAGGCTGATGGCCCGCGGCCGGTGCAAATTGACTTCGAAGGCATTGAGGATCGCGTGGTGCCGTTTCCGGTGGCGGAAGGCCAGTATCGGGAGCTGGCGGCGCTGGAGGACAAGGTGCTGTGGCTGAAGTTTCCGGTCCAAGGCGAGCGCGGCCGCGACTTGTTCGCGGGGCCGCCGCCGGCCGGAGACCTCATGACCTTTGACCTGACCCAGCGCGAAGCCGAGACGCTGGCCCCGAGCGTGGTGAGCATGCGCCTGGCTGCGGATGGAAAGCACCTGGCGTATCGCACGGGGGCTCGGCTGCGGTGGATCAGCCCGAGCGGCAAAGTTCCAGAGTCGGATGCCGCTGGCCGGAAGGGCCGCTACGTGGACTGGGCCCGCGTCCCGGTGATGGTGGACCCGCCCGCGGAGTGGGCCCAGATGCTGCGCGAAGCCTGGCGCATGATGCGGGACAATTTCTGGACCGAGGACATGTCGCAGGTGGACTGGGCCGGCATGTACGACCGGTATGCGGCGCTGCTGCCGCGCGTCAGCACGCGGGGTGAGCTGAGCGACCTGCTGTGGGAGCTGCAGGGGGAGCTGGGCACGTCCCACGCGTATGAGATGGGCGGCGACCGACGCGCGGCGCCGCCCTTTGCGCCGGGGTACTTGGGGGCCGACTTTGTGTGGGACGCCGAGGCCGACGGCTGGCGGATCACGCACATCGTCCAAGGGGACGCGGCCGTGGCGGGGCACGACTCGGCGCTGCGGACGCCGGGCGCCAACGTATCCGAAGGTGACGTGGTGGTGGCGATTGACGGGCGGCGGGTCAGCCCCACCAGCAGTCCGGAGCATCTGCTGATGCGGCGGCGCGAGCAGGAGGTGTCCGTCACCCTGACGCGGCCCGGAGCGGCCGAGCGCACGGTGGTGGTTAAAACCCTCGCGTCCGAGCGCCTGGCGCGCTATCGGGAGTGGGTGGAGGCCAATCGGGCCTATGTGCACCGGGAAAGTGGCGGCCGCGTGGGCTATCTCCACATCCCGAACATGATGGCGTGGGGCTTTTCGGAGTTTTTCCGGCTGTACGCCGCCGAAGTGCTGCGGCCCGCCCTGATCGTGGACGTGCGCTTCAACGGCGGCGGCCACGTCTCGCAGCTGCTGCTGGAGAAGTTGAGTCGGCGCCCGGTGGGCTACAGCTTTCCGCGGCGGGGGGTTCCCGAAACCTACCCGCTGTACGCGGCGCGCGGGCCGATGCTGGCCCTGACCAACGACTACGCGGGATCCGACGGCGACATCTTCAGCCACAGCTTTAAGCTGCTGCACTTGGGCACGCTGGTGGGCCGCCGCACGTGGGGCGGCGTGATTGGCATTGAGGACTCGGAGCCGCTGGTGGATGGCACCATCGTGACGCAGCCGTCCGGCGCCTACTGGTTTCACGACGTGGGCTGGGGCGTGGAAAACCACGGGACCGATCCCGACATTGTGGTCGAGTACCCGCCGGAGGCTTACGCTGCGGGCCAGGACCCCCAGCTGCAGCGAACGCTCCAGGAGGCGCTCGCTCAGCTGGAATCTCAGCCAGCGCAGCAGGCACCCGACGACCCGCGCCCCAGCAAAGCGCCGCCGAAGCTGGTGAGGTAAAGCCACTGGGGGAGTGTTCTGCAAGGGGATAGGGCATCGGGCTGGGCGGGACGTTATGCCATGCAAAGAACGCCCCCCGCATTATCGGGCCGCGCGGCCCTGTCCCCCATGTAGCCGAGGCTCACTGTGCGTCATCGCCGGGTCGGCGGTGCCCAGAACGTGAGGAGAACGCGAGGAGGAAGAGCCCGTGAACCGGAACATCATAGATACCCATACGCATCCATTGGTGCATCCGTCGCAGCGCTCGGTCGTGGCGGACCACACGGCCGACGCTTATCGCAAATTGGCCGAGCCCGCCGGCATCACACGAGCGGCGGCGCTGGTCATGGCGCCGCAGGGCGGTCTCGAGACCACCATCGCCCTGAACGATGCAGGCCTGGAGCTCGCGCACAACTCGAATGGGTACTTTCGAACACCCAGTCGTTTGACGTGGCCGATTCCCGAGTGGCTGATCTAGTCGGCAAGGCAGCAGACCTCGGCATGCCAGTCCTGTTTGACGCCTACGCGCCCTGGGATGCGAACCAGCCGGGAAAGTTCGTGCAGCTGGCCATGGCCGTCCCGGAAGCGCGGCTCATCCTGGCCCACGCGCACGGACCCAGCTTCGCGCAGCTGCTCGTATATCCTGTGCTACAGCGCTACCCGTGGTGGAACCGCCGCGTCTGGATCGACATCTCGTTCATGGGCCCGCTGCTAGCCAGCGGCCCGTTCGCTGAGCAGTTTGCCTGGGTACTTCGGCAGGTCGGCCTGGACCGAGTCCTCTTTGGCAGCGACTATCCGATGGACGACCTCGCCCAAGCTATCA
This sequence comes from Bacillota bacterium, assembly GCA_021846505.1. GTDB lineage: Bacteria > Bacillota > Sulfobacillia > Sulfobacillales > JAIMBI01 > JAJZWV01. The sequence goes on from JAJZWV010000008.1 coordinate 82,647, forward strand.
GCGCCGTTTCGAACCTCGGCCTGGCGCCCGATGAGCTGGATGCGGTGTTCCACGACAACGCGGCCGCGCTGCTCGCTGACGCGCCCTAGTCCCTGTAGCCAGGTCGAAAACGCTGGAGGCCCAGTAAGGTGCGGCACGCGTGCCGGTGTGTGGGATGGGCGGTCCAAAGGGAGGGGCATCAACCCTGCTGGGTCATGACGCAACTCGCTCTGCGTAGTCCCTCCGGCGTGTCATCCGGTAGCAAGACGAAGCTCGATGGCGCCACGCACAGACTCAAAGACATCGCAGGCCAGGCCGATCACGTAGACTTCCGTGGTGTTTGTCCTTAACGCGCTGAGGGCCATGCTCAGGCGGGCTTGGCTCTCGAAAGGTGATGGGGCCAGGAGAGTGGGCACCTCGCGCACGGATGATCCAGCCGTGCCAGGATGACGATCCGGGGGCGGCCCTAGTAACGTCCGATAAAAGAGATAAACTGTTAACCAACGCGGGGACGGCAACACCCTGTCGATTCGCCGCACGAGCCCCTTAATCCTGGTCAGTGCCAAGTAATTTTTCCAGCGTTGACAGCGCCCCCCGCACGTTATGCTAGGACCCAAGGGGGTTCGCCGTGAAAATCGCTCGCTGGGCCATCCAGGGTCTCGGCGCCTTGATTGTGGCCGGGGCCGCTGCCTATCTCCTCACCGCACACTCCGCGCCTCGCGCGGTACACGCTCCCGGGCCCCAGACCGTGGCGCGGCGTGGCCCGTGGTCCGATCCGCCGTCCAGCCAGTCTTCAGGCTGGGTGCGGGAGCAGTGGATCATGAAGAATCAGCTGGCCGTGGTCCAAGACCAATGGCGGCAAGATGGATGCCCGCCATTGTTCGAAGGCAACGCGACATATTTTTTCAGTTTCACCGGCCAAGACACTTCCGGAGGCAACAGGATGGCAATGCAGGGGCCGCCGATTCAGACGGCCCCCACCTGGTGGAGCTGGCCACTTCCGCCAACCGGGTTCCCCAAGCCCGGTCAACGCGGTTGCTAGCAGGTAGTAAATCCACACACCCCCGGCTGATGAAGGTAAAACCCGGCTGGCGCCGTCACCACGGGTAGCGTGTCTTGGGTCGGCACCTGCGTACAATCAATGCCAATGTCCACGCCGCCGCAGGGGCCGAGCCCCCCCGGGCAAGCCGACGACTTGGCCGACTTCAAGAACGGCATTGTAATTGCCCGTGTTCTTGTAGGCCAGCGATTGGGCGTAGCAGAGGTCGCCGTTACTGTAGAACGTCTGGGCAATGCCCGACCAGCTGTCGCCGGACTGGGCGACCACCGCGGGGTACCAGTAGTGCACGCCGTCGGACGCCACCGCGCAAAATTTGCCCAAGTCGTATCCGCCGCCGCCGCCCTTGATTGTCATCTGTCTCACTCCCTTTTCGTTTACGCCACGGTCCGCCGGGTGCGCCGGGGCCGCAGGCGTTGTGCGTCCTCAATCAGCCGGCTGTAGGGCTCTTCCGCCTCGTAGCGCCGTACCGCGTCGGTGAGGGCCGCCTCCCGGTAATAGCGCGGGTCGCGCCGGCTGGCCAGCGCCGCATACAGCTCCGAGTCATCGCGGAAGCGCCAGCCGTCATAGCGCAGCTCCGCAATCATGTCATCCAGGGTATGGCCGGTTTTGCGCCGCGCGGCGAGCGGAATCTCCTCGCGCGCCTCCTTGCCCCAGTCCCGGCCCAGCCGGATCCCGCCCCGGCGGGCCACGGCGGCCACCACCGACGGCGCCGATCCGTGTTCCGCCTTCCAGTCGGCCGCCGCTTGCTGGCGCGCATGGGCCCGGTCCGCCACGCGCTCCCGCTGCCAGTCGCGGATCATGCCGTCCAGTGCGGCCCGGCTGGCCTTGGCCCCGGCGATCTGCTCCCGCAGCGCCGACCCGTGGGCCACCACATGGAGTGGCCGGCCGCGCACCGCCTGGGCGACGCGCTGGGCCCGCCGGCCGCGCCCGGAGACGGCTTCAATGACGCCATCGGCCCGGACTAGGATATGCCGGTTCTCTAACGGATGTCCCGGCCGGTCCTCATGGATGGTGATCCACCGCCAGCCGGCGGGCGTGCCGGTGCCGGGCGCATGATGATGCCCCAGACGCGCTGGGCCGCCTTGCGGGGCCGTGGGCGCCGGCGTTTGGCCATGGTCGTTCCCCCCTTAAAAGATCTAAAAGGTCTAAAAGATCTCCACCACGTTGAGCGCGATCTCCCCCGACGTGGGCGCGGTGGCGCCAATGGTGATCTCGAGCGCGATGGAATTGAAGTGGGCGGCCAACAGCCCCGCCGCGGACCCGGTTTCGCTGGTGTACTGGCCATAGCTGCCGGCCGCCACGCCGCCCATGTTGTAGGACGCGCTGCTGCCGGTGTTGTTCAGCGTGGACAGCGTGCTGTCAAACGGCTCCCACGTGAGCCCGGTGACGGTGACGTCCGTGGCGTTGGTCACCACCACGCTGCGCGCCTTGGCCATCCGCGAGAGCCCGCCCACAAACCACGTGTAGGTGCCCCCCGCCACCAAATCGGTGTACGGGATGGATCCGAGGCTGCGGGGCGCGCCGGGGTCCTGGAATCCCGCGGGCCCCACGATAAACTCGCTCATGGTGCGGTGTTATCCTCCCTTAACGGGTACCACACCACATGGCTGGCCCCGGCGCTCCAGAGGCCGATGCCGCTGACGTTGATGCCACCCGCCACCGATTGGCCCGGCTGCAGCAGGATGTCGTAGGCGGTGCTGCTGGCCGGCCGCCCGAGGGTCACATTGACCGGGTACGGCCCATAGTTCAGCACCACTAAGCGGTTACAGGATTGGTCGAACGGTACCGCCAGCGCCTGGCCCGCGGTCAGCGTCGTGTCCGAGTTCGTCGCGTCCGCCGTGTTGTAGCCACGCCACATCATGCCGCTGTTTAAGATCTCAGCCATGGTGCGCCCCCTTGGCCACTTGGTGGCCCGTGCTGGCGAGCGTCTTCAGCCACCCCGGTGTTTCGCCCGCGTAGGCGGGGTTCACCAGCGTGCGATAGCGCTCGGCCGTCAGCGACAGGTAGCGCAGCACGCCATAGGCGGCCGAATCGGTGCCGTTGTTCCATGCGGCCGTGACGGGTCCCTGCGGCAGCGCGAGATAGGCGCCCTCGCTGGGGTGGCCCAGGCTGCGGATGGTGAGCCCGGCGGTGACGTTGGGCCCGGTCAACGCCACGCTCAGGTTGATGTCGTGCGGCACCATCTCGATCTCATAGACGAGCCACGCGAAATTGGCCGGCGGCTCGAGCTCCTGGCTCTGGGCGCTGGTGGCGGCGAGGAACGTCGCGGACTCTAGGTGGCCCCGCGGCCTTGCCCCGGAATGACCGTGCGGACGCTGCCCGTGGGCGTAAAGCTGCCCCAGCCCACGGGATGGCCGCCCACCGTTCCTTGGGCCCATCGGTACGTGCCCCCAGTGGTCGTAATCGATCCGCTGGTGGTGGCCGTGGCCCCGGTGCTGCCGGTGCGACTCGACGGCGTGCCAAACTGGTACGTCGGCACCGTGCCCGTTTTCGCCACCGCGGTCGTCGTGCGGGGCACCGTCTGGGTCGATCCCGTGCGGCTCGTGAGCGTTCCGCTGGGCACCGTGGCGATGGTGGCCGTCTGGGTCCCGGTGCTCGCGCTGGAGCCGGTCGCCGCGCCCACGAGACCCGCCAGGATGCCGCGGCTGTATAAGAAGTACAGCACGGCCGCCCCGGCCAACAGCCACATATGGGGGTGCCACGTCTGCCGGTGCTTGTTCCACGTAATTTCGATGACCTTGGCGCCCCCGACAATGTGGCGCCACAAGCGGCCGGCCGCGCTGTCGGGCCGCCGGCGGGCCGTCTCGCGCATCCGCCGCCACGCGCGCCCCAAGGCGTCGCGCAAGACGTGCCACGTGAGATGCCCGTCGGCGTCGCGCTCCAGTAAGTGCTGCGTGTTTCGCAGGGTCAGCGTCATGAAAGAGCGGCCAGCGGCGGAGTAGGGGCCCTTTTTCGTCCTGGCGGTCCAACCGCTGCAGCTTCGCAAATCCGGTGTCGGCCGCCGCGGCGGCGGCGCCCATGTGCGCCCGAGATGGGGCGCCTGAGCCGGCCGGTGCCGTCCAACCGCAGGCCCTCTTCTTCATTTCTCTCCAGCCACGGTGTGAGGCGGCTCTCCCAGAGCTTGCCGCCCGCATGCCGGCATTGAGGGCATAACGGCGCCCGGCATGCCTCGGTTAGCTCTACCACTCCGTCCGCGGCTCAAACTGGAGGGTGCTTCGGTATGTCCGATAATAAACTGTTAACCAGCCACGGGAAGGCGGCACCGCCAGCATACCACATTGACACCGCGCCCCCGCACGTTATGCTAGAAAAAGGGGGGCGCGTCGTGAAATTGTTTCGATGGGCGATCCTCGGCCTCGGCTCGCTGCTTGCCGCAGGGGCTGCCGCGCACCTCCTCACCTTGCTGCGGCCGGCGCATGTCGTCGCCGCCACGCAGTCCCGCCGGGCGGCCCCCAGCCCGGCGCCGTCCCGCGCTGCCCCGGCCGCCGCGCCGGTCATTGCGCCGGACTGGCGATTCATCACGGCGCCGGCCTGGAGCCTCCTTTGGCAGGAAGAGGCCATTCTCGCATACGAGCCCGCGTCCGTTCGCGCCGCCTGGGTCGCCTCCGGCCGGCCGCCGGTCCGGTGGTCTCCCCAGAGCGGGGGATATTACTTCTACACGGCGCCGGGGGTGACATCCCCCACGGCCTACGATCCCGTCGTATTGGCCAGCCCCGCCGCCGTGTCGCGCCCGTACGGCGGCATCATTGGCCCCTTCAATCAGCTATGGGGCTGCGTGTTGCCGGCCAATGCCGCGAGCTGCCCCGGGGTGCCTCAGTCGTGAGTGAAACCGCACACCGGCACAGCCTGCGTCCCGAAACCGCCGGGCGCCGTCACCACACCGAGGGTCTGCTGGGCGGGGACGTTCGCACATATGATGTCGTACTGCGTGCCGCCGCCCCCGGCATCGGTCCCCACGATGGCCGGCAGGCCCACGACTTGGCCCACATCCAGCGGCCAGTCCGGCCCGCTGCTCCCGTTGTTTTCGGCGAGCCCCTGCCAGCACGCCGAGTCAGTGCTGCCGTAGTAGTACTCGCTGATATTCTCCCAGCCCACGCCCGATTGCGCGACATAGGCCGGGATCCACCACGTGTCCCAGCCGAACTTGCCCATATTCTCCTGGAATCCGCCGCCCCCAGTTCCCATGGTTTATCCCTCCATCGTTAGGCGACCTTGCGTCGCGCTCGCCGCGGGCGCATGGCCCGCGCATCATCGATCAGCCGCGTATACGGCTCTTCCGCCTCGTACTGTCGCTCGGCATCGGCTATCGCGGCGGCCCCGCTGATACCGCGGGTCCCTCCGGCTGGCCAGCGCCGAATAGAGCTGGGAATCGTCGGTCAACCGCCACCCGTCATAGTGTAACTCGGCCAGCATGTCGTCCATTGTATGGCCGCCCTTGCGTCGCGCGGCCAGCGGGATCTCTTCCCGCGCCTCCTTGCCCCAGTCCCGCCCGAGTCGGATCCCCCCTCGACGGGCGACGGCGGCCACGATGGAGGGCGCGGATCCATGCTCGGCCTTCCAGTCCTCGGCCGCTTGCCGCTTCACCTGGCGGCGGTCCGATTCGCGCTCCCGCTTCCAGTCTCGGATCATGGCGTCCACGGCGGCGCGCCCCGCCTTGGCGCCGGCCACCTTCTCGCGCAGGGCCGTGCCACGCGCCACCACATGCAGCGGGCGCCCGCGCACGGCGCTTTCGGTGCGCTTCGCGCGCCGGCCGCGGCCGGTTACCGCCTCGATCACGCCATCCGCGCGCACTAGGTCGTTCATGGCGCCGGATTCGGGCAGTTCGGATAGCCAGCGGAGCAACCAGCTCAGCCGAGCGCGGATCCGCTCAGCGTCCTCGACGGTGAAGCCCTTGACAGACTCCTCTGGATCGATATATCGATATATTGTGTCTCCAACGGCGGGGACCTCCTAGTAGTGGCAGTCCGCCGTTCGTCGTACTCGCCAGCAGCTTTCTCCTCGGCCCCGGTAACGTCCGATAATAGATATTATGTTACATTTGAGAGGGGCGGCCACAGCCAACGCCCCTCCCCTGTCAACACCCGACCGCGCGGCCATGACGTTCGCCCCCAACGAGCCGTCCTGCAAATCTTCCTGCAAATCTTCATAGGCAAAGAGCGCATCAAGCCAGGCCGACACTCGCGGCCGGGACCGGGTCTCGATGGAAGGTGTGCAGCAGCAAAAGGCCCACAGCCGTGCAGGCGCAGCACCACGGGGTTCAATTCACGGGCACCAGGGACCGCCCGGATTCCCGGGGGCGGTGCCCTGGTGGAGGGATCCCCTGCCACTCCTGGCCTTCGTGGCTGCTACGGCACTGCACCAGCTCTGACGCGCGAAACTCGCCGCCGGGGGTTACCGATCGACCGCGGCCACCCGAGGGCGGTTGCGGAGATGCCCTCGCATCAGACCCTCCCAGTGCTATCCGACGGCTGGCCAGCAATTCCCTCGACTCGGGCCGGACTGGGCGCCGCCAGCAGGGCGCGCTGAGCGCAGATGCTCAGCGTCCGAGAAGCCGCCATTGTCCCCGCGTAACCATCACCCGCACTCCAGCGATATACGATCGAGAGCAGGCCAAGGAGGGCTGGGTGTTGCAGGGACGCAGTGAATTGGCCGTCGAGGACCGGCTGGCCCATTTGATGACCACATGGGGCGACCGCTTGATCCGATTCGCCTATGTGTACGCCGGAGGCGACCGGCACCTGGCCCAGGATATTGCTCAGGAGACCTTCGTGCGATCGCTGGAGAAGATGAGGCGGCATGCTGACGCCGAAATTCGACCCAGCTGGCTTTTTACCGTCGCGCGCAACGTCGCGCTGGACGAGGTGAGGCGCCGCGAGCGGCAGGGGCGCGCGCTGCTGCGCGTAAGTCCGGGGCCCGCTGCGGCGGAAGACCTGAGCGACGGCCTGGTCGTTCGGCAGGTCGTCAACAGCTTGCCCGATACCGATCGGACGTGTCTGCTGCTGTTTTACTTTGCTGATCAAACGGCAGAGGAGGTGGCGGCGGAGCTGGACGTGAGCGTGGCAGTGGTCAAGTCGCGGCTGCATCGAGCGCGCCAGCGCTTTGCTGCCGCCTGGAAGGAACCCCTTCCCCACCCCAATCCCCCCTCAGGAGGCGTGCAGTCGTGAGCCGTAACATCGAGCAGCCCGAAGAGGTGCGCCAGTGGCTGGCGCGCCACCCCGTGATGCAGTGGCCGGAGGATCTTTCCTTCGATGACCAGGGCGTGTGGGATGCCGTGCGAGCCCACCAGGGTGGCCCACGCCACCGGCACCGGGCGGACGGGCTGTGGGCCGGCGCCGCGGTCGCGCTGGCGTTGGCGCTGATGCTCGCCTGGGTGCACCTAACGGCGCCCGCCCCTCGCCTTCCCCACCCGCGTTCAGTGGCGGCCCAGCGGCCGCTGAAGCCAGTTCAGCTCGGCACGGTGGCTAGTGCCGCCATGGCCGGTGCCAATGGTGGATGGGTGCTCACCACCACTCGACAGGTGCTTCGAACCACGACCGGGGGCCAGCACTGGCAGTCGGTCACGCCCAAGGGGCTCACGAGCTTTTCCGCGAGCGACTCGCTTCAGCTGGCGGCGAGAGGCCCTAACCGTGCCTGGCTGGCGGTCGACACCCCTCATCAGGCCGTGATGGTTTATCGCACCACCGATGGGGGGGCGCACTGGTCGTCCACGCGGGTGGCTCCCATCGCGTTCGGCGGGGGCGGGGTCCAGATGGATTGGGTGTCCGCGCTCAACGGGTGGCTCGAGGTGCTGACGGCGGGCAATGCCAGCCCCAGCGCCGTGCTATACAGCACCACGAACGGCGGGGCCAGCTGGGAGCGCCTTACCACCAGCACCAGCTCCGCCTCCGGCCACCTGCCCTTTGGCGGCATCATCACCTTTCAGACGGCGCAGTCTGGATGGGTCGTCGGGTCGCCGCGGGCCGCGGGCCAGGTGCCGTGGCGGTACTACATTGCGCACAGCCGCGATGGTGGGCGCATCTGGCACCGGGTGCGCCTCCCTGAGCCCCCCGGGCTGCCGGTGCCGGCCTCACTCGGCATTGACATCCTGCCGCCGGTGGTGGCTCCAGGTGGATCGGCTCTCCTGCCGGTGATGGACTCTGAGACCCACGGAGCCACAGCACTGGTTCTGTATGCGGCAGGGCCTCACGGAACCTGGACCGTCCGGAGCGAGCTCAAGGTGCCCGCCGCGGGTGCGCTCAGAGGCCCGAATCAGCCGCAGGTGGCCTTTTCGTCCAGCCGCGATGGATGGGCGGCGATCAACGGGCGCCTCTATGCCACCATCGATGGCGGCCGGCATTGGCGGCTGGTGCTTAGGTCCCCTGCCATCACCGCGTGGGCCGCGCTTCAATTTCCGACGGCCACGGACGGCTGGGTCTTGGACGCGCGCGGGCATCTCTGGGACACGGTCAATGGCGGCCGCGCGTTTGGGCAGGCGTCGCGGTAGGCAGGACCCTTGGCGGCCGCGCCGCGATCGCACCTGGCAGTGAGGACTCATGTCGGCGGGCGTGAGGGCCAGCGCTGAGCGGGCCGCCGCCATTCCCCAAGAGAGGCGCTGAGGCTATGGGATGGCGGGTTGGAGCTGTGAGCCTCACGGTTCGGTGGTCGCGTGGGGCCCGCCGGCTGCTGCACGCCATCGAGAGTCCCGCGTTTCCGCCCGCGAAACCACCGAGCATCGCGGGCGCGTCATGGGCAACATTGAGCGGGAAGTCCAGGTACAGGGGCCAGCGTGCCATGCCCCGAGGAGCAATACCGAGCACAAATACCAGTATCGCCCATTATATCGTATCCCCATCGACGCCTGCAAAGTCCCTTACCGAAGTCGGGCGCAAAGCTCCCGGCTTTAGACGGGGGATATCAGCCCGGCGGGACCGAGAACCTCTGCGGGCGTACACTCGTTCCATGAGCAGAATCGTCGACGCCGAACTTCGTGTGGGAGATCCCCCTGCGGGTCACGCGGGCGCAAGCGCCGGTGCTCGGCATCCGCTTTGAGGTGGCCCGTCAGTTCTGTAGCGCCCTTCTCGGGGAAGCCCTCCGGCGTCTGGGCTGGCTTCGGCAATCCACGGCGCATCGGGCCGCTCGGCGGGATAGCCCCCGCCCGCGCCCCATCGAACGGGCGCACGCGGTTTTCATGGCGCGCCGGGCCGTGGGCTTTACCGAGGGGGCGGTCTCCCAGTACGCCACCCGGATCCATCCTCGTGGATCGGCGGCCACGTGGATGCCGTGGTCGGTCAAAGCCTCACGGCGCGCGCGTTCCAGGCGGCCAATCGCCTTGCGGTAGGTCAAGCCACAAAGGCTCGCTTCAAAGGGAAGCGCGGACTGCACCACCTGGCCAGCTTGGAAGGCAAGTCGAATGCCACCAGGCTCCGGTCGCGGGATGGCGCCTTGGTCTGGGGCTGGTTGGTGCTGCCGATGGCGAAGGGCGCCGCCCGCGACCCTGTCATCGCCTGGGAGATGGCCCAACGGGTGAAGTACGTGCGACTGGTGCGCCGGCAGGTGCGCGGGCGCTGGCGCTGGGCGGCCCAGTTGGTGTGCGAGGGGTTGCCGCACCGCAAGCTCGATGCCA
>JAJZWV010000100.1 GCA_021846505.1 Bacillota bacterium
CGCCACCGTGATGACCACGGCGCCGAGTGACCATGGGCTGGGCTTGCAGTCCACGCTGCCCAACCTGGAGAGCAACGCGCAGAGCAGCACGACGGTGTGGGTACAGCTCCAGGACAGCACGGGGGCGCCCTACACGACGACCCACGGCCAGTACGTGACCCTCACCCTGGGGGGATCCGCGAGCGGCAGCTTCTCGTCCGCCAGCATAGACACCACCGACACGATCGAGGTGCCGGTGGGGGCGAGTCAATTCCCTGTGACGGTGTACAGCCAGAAGGGCGTTAACGGAAACATCACCGTGATGGCCCAGAGCAACGACCCGAGCGTCGCGCCCCTGACGCCCGCCACCTTAAGCATTCCGGTGGTGGAGGTGGGCAGCCCCACCGCAGTGGACATCAGCCAGGTGGGGACCGTGAGCGGCTATACGGTGTACCAGGCGGACGTGGTAGACCGCCAGGGCGACACCATCTCTGTCGGGACGGGTGCGGTGGGGAGCCTCTCGGTCGCGGACACCTCGGCCAGTGGGTCTGGGACGCTGAACTACTCCGCCGTCGCGGCGGGCGGGACCGGGTGGCGTTTGACGGGGAGCACCGCGGACAGCTCGGCGCCCAGCGTGCTGACCAACGCCCCCTTCACGCAGGGCATGCTGGACTTCGCCGTCGCGACTGAGGAAAGCGAAAACGGCCAGCCGCTCACCATCACGGCGACGGCCAGCAACAACACAGCCACCGATCCGTTCTCGGCGGTGTCGGGCAGCACCGTGTGGCACTTCGCGGCGCCCACGGCGGGGTACGTGGAAACATTGCCGGCGTACTCAGGCCAGGAACTCTCGAGTGCGACGGTGACGGCGGGGGCGAGGACCCACGTGGCCTTCCAACTCGTTGACCAGTACGGCAGCGCCGTGCAGGAGGCGGGCCAGCCCATCTGGTTTACGCTGCAGGACAGCGGCGTGGCGGCGCTGCCCAACGGCGCCAGCCAGTCGGGCGACACCTACGAAGCGTTCACCAACAGCCAGGGCATTGCGTCCATTCCCCTCAGCGTGCTCAGCACGGCGGCGCCGAATAGCTCGACGGATGCGCTGTACGTGGCTGGCTCGGGCAGCTTGGGCAGTGTCCCCGGGCAGTCCTTTCTGGAGCTCAGCCCGGAGTTCCACGTGGTGTCCTCCGCAAATTTCGCCACGCAGATCGCTCTCAGCGACAGTTCCTCGGCGTCGCTCAATGGGGCGACCATCACGGTCCCGGCGGGTACGCCGCTCGCCACGGTCACGGCGACCCTGTCGAACGCGCTGGGGGCTGTCACGTCAGGCAATGTCTTCGACGAACTGCAGTTTTCCTCCAGCAATTCGGGCGTGGTAAGCGTGGGCTCCGGAGATGACGCGCGTGGCAGTCAGATTCAAAAGTGGGAGCAGTACGAGCCTTACGGGTCGTCACCGATTCCCGGGGGCGTGTACCCGTTCCAGGGTCGCCATAGTGACAACGACGGCCTCTACGCCGGCATGGCCGGCACGGCCACCATTACCGTGACGGACGTGTCGAACAGCAACATGCCGTCAGCCAGCTTCACCGTAAAGGTGGTGCCGGGAGCGCCCATCTTGACGCCATGGATCGAGTACCAGGGACAGCACGTCAGCAGCATCAACCAGGTGCCGCTGCCCCCGAACACCCCAGTGGAGCTCCAGGTGGTGAACGTCGACGCGGGAGGGGATCCCATCGCCGTGACCGGCAGCGCGCCGCTGGCGGTTCAGCTGCCCGCGCTGCCTCCCGGCGAGGCCTGGCAAGCTTCCCCCGGCGGCGTGGGTTCCGCCTCTATGGTTGTGGACATCCCACCGGGCCAGTCGTCGGCCAACGTGTGGCTCGTGAGCAGCACGCCCGCCTTGGTGTCGGGGCTGGCGTACGGGCAAGACCTCGCCACCGAGGCGACGGCAACTGGGGCGACGGTGGTGCAATTTACGCAGGCCACCGCCAGCAGCAACGGCACGATGACGATCGACCTGGCGTACAGCGCCCCACTGGCATCGGGCACTGTGGCCGCAGGCAGTGCCTTCACGGTGACCGACAGCGCGGTGCCCGGGGCGGCGCTGGATGGGGCAGCGGCCACCGTGAGTGGCACGGACACGGTGGCGCTCACGGTCGCGATCCCCTCGGGGTCCACGGACGCCGGGGTGGACCCGTTTGACACGTTCACCATCGCGACCGCGTCGAGCGCCGTGGACAGCATGGCGAACGGCAGCGACTACACCACGGCGCCGGTATCGGTGTCGACCAGCGGAGCTGTGAGCCTGCCCGCGCTGCCCACCACGTTTGTGACAGCAGCGGGTGAAAGTCAGAACTTGAACCAGGCGGGAGCCACCGCGACCGAGTCCACATTCTCAGGCACCTTGCACTACGCCGCGTCCCTCTCCGATTTTGCGTTCCTGTCGGCGGGATCGGGCATGGTGTTGACGCCCAATATCGTGCCAAGTGGCACCGTGACGGCGGGGGGCACGGTGTCATCCAATCAAACGCTGGCCGTGTGGTTCGGGCAGTACTTCGTGGATCTCACCAACGAGGCGCCGCCTTCGTCGGCGGCCGGCTCAGCGTACGTCGGCTTCGCGTTTACGGCGCCTGCGGGAGATGCCGTCATCTGGCGTGCGACCAGCGGCGGGCAAGTGACATCTGACGCTAACACGTCCGCGACAGACGAGCTGTACATCGCGGTGGCCACGGGAGTGACAGGCGGGACCTCTTGGACTACGGCGCCGGCGAAAACCATCACCGACTGGGTTGAACTGAACGGAACGTTCTACACGTTCACGGCAACCCAGCCGTAGTCGAGCGCTCTGCGCCCGGACGGGCCGTCCGGTCTTGGCGGCTCCGTCCGGGCTCTTGCGCCACCGTGCTCGCGGTGCCTGTGCCCCTTCCCGGGTTGCTCTTGGCACGAGTCGGCGAGCGCCGCTTGCCCTATAGGCCCCGCCTCAGTACGCTGGCAGCACACGGAAGTGGTGCGGTGCGATGCGAGACACCGACGGCCAGCGCCCGCATCAGGCGGCACACGAGGGAGGGATGGCCATCGCACCCGAAGCGCTTCGACTGCTGGACCTCGCCGCCCTGGGAGCGCAGCAGGACTTTTTTGACATGGCGCGGCGCTATCCGCCAGAAATCGCGTGGCCTCTTCTGGTGGACGCCGACCGGTATGACTGGCAGATGCGGGCAGCTTCGGGGGACGGGGCCCTGGAGTCGCTGAAGAAGGTGGCGGCGCGAAGTTTTGGGCCCAACGCCACCGCGCAGCAGGAGTGGATTGACTACATGGCCGGCCGCATGGTGGACCCCGTGCTGTTTGCCGTGTGGCAGGATCCCTGGCAGCTGTACCCTCGCCGGGTCACGGTGGCGGGCCGTGACATCCTGGACCGGGTGCGGCGGGAGTTTGGCCGCATGGTGGCGGTGTCTCCGCACTGGGACGCCTATTTGGCGCTGCCGGCGTGTCTGGTGGCGGACGGCTGGCGGGTGAATTGCCAGACGGAGCCGGAAGTGGCGGCGCGCTGGACGGATCTGGCGGCCAGGTACCTGGCCGCCAAGGACCGCGTTCGCGTGGTGGGGGTGACGGGCGGGGGCGGCTTAACCGACCAGCTGACGGCCGAGGTGCGGGACGGCTGGAGCCTCTTTATCACGCCGGACTACAACTTGGGGGTGCGCGGGACGGTGTCCGTGCCATTTGTCGGCGGCCCGCTGTCCGCGACGACCGGACCGGCGCGGGTCGCGATCGCGGCGGAGGTGCCGCTCGTGGCCATGACACTCAGCCGCGTGGGCCCTCTCGCCTACCGGTGGACCGTGGCGGAGCCGCTCTACTGGCCCGGCGGCCCCGGCCGGGATGTGGACGCGCTCACGGCGCGGATGTACCAGGAGCTGTCCCGGGCAGTAGCACAGCACCCCACCCGATGGTGGGGCTGGCTTCACGCGCGCGGCGGAGAGCCCTCATGACGGCGACAAGGGCCAATCTCACCAGCCTGCCGATGGTGCTGGCCCATCTGCCTTTTTACGATGTGCTGCGCCGCTATCCCCCGGAGGTGACCGTGCCCTTCCTGCGGCGGGCCTGCTGGTACGACGACGAGGCGAGCGGCCAGGCGGGGGCGCTACGGGCCGTGACGGCCCGGGTGTTTGGGGATCTTCCGCCCGCGGAGCGCGACCGCCAGCGCGAGCGCTTGGTGGCGTACCTGTCGACGCGGATGGTGGATGCGCTGTTTGTCCATCTGTACCAGGGCTACGAGGGGTTTCTGGGCCGACACGTGGCCGTTGATGGCTTGCCGGCGTGGCAGCGGCTGAAGCGGCAGTATGGCCGTGCGCTGCTGGTGTCGCCCCACTGGGGCCCGTACCTGGCCACTCCCGCCGTGCTGCGCGCTCTGGGCGAGACGCTCGCCATCCCGATCGACGGCCACCTCGTGGCGCCCTGGCAGGCGCTGGCTCAGCACCTGGGGGAGGACCTGGCCCGGACGCGCTATGTGGGCGTTCCCGGCGAGCCCGCCACGCCGCGGCTGGAGCGGGCGGCGGCCGACGGGTTCTCCCTGTTTGTGACGCCGGACTACAACCTGGGCAAAGCCGGCGGGATGCGCGTGCCGTTTTTGGACCGCCAGCTGCCCGCCACCACCGGGCCCGCCCGGCTGGCCATCACGGCCGGGCTTCCGGTGGTGCCCGTGACGCTGGTGGCCACCACCCCGCTCACGTATCGGCTGACGTTTGGCGGGGCGCTGTACGAGCCGGGGGACCCCGGCGTGGATGTGCCGTCGCTGACGCGCAGCATTTATGGCGCGCTCGATGCGATCGTGCGGCAAGACCCGGCGCTGTGGTGGGGATGGACCGTCTATGCGGCGGGCCAGGCTCCGGCCGACAGCCCTGCCGGAGGATAGCGGCTCGCTAGGCAGCCACGGCGAGCGCCCATGGCTGAGCCTGGCATTCCGCGGACTCGATGCCATTTCAATGGGATGCCATTCCTATGAGCATATGCCGTTGGGCGGCAGCAGGGATTTGCCGTCGCATGTCGAACTGGCCATGCCCAGAACATGGCGCACACGGACGGCACGTCTCGCTGCGCCCATTCCTGCAAAGAATGTGCTGCCGGCAGCACCTTTGCGTGTTGCTTTCCCTCATAGACCCGCATGGGCTTGCGCCAGCGGGCAGGTCTCCCCTCAGAGAAGGAGTTGTCAGATGAGCGCGAATCGCCGAAGCCGGGTCCAGCGGGCGTGGAAGCCCCTGACCCTGGCGTCCAGCTTGGTGTGGATGAGTGTGGGGCCGGCGGCCGCCGTCTTGGCGGCCAGCGGGCCGACCGTGACGCCGGGGTCGGTCACGCTCACGGCCACCAGCCACACGGCGCCCGTGGGCGGGCAGGTCACGTTTACGGCGGCGGCCCAGGACCCGGGCGGGACGGCCGAGTACCAGTGGTGGGTGGAGGCGCCCACCGGCCAGTGGACTGACCTCCAGAACTACGCGCCCCAGAACACGTTCACGCTGGCCACCCCGTCGGCCGGGGACTACCTGGTGGCGGTGGAGGTGCTGGACCAGGCACAGGTGGCGGCCGGGGACTGGTCGGCCGCCCAAACGACCCTGCCGCGGGGCGTGTTTGTGGACAGCGGGGTGACGGTGGCGGCGGCGGCCAGTGGGCCGGCGGGCCAGGCCGTGACGCTCACGGCCAGGGCCCGTAATATTTATGCCGCGCAGTATCAGTTCTGGGTGCAGGCGCCGGACGGGACGTGGACCCAGAGCGGGGCGTATCAGGCGAGCCCGACCTACACGTTCACACCGGCGGCGGCCGGCGCGTACCGGTACGTGGTGTATGCGAAGAGCCCGCTGGCGGCGAACAACCCCACCGGGGCGCTGCAGAGCGCGGTGGGGCTCTTCACCGCGTGGGGGGCGCCGGCCCTGGTGACGACGGCGCTGGCGCGCCCCACGCTGGTGGCGGATGGGACGGCGACCGACACCGTGACCGTGACCGTGCGGGATGCGCTGGGCACGGTGATTCCCACGTTCACCGGCTGGGTGGCGCTCACGGGCACCGGCCCGGTGACGTTCCCCGAGACCGGGTTCTACGGGAGCCAGGCCTCGACCTCCGGCAACTGGTACCCCGTGGTGGACGGCACCGCGACCGTGCCCGTGACCAGTGGCACGTCGGGGAGCGTCACCGTGACGCCCGACCACCTGGTCAACGCGGCCGCGTTCAATGCGGGCAACGGGGGGCTCGCGACGGCGCCGCAGGTGGCCAATGTGACGTATCGGGGGGCGGGGTATACGGCGGTGGCGCCGACGGCGACCGTGCTGACGCTCGCGGCCGTGCCGTCGGCGCTGGCCAACAACACCGTGCACAGCGCGACCCTGACCGTGGGGCTGGCGGATGCGAGCGGCGTGGCCACGACGGCCGGGCCCGGGCCCGACGCCGTGACGCTGACGCTTTCGGGCCCCGGCAGCTTCAGCGCCACGGCGGCGCAGACGACCGAGGTGGTGGCCGTGGCTGCGGGCGCCGC
>JAJZWV010000043.1 GCA_021846505.1 Bacillota bacterium
GTGGGGAGCGGGATCCCCAGGGTCCGCGCAATGGCGGGACAGCTGGCGCCGTCGGCATACGCCGTCAGCACCCGGGCCCGGGCTACAGCCCGGGCGGGCGCCGTGCGCGACCGCGCGAGGCGATCCAAGTAGGTACGGTCCTCGGCGCTGACGGTCACCGGTGGAATGGTGCGGGGATGGGCCACGGGGGTCACCTCCTAGAACGGATAAACCCAGTGTGCCCCCAACTCTTCCAATAAGTCAACATCTAAGAATGGATCTACTAGATAGCATGACAGCACCCGCCCCCACTCATCGCAAGTGCCGCGGGCTACACTACCGACGCGCGGGAACGCGAAAGCGTGCAGAGCCGCATACGATGGGAGGCTGGTGCTATGAGCGAGTATACCCGGTTTGTGGCGTTCGATGTGAGTGCCGCGACGATCGCGGTGGCGGTGGCGGCACCGGGCCGCACGCCCGCGGTGGATGCGGGCGTGCGGGCGGCGGACGCGGCTGCCGTGCGGCAGGGGGTGATGCGGCAGCCCGACCGCGGCACGTTGCTGGCGTGCTACGAGGCGGGGCCGACGGGGTTTGGCCTGCAGCGGCAGTTGACCGCCTTGGGGGTGGCGTGCCAGGTCATCGCGCCGGGCTTGGTGCCGACGCGGCCGACGGACCGGGTGAAGACGGATCGCCGGGATGCGCGCCATTTGGCGGACGCCCTGCGGGCCGGGACGCTGACGCCGGTGCGGATTCCCACCGAGGTGGAGGAGGCCTGTCGGGACTTGGTGCGGGCGCGGACGACCGCGGTGCAGGTCCGCCAGCGGGCGCGCCAGCGGGTGAAGAGCCCGCGGCTCCGCTAGGGGCTGCGACCCGCCGGGGGGCCGCCGCGTGGGGGCCGTCCTACCGGACATGGCTCCGCAAGGTGGCGCCGACGCCGGCACCCCGGGACGCGGTGTGGGTGGCACTGCTGAGCCAGCTCGCCGAAGCGGACCGTCGGGTCGACCGCTTGACCCGGCAGATCGCGGCCGCCTGGCCCACGCACCCGCTGGCGCCCCTGATGCGGGCCTGGCAGGAGCTCCGCGGCGTGGACTGGCTCACGGCCGCCACCCTGGCCGCGGAACTCGGCGACCGGGCGACCTTCCCCGAGCCTCGCCACGCGATGGCCTGGGTGGGCCTCGTGCCGTCCGAAGCATCCAGCGGCGTCACCCGGCACCAGGGTGGGCTCACGAAGACCGGCAACGCCCCCCTGCGCCGGATCTTGGGGGAGGCGGCGCACAGCTATCGGTTCCGCCCGCGCACCGACGGACCCGTGGGGCGTGGGGCGGCCGGTGAGTAGGGCGGGAGGGTAGTGTGGTAGGCCGGACTCGAGGTCGACACGACCAGCGGGGTCTCGGTGATGGCATCGGCCGAATTGTTCGGATAGGTGCCCGCGCAAGTGAAGTACTGCCAGCCGGTGCTGTCGCCATTGCCCCCATCGAGGGCGATGGCCTTGTACTTGAAGTACAACGTGCCGCTGACCTTGGCCGCGCCGATGTAATCGACTTGGCTCCAGATGTCATCCCCCGGGGCAAAGCCGCCAATGTTGTCCTTGTAACACAGGCCGTTGGAGCTGGACAGCCCTTAGACGAACAGGCTGCTCTGCTTGTCGCCACTGCTTTGACTGCTCCTGATGTAGTAGCGGCGTATCCCCCCGGCCTGCGCCAGGCCCGTGTTGCCGTTGACGGAGGTGTACCCCCCAAGGCCCACCCACTGCGCGATGCCTTGGCCATAGGACAGCATATACGCGGTGGTGGCCATGTGAAACTGGGCTTGAATGCCGCTGTACGTCGCCTGGGTGTCGACGTATCCGGCCCAGTTGGGACCGGGTGCCGTGGAGGTATGCCAGGCGCTTCCCGGCGGCACGACACTGGCGGGCCGGCTGTTCTGATAGTGCAGACGGGGCAGCAAGCTGCGCACGCCCGCAAGTCATGCGGCGTATTGGGGGGTGTCCTTGGCGGCCGCCGGCAGCGGCAGGCCCGCGCGCGTCAGCTGTGCGTTGGTCATCGTGGACGGGTTAAGCCCGCTCTCGGCCCCTTTCGCGAACGAGCGGGTGGCCGAGTATCCCCACCCCACGCCGAGCCGCGCCAAAGGCGCCGTGGCGCTAGCCGGAGGCGCCGCGGTGAACTGGACCCACCAGCTGGTGGGTGAGACATTGGACACGACGGTGCCCCCTGCCGGCAGCGACGCCAAGCTGGGATACTGCCGCAGGGCTTGGGCCAAGGGAATGGCGGTCGGTTTGGGCAACCGGATGGACCCGGCGGCCGACAATCCTGAAACGGTTGCGGGGCTGGTCACGGCGTGAGGGTCAGTGGCCCCCCCGTGAAGCGGCAGGCTGCATCGCTATCAAGGCCGCGCTGGCCGACAGCGCCAGGCCTACACCAAGCCAAGCGTGATGACGCATGATGTTTCCTCCTACTGCCCCCAGTTGGGGAGAGGTGGATTCGGGGGCTGTCCTTTCATGGCGAAGTAGCCGGGCAGCGTCTCCGAAAACACGAATTGGGTCGGCCGCGCGGGTGTCTGTGGTCCCAGGCTGTATCCAAAGCCCCCCGGGTCCACGGCCAGCACCTTCGCCAGCAGGCTCATGGGTGGATCCGCGGTGAAGTGCAGGCTCCAGGTGCAGGGCATGTACCAGGTGTGAAAGCCCGATCCGATGAACGTGACGGTCCCGCCGTCAGGCAAGTTGTTGAGCACCGGCACCTTTTTGGCCGCTGCGGCAAAGGGAAGCCCGCCCTGCGGACACGTAGTGCCCAGGGCTGCCGTTTCGCGAATAGGCTGCCGCCGGGCCGCATGAGGCGTGCTGCCCGCACCCCCGGCCAACAGCCCCACCAGCGCCAAGCCCGGCACGGCGAGCCAGTATGAACGACGCATCTGCGGTTTCTCCCTTCCGTATTCATCCACTGCACATCGGTCAACGGTTGCCCCGGCACGGGATCCCCTGGCTTCAGCCGTAAGGTCTATGAACATGCCCCGACGCATGGTGCCGTGTTCCGGATCGCTCCGTGAACAGCGCCAGCCCCCAATCGTCGGACTTGGAGGGACCCATTGCCAGTATAGATCTGACGCCCCGCCCATGCAAAATCTGGCACTTGCTTTACACGCCATGGGGTGTGAAAGTTTGCTGAGCGTGATGCACACGGACGACGGCCCACTGCCTTGGGAGAATCGGGCGGCAGAGGTCGCCTGTCGCGTGACGCAATTGGAGGTTCCGCGCTGCCGACTTGCCCAATGCGCCAACTCTTCGCGGTGCACCACAAACAGCGTACGGCGCGGGACGCGCTGGGAGAGCGCGGCGGCGACAATGGTCTTGCCCGCCCCGGTGGGGAGCACCAGGAGAGGCCGCCGGGTCTGGCCCGCCGGAACGGCAGCGACAGCTGCCTCCTGGTACAGCCTTAAGGCCAGCATGGCGTCACTCCTCTCTCTGGTCCCCGCAGTGCTGTAGAGCCTCACACGGTCTGGCCGCCCGGGTCCCACGCTCGCTGACCGCGTCGGGGGACAGGAGTGCGGGGCGACGCGTACGTCGCCCCGCACCGGGGACCGGCTGCCGCCGCCCGGGGTTACACCGCCCCCGCCCACTGGAGCTCGGTCGCCGCCGTCGCGGCGACGGTATCGTCAACCAAGGTGAGCTGGCGGGCGTACGCCGCCATTAAGCAGGCCCGCGCCCAGGTGTTGAGGTGCCGGGGGATCCCGTGCGACCAGTCCCACCCGGTTTGCAGCGCCGCGTCTCTGAACATCGGGCGGTCCACGCCCACCTGCTGGAGCGGGTGGGTCACATAGGGCCCCGCCTCCGCCGCCGTCAGCGGCGGCAGATGGTAGCCCACCGTCACCCGCTGGCGAATGGCCTCCAGCGGCCGCCGCGCGAGCTTGTGGCGCAACTCCGTATGCCCGCACAAGAACAGCGCCCCCGGGGCCGTGCGGTCGAGGTGGCAGCTCAAGAGTTATCGGGAATTCGGGATAATTGCTGAACCAGGCGATGGACGCGGCGAGCCCGTTGGTCCTGATTCTGGTGGGCCAGACCGAGTTGTGAGACCGGCTGAGTCTGCAAGCCTACGCCGCCATCCGCCAGCGCATCGACCTCCCGTGCCGGGTGCCGTATCTGGACCGCGCGCAGACGGCGGCCTATCTGCAGGCGCACCTCACGTACGTCGGGAGGGCCCAGGCCCTCTTCGCCGAGGCGGCGGTGGACGCCATCCACCGGGACTCCAGTAGAGCGGTGCGCCTCATTATAAGGTGGCCACGCACGCGCTGCTCTACGGGGCGCAGAATGGGCACCGCGTCCTCGATGCCCCGCTGGTCACGCGGGTCATTCCGGGGGAGCTGGCATGAGGGCGGCGCGCGCGACCGCGCCGCCCTCCGGGACCCCGGCGTGTCGGGCCCGGCCGTGGGCCCCAGTCTACGACGCCGCGGGCTTCCCCGAGGCGGCGCTGAATGACTACCTCCGGTTCGTGGCGTCGCAGGACCATCCGCCGCGGCGCGTAGCGCACGGGGCCCCGGCGTGGGCCCAGGCCGCGACCGGGTTGGCGGGGCACGGGCACCCCAGGCGCGAGGGGGACCTGGGCGTGTGGACCGCCTACGTGTTGATGCTGGCCGGCCCGCAGCCTGACCGGGCGGCGCGGCTCGCCGTGCGGCGGGCCGTGGCCACGCTCCACCGGGCATATGCCTACTGGCATTGGCGCCGCACACGGTTCCGCGGCCGTGGCGGCGGGGCGGTGAGGCGGGGCCCGTGGGGGTTTTGCCGTCGAGCGTGAGCGTCGGGGCGATAGCCGTGGCCCCGCGAGCGCGCCACCGTGTCCTGGGCTTCCGCAGGGGCCGGCGCGGCGAAGAGGCCGACCGGGCCCGCCCGTGTTGCTGACCAGGTGCGCCTGGTGGGGCCGCGTTTCCTCGCCAGCGATCGATGCGGGCTCCTACCTCGTTGGGGCGGGCGGGGGCGGCTCGGGCGTCTGAGTTAAGTAGGGTGGCCAGCACTCGACAAGGGTGCGGTGTACGGCGGCACGAGCAGGGCGGGACGGTGCCCATGGTGGATCAGGTCAAGGTTGGTCAACAGACGCGCCGTGCGGCCGTTTCCGTCGAGGAAGGGGTGAATGCTGACAAAGCCGCTATGAAGCCGGGCGGCGCGGGCGATGGGGTGCAGGGCGGATGCCTGATTCCACTGGGCCACCCACTGGTCCATCAGCGACGGCACGGCGGTGGGGTCAGGGGGGACGTGGGCAGAGGCCCCGATGCGCACGCCGGTCGTCCGCCACCGGCCCGCCTCATCGGGCCGGGAGCGGCGCAGAACCAGCGCGTGGATCGATCGGACATCGGCGCCCGTGAAGGCTGGACCCTTCTCCGCCAATTCCCAGATGAAGGACAAGGCCTCCGCGTGATCGACTGCTTCCAGGTGATCACGCAGCGGCTTGCCTTGGACGGTCTGCCCTTCGAGCACCACCATCGGCTCCCGAAGGGAGAGCGTGTTGCCCTCGATGGCGTTGGACGCATAAGTGAGCGTGATGCGGAGGTGCCCCCGAATCTTGTCCAACACCCCCGCACTGAGCGGGCGGGCGTGCTCCAGGGCGGCGGCATCGGCATCGCACTGAGCGAGCAGGCAGGCGGTGGGGGGCTCCCACATCGCCGTCACCTCCCCCCTTATTACAGCGAGGCGGGCACGCCGTGGACGGCCACCACCGCGCCTTCTTCGATGGACACCCTCACCTGGAGGGACCCGTCCACGGCCTTGGTCCAGCTTGCATGTCGTGCGTGGTGGCCACGTCCGCCAAGAGCCGCCGGCTCCCGGAGTCCGGCACGAGCCCCGCCCTGAACCCGCATGATGCGCAGCGTCGGATGGAGAGCGCGCGTCGTGGGAGGCCGAGGCTGAGAAACCCATGTGTCGCGTTTAGGTGCCCTCAGACACAGCGGCGGCGGCGGGCGAGTCCCAATCCATCCAGTCAGGCGCTCGCCGGAATTCCCCAGGTGCGCCGTGGCGGCGGCCGCTCGTTTGCTATGCTGGCGTCAGTGGAGAGGATCTGAGGTTGGCCAGGAGATGAGCAAGACATGAAGCGGCCCGAGCGCCTCATGGCGCTGGTGCTGGAGCTGGAGGCTCGCCCCGCCGCGACGGCGGCGGAGCTGGCGGCGCGGATGGGGGTCTCCCGCCGCACCATGCTGCGCGACTTGCAGGCGCTGTCGGAAGTGGGGGTGCCGCTGGCCAGCCGGCCCGGGCCGCACGGCGGCTACCAGCTGGTGCGCGACCGGGTGCTGCCGCCGGTGTCGTTTACCGTGGACGAAGCCACCGCCCTATTTTTCGCCCAGCAGGCGCTGCAAGACTATGGCCCGCTGCCCATCGCCGCCGATGCCCGCGTCGCTCTCGGCAAGCTGTATCAGGCAATGGCGCCCGCCGCGCGGCTTCGCGTGGACCGGCTGGCGGGTCGGATGGCGTTTGTGAGCGAGCAGCGGGCGGCGGCTCACCCGCATCTGGCGGCACTGCTGGAGGCCGCCTTAGGCGGCGCTGTCGTAGAGATGCGGTACCGCGGCCGGGATGGCGCGGCCTGGCGCCCGGTGCAGCCAGTGGGCGTGTACGCCGAGCACGGCTACTGGTACCTGCCGGCCTATTGCTTTCTCCGCCAAGGCATGCGGGTATTTCGAGTGGACCGGGTGGAGGCGGTGCGCCCCGTGGCCGAGCCAGCCCCGCGGGACGACGTGGCCGCTCTCACGGTGGCCGACTACTACGAGCGGTTTGTGCATCCGCGCGCCGAGTGGCTTGCGCTTAACGTGCGCCTGACGGCGGAGGGGGTGCGGCAGCTGGCGGGCGACCCGGGGCTGCGCGTGGATCCGGATGGCTCGGGATGGCTGGCCAGCCGGGTCGAGCTTCGGGATGTGGATCTGTTTGCCGATCGCTTGGGGCGCCTCGGGGCAGACGCGGTGGTGGAGGAGCCGCCGCTGCTGCGCCAGCGCATCCGCGAGCGGGCCGCCGCACTGCTGGCGCTCTATGGCTCGGCCAGCCAGGAGTGTCCCTCGTGAACCTGCCGGCCGAACTGCAAGCCGCCATCCAGGAGGCGCTGGCCGCCAGCGGCACCTCTCATCGGGCGTTGGCCGCCGCGGCCGCTCGGCTGTCGCGCCGGTATCGGGGGCCGGACCCCGGCGGCGGCGCCGGCTGGCAGCCGGCAGCTCTGGGCGCCTATCTCGCGACCCGCCTGCCCGCTACGTGGGCCGCCACCTGGACCGCCTTGTCGGCGGCTGCGGCGGCGCGGCCGGGCTGGCGGCCGCGCACTTTGCTGGACATCGGGGGCGGGCCTGGCACGGCCATGTGGGCCGCGGCGCTGGTGTGGCCCGGCTTGGAGCAGGTCCGGGTGGTGGAGCGCGATGCGCGGATGGTGGCCGTGGGGCGGCGCTTGGGCCAGCAGGCCGCGCATCCGGCGGTGCGCGAGGCCGCGTGGATTGTGTCCGACGCGGGCGAGGCGCTCCCCGGCGATCCCGCCGACTTAGTGGTGGCGGCGTATGTGGTGGGAGAGCTGGGCGAGGCCGCGCGCGCCCGGCTGGTGGGCCGGCTGTGGGGGTTGGCGGACCTGCTGGTGGTGGTGGAGCCTGGGACCCCGGAGGGCGCGCAGGCGGTGTTGGCCGCCCGCCAGGCCGTGCTGGCGGCGGGCGGCCACACCCTGGCCCCCTGCCCCCATGATGCCGCCTGCCCGCTGAGCCGCCCGGACTGGTGCCACTTTGCCGCGCGGGTGGCGCGCACGAAGCTTCATCGCCAGCTGAAAGGCGGCCAAGCCCCTTACGAAGATGAAAAGTTTAGCTACGGCGCGTGGGCGCGCGAGCCGCCGCAGGGCGCGCCCAGCCGCATCCTGCGCCATCCCCGCGCCGACCCCGGGCGCATCCAGCTCACGCTGTGCACCCCCGGCGGCGCGGCCGACGTGGTGGCCACCCGCAGTGGGGCCGACTTCAAGGCGGCGCGGAAGGCGCGCTGGGGCGGCCCCTGGCCGCCGGCCAGCCGCTAGCTCGACTATGAAGAGGATGAAGGCACCGACGCGGCCTGATAGACGAAGTAGCCATGCGCTTGCTGGAGCCGCTTTACAAACTGCAGCGTTCCCAGGGACGCGGGCGAAAACGCGGTGGGCGTTTCGCGAAACACGGCACTGGTGGGTGGTGCATTCAAAATGACCGGGCAGGCTCCCTGACTGCGGCAGTAGGCGGCCGCTGCCTGGGCCACACTGGGGATGTTGAGATTGGTGTTGGCAGCATACGTGAGGTGCGGGTACCCCATTAAGTCCAGCAGGTACACGTCCCAATAGTAGCCCCAGCCGGTGGTGTCGTGGTGCGCCCGGAGCCACGTGGCCTCGGACCGGGTGGCCAGCACCGTGGCGTCGGGGCCGGTGGCGGCCACGCCATGCACAAAGCTTTGGCCGTCGTACATCAGCGCGGCCAGGCACACCAGCGCCGCCACGGGCACCAGCCGCCGCGCGGAGCTGGCGGACACGGCCCGCGTCCGGCCAGCCACAAAAATGGCGGTGGCGATGCCCAGGGTGTACAGGCCGGGGTACAGATACCGGATGCTGTACATGTCGATGGGCATAGTGCTGGCCGCGTACAGGACCATGTTCGCATACAGCGGGGACAGCACCAGCACGCGGGTGGCCAGCGTCTCCCAGGGCGCCCAAAAGAGAAAGGCAGCCGACAGCGCCAGCACGAAGAGGCCGGTGGCGATGGCCGCCGGGTGGCTGGCGTACGGAATGGAAAACATGCCCCACGCAAAGGCCTGCAGCATGATGCGGATGTTGCCCACCAGCCCGGCGAGCGTGGTAATGCCGGTGTGCAGCACCAGCTTGCCGCCTTCCAAGCGATACAGCAGCGCCGGCAGATACCCCCCCAGCAGTCCCAGGACCCCAGCCAGCGCGGCGGTGACGCGCGGGCGCTGGACAAAGGCCCACACCAGCATGATGGCAAACGGAATCAGGGCCGACACGATAATTTCGTCCGAGTACCAGAAGAACCCGATCACCACCCCAAACCCCAAAAAGCTGGCAGCGGCCACCGGGAGCGAGTGGATGTCCCGGTACTTGAGAATCCAGCGCAGCAAAATCGCTGAGCCCAAGAGGCCCATCACGTGGCCGGAGGGGCGAAGCGTGTTGAGCGGCGCCAGCGCCAAGAACATGGCCAGCAGTACAAAAGCCAGGGCGGCGCGCCGCGACACGTAGCGGTCCAGGCCGTCAATGAGAATGCCGAAGCTGGCCGCCCCAAAAAGGCCCCACGCCAGCGTCAGCGTCCACAGGTGGGGGCCAAACAGCTTCACCAAACCGGCCGCCACCCAGGCAGGCGCCATGCCCATGTAGGATTGGTTGGCCAGAAAGATGGGAAACATGCCCTTTTGCGCAAACAGAAACGCCTGCAGGCCCGCAATCGCGGCATCGGCGTTGAACAGGTTGCCGGCGGCCAAAAACGCGGTCACGTGAGCCGCCAGCCATATGGCCGCAATCACCGTGACGGCGGACCAGGCCGGCCAGCGCGCGGAAAGCCCCTTCGGCAGTGTCCAGGGACTCGCCGCCTGCGGCGCGGAAGACTCGTGGATCGATGCGTCGGCCATGTGTGTGCCTCCCCTGTGGCCCCCACAGCGGGGACGGCTTGGCAGAAACATGCCAGCCCTCAGTGCGCGTCTTGCGCGTGGCGGCTGGCGACTTACGCTAGGTGAACGCGTGGCGGCTGCGCGAGGTTACGCGAGCGGCTACTTCGAGTGCTGGAGGTGAGGCCACAGCACCTCGACTTCGGCGGCGGTTTCGCCTTTGGTGGATACGCGATACCGAATCAGGGCGAAAATGGCCAGGACGCCATCGCGCCAGCCGATTTTCTTGCCGTCGTCCTTGGTGCGGCTGGCATAGCTGATGGGCACCTCCATGATCGATACCCCGCGCCGCAGCACTTTCGCCGTCACTTCGGGTTCAAAGTCAAAGCGGTGCGCGTGCAGCGGGATGGACCGCACCAGGTCGGCGCGAAACACTTTGTAGCACGTTTCCATGTCCGAAAGGCGCGTGCCGTACAGGAGGTTCGTAAGGCCGGTGAGCGCGAGGTTGGCCAGCCGGCTCAGCGGCCGCATGAGCACGGCTTTGCCTAAAAAGCGCGACCCATACACCACGGCAGCGTCGCCGGCCAGCACCGGGCCCACCAGCCGGGGGTAGTCGGCCGGGTCATACTCCAAGTCGGCGTCCTGGATCAGGATGATGTTGCCGGTGGCGTACTTGAGCCCCTCCTGAATCGCCTTGCCCTTGCCGCGATTTACCCGCTTCAGCACCACCAGCATATCGGGATGGGCCGCCGCCTGCTCCCGCAGGATGTTGGGGCTGTCGTCCGACGACATGTCGTCGACCGCAACGATTTCAAACGATCCGATGCCCGTGATGGACTGGGCGGCCGCCCGCACACGCTCCAGGAGCACCTCCAGGGTGGCGGCCTCGTTGAACACCGGTATGATGATCGAAAGCTTGGCGGGCTGCGTCGTGGTGATGATCCTAACCCCCCATACGGTCTTCGCATTCGGCGCCGCGGCTCGAATTCCTGCCTTCCGGCAGTGGCTTCGCAGGCGCACAGGGACGCCGCTGACCTTCCCGGGCGCCCCGCCCACCATCAGCAACATCATACACGAACCCGATGCGCGCTTTGGTGGCAGTTAATCACATCGCCAACCGCATGCGGCTAAATGTCGCCGCCGCCCACAGAGAGGCGGGCCGGGGCGGCCAGCTGCGGGTGCGGCGCACCGGGCGCGCGGGCCGAGGGGCGCCTCGGCGTGGGCTGGAACAAGGTTAAAGCCGCCAACGATCCCCTGGGTCACGATGAATACCGCGCAGCGGCTCCCGTCGGTGTGCCGCGCCGGAGAGTTGGTCGTGCGCCTAGGCGGCGACGAGCTGGCGCGGCTGCTGAGGATGGTGCGGTGCCGGTGCGGCGCGCCCCCTGATCCAGGCCGGCGCGCCGCGCGGCCTCGTCTAGACGTGCTGGAGGAGATACTCCAGCGTGCGCCGCGCGCGGTACCGGTTTATTGTGGGCCCCCTGACCGAGTGCCGCGATGAGGGCAGCGCCAGCACGTCGAAATCTTTGTCGGCGGCCACCAGCGCCTCGATGAGGCGGGCCGTGTGCCGGAAGTGCACGTTTTCGTCAATCATGCCGTGCACGATGAGGAGGCGGCCGGAAAGACGCCCCACGTGCTCCATCACGGTGGCATGGCGGTATCCGTCGGGGTTGCCCTGGGGCGTGTCCATGTATCGCTCCGTGTAGGCGGTGTCATAGCCGCGGAAGTCGGTCACCGGGGCGCCCGCCACGCCGGCTTTGAAAAGGTCGGGCGCCTGCAGCATCAGCATCAGGGTCATGTAGCCGCCGTAGCTCCAGCCCGTCACCCCCACGCGGCTCAGATCGGCGCCGTGGTGCTTCGCGAGCCAGTGCACGCCCGCCACTTGATCTTCGACTTCTACAGTGGCAAAGCGGCGGTGCAGGGCTCCCTCAAAGCGGCTGCCGCGGTTGTACATTCCGCGGTTGTCCAGCTTGAACACCAGGTAGCCGTGCTGCGCCAGGTACTGGGCCTGCAGGTCCATCGTGAGCATCCAGCTGGCGGTCACGGTTTGGGCATGCGGGCCGCCATACACCGACACCACCACCGGCGCCGGCTGGCCGGCCTGGCGTTGCCGAGGGTGGTAAATGGCCCCGTACAGCGTGGTTTCCCCGTCGGCCGCTGTGAGCGTGACCAACTCGGGCGGCGTGAGGCCCAACGCCTCAGCCGTTGCCCCCTCGGCCTGGTGAATCAGCCGGGGGGGCGCCGTGCCGGTGAGGTCCACCAAGTGCGTTTGCGGCGCATGGTGCAGGGAGGACACCTGGTCCACCATCCATGCGCCGTCGGGGCTCACAACCGCCATGTGCATGCCGGCCTCGGTGGTGACGCGCGTCATGGGGCCGCCCGACAGGCTGACACGGTACACCTGGCGCTCGGTGGGGCTGGCTTCGGTGGCCGTGCAGTACAGCACCTGGCGCGCCTCGTCTACCCGGTTCAGCTCCGTCACGATGAAAGGGCCCTCCGTCAACGCGGTCGCGGTCCCGTCGGGGGAGCGGCGGTAGAGATGCCGAAAGCCGCTTTCCTCGCTGTCGGCAATCACATCGCCGCCGTCCAGAAACACCAGCTCATGGGGCAAGTTGACCCACGGCTGGCCGGTTTCTCGCCACCACCGCTCTCCGGCTCCCGTGCTCGGATTGATGCGCCACCACTCCATCGACCGGTGGTCGCGCGCGAGAAACAGCACCAGGAGCTCGCCCGTGGGCGACCACTGCACCCGGCCCAGGTAGCCGTCCGGCCAATCCCCCTGCACCCAGCGCGGCGCTGGTGGCGTGGGGCTATCCAGGGGCACCACCCCGAGGCGCCAGCGCACGTTGGCCTGCCCGGCAAAAGGGTAGGCCACTTCCTCCAGCCACACTTCGTCGTCGGCTTGGTGGGCAATGGGGTAAAGCGGCACGGGACTTTCGTCCACTTCTTCGAACGCGAGCCAGCGGCCGTCCTCGCTGGGCCAGTAGCCCCGATGGCGGCCCAGCTCCTCTGCCGCCGCAAATTCCGCCACCCCGTGGGTGGTGCGGCCTGTGGCGCCGGTGGTAAGCGGGCGGAAGGTGCCCGCGTCCAGGTCCAGAAGCTCGACGTCGCCGTGGCGCACAAAAACGACCCGGCGGCCGTCCGGCAGCAACTCGGGGTCGATGGCCCCTTCGGAACCGGCCACCCGGGACACCGGCCCGCCGCCCCGCTTGATCCACAGGGCGCCTTGGTAGCGCAGCAGCCACGTGTCCCCGTGGCGCTGATAGCCCGTAAAGCCCTCCCACATCATGCGGGCGCGCTCGCGCTCGAGCTCCTCTTCCAGGGAGTAGTGCTCCGCTGCCGGGGGCGACGCCTCCACGCGGCTTTCGCCGGTGGCAAGGTCATGCGTCCACAGCTGCAGGGCCGGTGACCCCTCGCGGGGCAGCAAGTACGACACCTGCTGGCTGTCGGGCGCAAACTGAATCTGGGTGGGCACGACCCCACCGGGCTTGGGAAACTGGGCAATCTGGTCGAAGGTAATGTCGTCATAGCGGGGCATCTCGGCCTTCACCGTCATGTTGGGCGCCCTCTTCTCTATGTTTCGGTCTCGCGCTCGCCGCGCCGCGCAAACCATGTGATAGCCTCACCCAAGCTTCGCCCTCGCCGGCGCAAATCCTGTCGGCCGCCAGGAAAAAAGGGAAACGGCCGACCGCGCATCCTCGACCTTTGGTATTGGAGAAATCGGATACATGGTAGATCATGGCACTGTGGACGTGATGAAAAATCCCTACGCCCCGGGGGCAGGGGTAGTGCCACCGGAGATTGCGGGGCGGGACGGTGAGATGGCGGGATTTGCTTCCGCCCTGGGTCGGCTGTCCCATGATCGACCCGGCCGCGGGCGCATGCTGGTGGGTTTGCGCGGCGTGGGGAAGACCGTGCTGCTCCGCGCCTTAAGCTCCGAGGCGCAAAGCCGCGCGTGGGCGACGGGCTGGGTGGAAGTGCAGCCAGACAAGCTGCTCGGGCCGCTGCTGGCGTGAGCCATCCAACTGGCCCTGCGCCAGTTGAGTCCGGCCTTGCGAGCCCACGAAGCTTTTGCCCATTTGGTGTCGGTGCTGCGCGCCTTTAGTCTGAGCGTTCACGCGAGCACCCCCTGGACCACGGGCGTTGACTTCGCGCTGGTCGCCGGCATTGCCGACACCGGGCACCTGGACGTCGACCTGCCGGAGCTGTTTGTGGAGACGGCCCAGTCGGTGAAGCGATTGGGGGCGCCTGGGATCGCGCTGTTTCTCGACGACTTGCAAGACGCCGCCGCGGCCGATTTGACCGCCTTGTGCCTCGCGAGCCACGCCGTCGCCCAGGTCGGTACCCGGCTCATGGTGATCGGGGCGGGACTGCCTCACTTGCCGATGCGGCTGGCGGACGCGAGAAGCTATGCCGAGCGGCTGTACGAATACCACGTGGTGGACCGACTGGACCGGGAAGCCCTCCGTGCGGGCCCTGGTGGCGCCGGCACGGCGCGAGGGCGCCCAATTCGACCCGGACGCGCTGGAGTTGCTGTACACGCTGTCGGAAGGCTACCCGTATTTCCTGCAGGCCTATGGGCAGTGTGCGTGGGATGTGGCTACGGCTAGCCCCATCGGGCGGGGTGATGTGGAAGTGGCGGCGCTGGTGGCGCAAGAGCAGCTGGATGTCGGATTTTTTGGCACGCGCTATGACCGCGCGACCCCGAAGGAGCGGGCCTATCTGACGGCCATGGCGGGCGTGGCGGCGGGTGGCGAGGCCAGCACCGCCGATATTGCCCAGGCGCTGGGCCGCTCGGCGCGCAGTTTGTCGGCGGCGCGCGATGGCTTGATCCGCAAAGGGCTGGTGTTTGGATCCGCGCGCGGGCGGCTGGCGTTCATGGTGCCGCAGTTTGCCGAATACCTCCTGCGCCGGCCGGGCGACTGACCCGGCGCGGGCGTCCTAAGGGGATGGCGCCTTTAGGCTTGCGGCGGCCGAGAGAGCTCGGCGTAGCGAAAGCAGCCCACCAGGTGGTCCTGCACCATGCCGGTGGCCTGCATAAGCGCGTAGCAGATGGTCGGCCCCACGAACTGAAAGCCCTGGCGCTTTAAGGCCTGGCTCATCGCCACCGAGGTGGGCGTCTGACTGGGCACGTCTTGGGCGCGCGCCCACTGGTTAATGGTGGGTGCGCCGCCGGCCAATCCCCAGAGATAGGGGCCCAGCGCCTCGGCGCCGCCGGGCAGCTCGGCGGCCCGCTGAGCATTGCGGACGGCCGCGGTCAGCTTAGCCCGATTGCGAATGAGGCCCGGGTGCGCCAGCAGCCGCTCGATGTCGGCGGCTTGCCAGCGCGCGATGCGATCAGGGTCAAAGCCGTAAAACGCCTCCCGGTACGCCTCGCGCTTGGCCAGCACCGTCCGCCAGCTTAAGCCCGCCTGGGCCCCCTCCAGCACCAGAAACTCAAACAGGCGCCGCGAGTCGGTGACCGGCACGCCCCACTCGCGGTCGTGGTAGGCCAGCGACAGCGGGTCGCTCCCGGCCCAGTCGCAGCGGGGCCGGCCGTCGGCCGCGCTAGGCGTCATCGCGGGGCCACTCCGCCGACAGCCACGCCTGGTAGGTGGCGATTTGCGCCGCCGTGGGCCGCTGGACCCGCTCCACCTGATAATGGGTGGGCGGCGCGGCTCCCAGGGTCACGCGGCGGGTGACCAGCCGGTCGCGGCGAAAGGCGGTGATGTCGACCGGGTCGCCTGGCCGATAGTCGGACGGGATGCGCTGGTCCAGGGCGCTGGCGTCGGGGATGCGCCAGCCCGCCAGGGCCATCAGCTGATCGCCGGCGTCCAGCACCCCCGCCGCGGGCCCGGGGTCGTAGGCGGTCCGCACGAAAAGACGCCCGGCCTCTGTCCTGGTGGTGATGCCGAGCCAGGCGGGGGGGACAGCCCGGCTCGCCGCCTCGTCGCCGGCCGGCTTCCAGCGCCGGGTCAGCGCGAGGCCGGCAGTGGCCAGGAGGGTGTCTAACGGCAGCGGATCCAGCCCATTGATGTAGCGGCCGAAAAACTGGGCCAGCGAGCCGCCGGCCACTTCTTCCGCGGCGGCCTGGTAGGCGGGTTCCGGAAAGCCGCGGTCATATTGGCCATAGCGCTCAAACAACAGCCGCTGGACATCGTCCAAAGAGCGCCGGCCGCCCGTGCGGCTCCGAATCTCCAGGTCCAGCGCCAGGCCCACCAAGCTGCCTTTCAGGTAGTACGACATGGCCCGGTTGAGCGTGTCCTCGTTGGGGTGATACTCCCCCAGCCACGTGTCAAACGAGGACCGCGACAAATCCATGACGTAGCGGCCCGGCTGGCTCTCGTAGCGCTGGGCGTCTTGCGCCAGCGCCTCCAAGTAGTCGGACACGGTATAGAGGCCCGCGCGCCGCAGCAGCAGGGGCGCGTAGTAGCTGGTGAAGCCCTCCATAGCCCACAGGAGATGCGTGTGCACCTCCTGGGTGTAGTCAAAGGGGCCCAGCATATCGGGGTGGATGCGCTTGACGTTCCACAGGTGGAAAAACTCGTGGGCGATGAGCGACAGCGCGCGCCGGTAGCGCGCCGCGGGCTGGAACGAGAAGCGCTCGAAGCCACAGGTGGTGGAGTTTTTGTGCTCGAGCCCGCCCGTGCCGCGCTCGGCGATGTGAAAAATAAAAGTATAGTTTCGATACGGCAGCCCGCCAAACAGCGCCGCCTCCGCTTCCACGATGCGGCGGATGTCTTGCACCAGCTGCGCGTCATCCTGGTTGCCGCTGCCCCAAATAGCCACGGTGTGCCGCTTGCCGTCCACCCGGAACTCATACCGCCGATGGGTCCCCACCTCGACGGGGGAGTCCACCAGCTCGTCATAGTGGGCGGCGTGCAATGTCAGGGGCTCGTGCGAGTCGGCGGCCAGCGCCGTCGACGCGTGCCAGCCCGCGGGGGCCCGCACCTGCACGCGGATGGGCAGCTCTTTGAGATCGTCCAGGTAGAAAAACAGCGTGCCGCCGTTCCAGTAGGCATGGGTGTCGTCCAAGTGGCTTCGGGTAGTGCCAAGCTCAAAGGCATACACCGCATAGGTGACGGTTGCGGCGCCGGCCGGGGCGGCAAAGGCCCAGACGTTTTTGGCCACCTTGTCCACCGCCAGCGGCTGGCCCGCCGCATCCTGGACGGCTAGGTCAAACACATGCCGCGAAAAGTCTTCAATCTCGTAGCCGCCGGCCCACGCGGGGAGGGTCAGGCGGTGGGGTCCTGGCGCCAGATTGGCCAGCGCCAGCGCCACGCGATAGATGTGGCGGGACGGGTCGGTGCAGTCCACCGTGTAATTGAGCGTCGGGGCGGCGACTTTGGCCACAACATCACCTCAAGCAATGGCGTTCTCCAGCGTGTGCGGCCGGCACGGCCTCGGCGGCCATCATACCACCCCGGCTTCGCCGCCGGCGCGGGCGTCGCGGGCCGTCGGCGCCATCCGGTGGAAACCCCCCGATGGCGCCGTACACAGCGTGCGTGTCGGCCGGCCCCAGTGCGCGCCGCATCTCCCGGTGCCACTGGCGGAGCGGCTCCCCCCAGGGCGCCCCGGGCTCGGCCAGCAGCTCGGCGGCGGCGCGGTGCAGGACTAAGAGGCCCGTGGGATCGTCGGCGGCTCGCGCATCCAGCGCGGCACGGGCAGCCGCGGCGGAGGACGGCGCCGGCACCAGCGCCCAGCGCCGCACCACCAGCGCCACGGCCTCGGCAAACAGCGCGGCCTTGTCTTGGAACTACCAGTACAGCGCGCCCTTGGTGACGCCGGCCGCGCGGGCCAGGGCCTCCGTGCTGGCGCCCGCATAGCCGGCTTGGCCAAACACCGCCACCGCGGCCTCCAGGATGCGCCGATCGGGAGCGTGGCCAGGGTCAGGCACGGGGCGGCGGCACCAGGTAGCTTGCGTCCCACGGCTCCACGCGCCCGATGCGCTCCATGGCGTCCCAAATCTCGCGGACCACGGGGTGCTCGTGGGCGTGCTGCACCGCCTCCCACGACAGCCACTCACAATATTCCAGGCAGACGCCCGGGTGCCGGGCGACGGCCATCACCACGGCCGGCTGGTCCGACGTCAGCCCCTCCGCATGGAGGGCCGGCCAATGGCGGGCCACCAAGTCTCCCAAGGCCTGCTCTGAGCCGGGCTAGGCCGTATACCGCACCACTACTGGATGCATCGCGCACCTCCTGCCAGCAACACACCGACCGTTTAGTATGGTGTCAAGAGCCAGCCGCCCGGAGCCTTCGGGGTGCGCGCCGTGGTACGCCGTGAGCTAAATGTCTCCGAGGCTGTCCAGGTAATCGGCAAACGCGCGCGGCCCGATGACGCGGGTGACCCCGCACGTGCCCAATGCCAGCAGCCCCTTGTCCCCCGTCACCAAAAACTGAGCCCGGGCATTTTTCGCGGTGGCCAAAATCCGATCGTCTTCGGGGGGCGTCGCCACGCCGGCAGCCGGCTCGATAATCGGGTGCACCAGGGCGGTTTCCTGTAGGAGGTCCAAAAAGTGGCGCGCCAACACCTTCCCTACTTGGTCTGCGAAGTAGGGCTTCGCCAATGTGCGCTCGACTTCCTCGAGCAGGGGATCCGACACCGAGACCTGAAACCTGCCAGCCGGGCACGCTTCGCGGATGACCGCTAAGGGTCCCCGCTCTGCTCGAATGGCCGAGACGACTGCGTTCGCATCCAACACCACTCGGATCATGCAGAGGGCGAGCCATCCGAGCGGGAAGAACGACTCTCCCTGACCGCTTGCTCAAGCGCACGGTCGAAGTCAACGGGCGGCAATACACGCAGCGCCCATGGCGGCGGAATGGCCGGGGGCGCGATGGCGCCGCGGACGCTGAAGTCCCCCGGCACCACCCGCGGTGACGGTCCGCCAGCGGGTCACCGTATCCACGGCGGTGACGGTCCGCCAGTGGACGACCGGTTTGGCCGTCGCAGCCACGGACGCGGCCAGCCGACGGTGTAGTCGGCCAGAAAGGCGACCGGCGACGCTAGGAGGCCGACCGTCAAGGTGCCGGCCACCCACCCCCCGCGGCGGCCACGACGCGGAACGTAGGCCCCGATCCCCGGGCGTCAAGGTCTGGCTGCCCCGTCCCGGACCGGGGGCGGGACCCGGTTCCCGTCGACGGGTGGGAAATATGGGGTGGTAAAAAGCCCGTGGTACGGGTAGCAGTCGAGGCGCGCGAGGGTGTTGGGGGTCCCACACCGCGGCAAGGATGCAGCGATCCGGCCATGCGGTCCCTCCTCATCGTGCCGGCATTGGCACCGGGGGTCGTCGCCGACTCCAGTTGCCCCTCCGTCTTCGGGCCGGTCCCTCAGGAGGTCTAGATGAGAGTGGCAAAGGCTGCTAGCGTGTCCCTTCGGGGGGCAGGGGTCCTTCGGGGGGCTCGCCGCCCAGACGGCGCCACGCGGCCGCGTTGGCCTCCTCCCGTTCACGTTCCCGGTTGGCCCGCAAGGTCTCACGCTCCGCGCATCGGGCCGCGGCCAGCGCCTCGCGTTCGGCCAGATAGCCCGCGAACGCCGCCGTTAACGAGTCGCGCTCGGCGTCAAAGGTGGCGGGATCCGTGGTGACGCCCTCCAAGAGTTCCCGACGAATGGCGGCGCCCTCCGCTGGGTACGCCCCGCAGAGACGATTGAACGTGAAGATCGGATAGCCCCCGAACC
The DNA here is from genome assembly GCA_021846505.1 of Bacillota bacterium. Classification (GTDB taxonomy): domain Bacteria; phylum Bacillota; class Sulfobacillia; order Sulfobacillales; family JAIMBI01; genus JAJZWV01. The sequence continues at coordinate 19,200 of JAJZWV010000043.1, forward strand.
CCCTCCAGTTGCCTCCCAACATCACTTCGAACAGGTGGAGCTGGTACACGTAGTCCATGTCCTCAGCACGGCGGCCGCGGATTTGGGACCGCACGAACTCGGTCTGGATGTCATCGATCCAACTGGTCATCGGCTCGTCCCCTTCCCCTCTCGTAGGGCCGTGCAGGCCCGTTGTCAGGGATTCCAGGCAGGCCGAGAGGCCCGAAAAAAATCGGCCGCGAGACGGCCGTGTCTGCACACCTCTCATCTGCCGGGTTGCCCCGCCGGATTAGCACCGTACCTTGCGGCCGGTTGCCCAGGTTTCATTGGCCGGATCCTCCACCTGTGCTGAATAAGAGCGAACCTATGAAGTTGCTCCTAACGTACACGCCCGGGATTCCGGCGTCAAGTCCTTGGGTTCCATTGGGCGCGGCTTACGATTGTGAGACAGTTGCTGGGATAGAATAGAACAGACGAACCCAAAGGAGTGGCGAGGCGCAAAGCAGAAGGAAGCTCCTCAAAATGGGGGTCTCACCGACCCATCAAGAGGAGCTGTGACGGCATGATAACGCAGGACGAACGGGTGACCACCGGTCCCGCGCCGCGCTGGCCGCCCTGGCGCCGCCCACCGCCACGGCGCAGAGGGTCGTTGCGCTCCAAACGGCGTATGTCACGTATCACAAGACTCGCCTGCAGTACCCGACCTACCAGGACCGCGGCCTGCCGATGGGGTCCGGCCGCGTGGAAGGCGCCTGCAAAGCGCTGGTCAACACCCGGCTGAGCCAGAGTGCGGTGCGCGGCGCCGCCGCGGGGCGCCAGCCGTGGCCACATTGCGGGCGTTAGCCCGGTCCGGGGGTGGGAGGCGTTCTGGGCGGCCCAGCCTAAGCGGCCCGCCGCATGAGACACCCTGCCAGCTTATGTCGCACAAAAATACGCGGCACCCGGGGCTCTAAGGGGCCCACCGTAACCCTCCTCATGGACGGCATGGGTACCCCTGCAGGTGGCGGCCGGCTCCGGGCAAAAATGTCTACCTGCCGTTCCAGCGGCAGGAATTGGGTGCCGCCCAGGCGAATCGTGCCCGCATTGGGCCCGAGGCTGCCATCACGAGGAGGACTTCACATGGACGGAGGGCGCTCGCGCATCATCACGCTGGCCAGTGGGCATCACGTGTGGACCAGCAAGGTGGGCCAAGGCGGCATCCCCATTCTTACGCTGCATGGCGGTCCCGGCGCCACGCACGAATACCTGGAAGTGCTGGCGGACCACCTGCCGCTGGACCAGTACACGCTGTACTTCTACGACCAGCTGGGATCCGCCTACTCGGATCAGCCGGAGGATCCAAGCTTGTGGATGATTGACCGGTTTGTGGCCGAGGTGGACGAAGTGCGGCAGGCACTCGGCCTCGAGCGCCTTGTCGTGTACGGGCAGTCGTGGGGCGGCATGCTGGGCATCGAGTACGCCCTGGCCCACCCCGAGCCCCTGATGGGCTTGGTGATTTCCAACATGGTGGCCAGCATCCCCGACTACGTCCGCCATCTCAACGCGCTGCGGGGCCAGCTGGATCAGGGGCTGCAGCAGGAGCTGGCGGAGTACGAGGCGCGCGAGCAGTACTTCCACCCACGGTATCTGGAAATCATGGATGTGCTGTACCGCCGCCACTTGCTGCGGCTGCCCGAGTGGCCGCCCGCCGTCACGCGGTCGCTCGCTCGGCTGAATCCAGAGGTTTACGGCACCATGCAGGGCCCGAACGAATTTGTGGTGACCGGAACCTTCAAGGACTGGGATCGGTGGGCTGACCTGGAGCGCATCCGCGTGCCGACCCTCCTGCTGGTGGGCGCCCACGACACCATGGACCCGCAATCCGTGCAGGCGATGGGGCGGCGGATGCCCCACGCCGACGCGGTGGTCTGCCCCAACGGCAGCCACCTGGCCATGTGGGACGATCCCGAGCACTATTTTCCGCCGCTGCGGGGATTTTTGGAGAGCCTGGTGTGAGTGGGCGGCTCACAAGTCCCCGCGCCCGCACCGCCGGGGGGCGGTTGGGCCGCTGGCGTGCGGCGTGGCCGCCAGCGTGATGCTTCCCTTCGCCGCATCCGTCTCGGCCTGCTCCTGATTTTCCCCAGCCGGCTGGACGGTGGGGACCCAGGGTGCCGTGGCTGCATGGCGCATCGTCCCCGAGACGGCGCCCGCAGGCGGCTTCACCCTGACGAAAGACACTCGGCTGGTGGTGGCGGCTGGACAGGAGGGATGTTCCATCCCGCTGGCAGTGCTGGCCCACCTTCAGCGGGTGGCCATCACCCGAATCTGGGTGCCGGTGCTGCAGGTGCCGAACCTCTTGGGGGCGCGTGTCACCGTGGCCGCTACCATTCACCTGCCCCTGCCCACCGTGTGGGAGGCATCGGGGGTGCCCGCGTGGCGCCAAGCTCCCTGGGAGGTCGTGGTGCATCGCCAGGCCCGTGAGGTGCTGCGCTTCGCGCTCGGGGTTGGGCGGGGATATCGCATGGGCCACCTGCGCGCGGTGCCGCGCGTCGCCTCGAAGCTTTCCTGTCAAGACAATCCCCCCATGGGCGGTTTCGTGTCCACGGCGCGCGGCACCGGCTTCACGAGGCCGCCGGCGTCGCAGACGCGCAGATGGTCTTTCTGGGGGGAATCCGTAGCCGTCCACACCGGCTACGTGCTATCGGCCTACGCACGCACGGTCGGGCTTATGCTCTACAGCAACCCCACGAACTGGGACGATATGTTTCTGCAGCGCACCCACGCCAGCGGTGAGATTCTGCCCGGCTGCTGAGGTTCCGGCGCGGCGGTGTGCCAAGGCCGGCAGGCCGCGCGGCACCGGGCCATAGCTCGACGGCGGCTGGGCCCGCGCCGGGGCGACCGCCACGACTTCTTGCACTCGCGCAGCCTTTATCCGCGCCCATGTTCCGCAGCGCCAGCGCCAGAGCGCCGGATGCTAGCCGCGAGGTTAAGTCATGCCGAGCCCTGTGCGAATGGAGCGCCTCGATGGACCCAGGGTGGCCGCGGTGCGGCTAGCAAAGCGGCCAGCGGCTGTCGCCCTAAGGTGCACCCAGGCACCGGGAAGCCTGATGTCGCCGCGCGTAGCGCCGACGCCACTCCCATTTAGGGACGGATGCGAGGAGCGCTCTTGCAGCCGCTGCCATGGGCGGAGGCCACCCGCGATAGGGCCTAGGCCCGTATTGCTGGATACCTCACCGCATTCCCATGCCTCGGGCAGCCGGTCATCTTCTCCGGCTCCACAGGTGTCAGCCCAGGCGGCTCGCTTCTTAGAGACCCACTAATCGCTCCAAGGCCGCAAGCCCCTGCTGCACCGGGCCATAGCTCGAGAGCGGCTCCGCCAGCGTCGGGCCTACCGCCACGACCTGCCCATTGGTGTTGACCAGCCAATAGGATGGATCGAGGCCCTTCACTTGCACCAGCAGCAGGCGGCCGCCGGTGAAGTGACTCACGCCCGCCGCGTAGTGGATGGGGACGGTTGGCAGGCCCGGAAAGCTGCCCGACGGCAGGGCGACGAAAGCCAGGGCGGGCGGCTGCTGGCGGCCAATCAGGGTGAGGGCAGTAGCCCACGACGGCCCCGGAGCCGCTACCTTGCGGCTGGTGACGAACCACCAAGCCGGCCGCATCACCGAGGGGATCAAGAGGTCACGGGCGGCCGGCACCACCACCTCTTCCAAGGGGGCCGCGGTCCCCTGCATGTTCCACACCAGCACCGCCGTGCTGCCGCTGCGGAGCTTGGTGGCCATGAGGCCCACCAGGGTGTTGGAGGCGAGCCCCGCCGGCCGATAGGCGGGCACCAGGTGCGCGGCGGGCACTTCGGTCGCCATCGGCACGGCGCCCGCGACCGCCAAGGGCGCCACGGGGCCCTGGCCCGCCGGCGAGACGGAGGCGAGCGGGCGGTTGAAAAGCATGTAGGTGCCACCGACGAGCAGCACGGCCGCGGCGGCGGCCACTCCCGCGGTGAACACCCACGCGCCGCGCTGGCGGCCGCGGTAGTGCCGATCCAGGCCGTCGGCCAGCGCCATCAGCTGGCGCTGCTCCTCCGGGTCTGACACTTCTTGGTCCACGGCCGCCCGCACATCGGCCAAGCGGTCGCCATCGGACCCAGGGTTGCTTCGCTTCATCGGCTATCGCTCCTTCAGCCGGGCTCACTGATGTGATGCCCTCTTGCTCGGTTGTCGGCCGCGGCGGCAAACTGTGACACCCGCCCGCGCAAGTGGCCGCCGGCGCCGCTATCCCGCTAAGATGGCCGACCAGCCCCACAGTGCCAGCAGCGTGACCAGCAGGACTGGCACGGTGAGCGTGACGCCCACGCGAAAGTAATAGCCCCAGGTGATGCGGATGCCGCGGCGGTCCAGCACGTGGAGCCACAGCAGCGTGGCCAGAGAGCCAATCGGCGTAAACTTGGGGCCCAAGTCACAGCCCACCACGTTTGCGTATGCCATGGCGGTTTGCAGAGAGTGGACCGCCGCGTCGTGAATCGCCAGTGCGTTGATTAGCACCGAGGGCATGTTGTTCATAATCGAGGAGAGCACGGCGCCCACCACGCCGGTGCCGACAACGCCCACGACGGCGCCGTGTGCGGCCAGTGCGGTGAGGACGTCGGCCAAGAGGTGCGTCAGCCCCACGTTGCGCAGGCCAAACACCACCACGTACATCCCGATGGAAAACACCACGATGCGCCAGGGGGCTTCGCGCACTAGCTTGGGGATGTGCACCGCGGGGCTCCGATGCGCCACCAGCAGCAGGGAGATGGCCGCGGCGCCCGCAAATGCCGCCACCGGCCATGCCAGCGCCTGGCTGGCAAAGTAGCCCACCAGCAGCAATCCCAGCACCACCCACGCCACCCGAAACACATAGGGATCTTTGAGCGCGGCGGCTGGGGCCGGCAGGGCGGCGGTGCTGACCGCATCCGGCAGGCTCCGCCGGTAAAACAGATACAGCACCGCGAGGCTGGCGGCCAGCGACACGGCATCGACCGGCACCATCCGAAGGGCGTAGGACGCAAAGCCCAAGTGAAAGTATCCCGCCGACACGATGTTGACCAAGTTGGACACGACCAGCGGCAGCGAGGTGGTGTCCGCAATGAAGCCACTGGCCATGATGAGTGCCAGCGTGGCCTTCGGGTCCAACTTCAGCGCCTTGGCCTGCTCGTACACAATGGGGGTCAAGATGAGGGCCGCGCCGTCATTGGCGAAAAACATCGCGACTAGGGCGCCCAGCACGCCTAGCAGCAAGAACAGGCTCAGTCCGCGCCCGTGCGCCAGGCGGATCATATGGAGCGCCGACCACTCAAAAAAGCCGATGGCGTCTAGAATCAGAGAAATCAGGATGACCGCCACAAACGTCAGGGTGGCGTCCCAGACAATGCCCACGACCGTGCCGACGTTGGCCCATGACACAATGCCCAGCAGAAGCGCCACCGCGGCTCCACCCGCGGCGGTCCAGCCAATGGACAAGCCGCGGGGCTGCGCAATGATCAGCACCAGGACCAGCAGAAACAGGCCCAGCGCCAGCGCCACGGCCATCAAGCATCGACTCCTCTAGCAGGCTCGGATGCGGAGAGCGGGCCGGCCTTGCTCGCCGGCAGTCCCTTGGGACAGGACTCCCCCACATGGTGGGTGCTGAGCCACTCGGCATCGTGGGCGTCCACGGGCACGTCGGCCAGCCACTCACGGAGGTGGTCCGGCATGTCCGGCCGCAGGCGATAAAAGGTCCACGCCTGCTGGCGGCGCACGGCCACCAGTCCCGCCTGCCTCAAGCGGCGAAGGTGCTGGGAGACGGCTGGCTGGCTCACCGGCAAGAGGGCCGCCAGCTCACAGACGCACGCCTCGCGGACGCGGAGCAGCGCCAAAATGCGGAGCCGCGTCGCATCCCCCAGCACCCGAAACTGCTCGGCCCAGTCTTCGTACACCAGCACATCCCCTCTATAGGTACATTAGCATATGCTTATGAAAGGCAGCAACGGGAAAGAGCAGGCGTGGGCACTCCAGGTATCCTGCCAGCCATGGCTCCGGCCCCGGCAGCATCGTGCACTAGCGGATTCGCGGCAAGCCCCCAGGAGCATATGGGCCACTTGGGCTCTGCCATAACATGGCGCCGGAGACTGGAGGCAGTCGACAGCGCTCCGAGGTGCGCCACCGAGTTCCTCACTATCCACGGCCCAGCGTCATGGCAAGCGGGACGAGGAGGCCATGGACGCCACCGGTGGCCTGCGGCTTTCCCACTGACCCCACGGCTGCGAGCGAGCCGTCGGCCAGCCATGCGCGATGGACGGCGATCGGGAGGGCGCTCTAGCGCAACAGAAGCCCGGCGCCCGTGGGGGGCGGCGGGTGTGGGCAGCCTTCCGTTGTTGGCGGAAGGGATCCCTGCCGAGCCAAGATGTGCAGGCCGGCCGCCGTCTCGCGAGGGCGGGTGACTTACGCTTCTTGCGCCGGATGGCCCAACGCCGCGAGACCGGGATGAAGAACATCCACTCCATCACATGCCCGCGCCACCTCCGCGACGGCCCGGCAGCGCCAGAGATCCTAGGCGACGCCGCTTCAGGAGCGGATTGCGACTCGAGTGCCCACACCTCACTGGGAAGACCGCGGGACTTTCCGCAAAGATCGTTTGCCCCGTGTACTTCGACTTACATCACCAGCACTCTCGACCGGCGATATGCCGCAGTGGGACGCCGGTTAAGCTGTCCGATTTGACACGGTGGCCGCGGATCCATAGGATGATGCCAACACGCGCGCCGTCAGGCGGGCGTTGGCGATGACGGGCCTAAGTGGCCGCCCGACTTCAAGCGAGCCGGCGGTGGGTGCAAGCCGGCACGGGCGCTCGCGTTCCAGCCCAGAGCTCCGCGCAATGGCGGCGGGTCAGCCCGATAGCGCTGGCAAAAGCAGCAAGCAGGGTGGCACCACGGGCTCACGCTCGTCCCTCGAGGGATGGGCTTTTTTTGATCCCGGGTCCGTGTTTGCGGCGGAGGGAGGAGCCCATCATGCTGGACATGCACATTCTGCGCCAGGAGCCAGAGCGGGTGCGGGCCGGGTATCGGGTGAAGCACGTGGAGGCGCCGTGGGAGCGTGTGGCGGAGCTGGACCGGCAGCACCGGGGCCTGCTCCAGACGCTGGAGGCGAAAAAGGCGGAGCGCAATCGCGCGACGGAGGAGGTGGCGCGGCTGCGCCGGGCCCACGATCCCGCCGCCGAGGGCCTCATTGCCGACATGCGCCGGCTGGGCGACGAAATTCGGGGGCTGGAGGAACAGCGCCACCCGATTCGCGAAGAGCTCGAGCAGCTGATGTGGGAGCTGCCTAACTTGCCCGAGGCGAGCGTTCCCGAGGGGGAGGGTGAGGCCGACAACCCGGAGGTGGCGCGTTGGGGCACGCCGCGGCCCGACTCGCCCGGCGTCACGCCACACTGGGATCAGGGGCCCGCGCTGGGGATTTTGGACTTTGAGCGCGCGCAGAAGCTGGCTGGGGCCCGCTTTGTGGTATTGAGGGGGTTTGGTGCTCAGCTGTCGCGGGGGCTGGTGAATTTCATGCTGGCCGATGCAGAGCAGAGCGGCTATGAAGAGGTGGCCCCGCCGGTCCTGGCCTTGGCGGACAGCCTCTACGCCAGCGGGCAGTTCCCCAAGTTTGTGGAAGACGTGTTTCACGTCAGCCCGCATGACCTTTACCTGATTCCCACGGCGGAGGTGCCGCTGGTCAACCTGCGCCGTGAAGAAATTCTGGACGAGGACGAACTGCCCCTGCACTACACGGCGCATACCGCCAGCTTTCGGTCCGAGGCGGGGGCGGCCGGCCGCGACACCCGCGGGCTCATTCGCCGCCACCAGTTTGACAAGGTGGAGCTGGTGGCCGTAGCGCGGGCAGAAGACGGGCTGGCGGAGCTGGAAGCCATGCGGCGGCAATCGGCTCGGCTGCTGGAGCTGCTGGAGCTGCCCTATCGCACTGTGGAGCACTGCGGCGGGGACTTGGGCTTTGGCCACGCCAAGTCGTACGACCACGAAGTGTGGATGCCCAGCTACGGGCGCTATGTGGAAATCAGCTCGGTCAGCCTCATGGGCGACTTTCAGGCGCGGCGCGCCAAGATGCGCTGGCGGGCCCGCGGCCAGCACACGACGCAGTTCCCGGTGACCTTAAACGGCAGTGCCCTGGCGGTGGGCCGCACCATCGCGGCGCTGATGGAGAACCACCAGACCAAGGCGGGCGGGTTTCGCATTCCTGCGGCGCTGCAGCCCTTCGTGGGGGGCCGCACGGAATTTCCGCCCGCCTAGCGCGCCGCCACGGCAAACAGCGGGTCGCCAGATCGGGTGGCGAGGGAGGTGGCGTGGAGCAGGATGCGGCCGTCCTGGGGCACCCGGACCCGCTCCACCCCGTCGCCGAAGTCATTGGTCAAGAGGGCACCCGGCTGCCCGGCGTCCACGGCTTCTCCGATCCGCACCTGCGGATGTTGGAGCCCCTCGCCGGGAGAGCGCCCCCAAACATTTTGGGTGTAGGTGGCGGTTTCAAACGCGTTTGCCGGCCCCGGCCGCATCCCGATGAGGCGGCAGATGTTGGCGAGCCCGGCCAGGTGGCGACCCACCCCCTCGGGCTCCAGCTGGCCGACTTGGCCGCTCTTCGCCAGGATGGCGGCGATTCCGGCCGCGGCGGCGGCGGCATAGGTGCCGCCCGGCGTGGCGGGCGACTCCACCAGCACCGGTATGCCATAGGCCGGGCCATCGCGCGAGCCAGTTGGGCTACGGCGGGCGGGCCTTCGGGGGAGTAAATCACCAAGGCCTCCAGCGCCTCATGCAAGTCGTCGCTGTGCAGGTCGATCCAGGCGTTGGCGGTCGCGGCCACAGCCATGACCGCGTGCGCGATGCGCTCGGCCAGGGTGCCGTCCGCCCGCCCGGGAACGACACGGTTGACGTTGGCGCCGCCCTCGGGCACCACGTACGGCCGCTTCGCTCAAAACGACGGCGGGTTGACCAGGGGAATCACCGTCACCTGGCCGTGGATAGCGCCAGGGTCCAATCCCGCGGCAAACGAAATCGCGGCCTCAATGCCGCAGTACTCACGGCCATGCACGCCCCCGGCTATGAAGGGCGACGGCCCTGGCTCAGGCCCCACCCCCCGGATAGCGGGGGAGGCCGCTGGGCACTCCCGGCACCGGCAGGCGGCTCCGCACCTTCGTGCCGGGTCGCTGAGGATCTGACGCCTGCCCCGTGGCTTCACTCATCGGCTCAGGGCCTCCTGGCCATGCACGCCCTGCACCCGCCCGCTCGTCCATCGAGCCCAGTGTACTCCGGCGATGCATCTCGGCGGCCTATCGCGGCAGCTGCGCGGTGGCACTCCGCCACACGGATCCCCCGTCGGCGGTTTTCATCAGCGCGCCCTGTCCGCTGGCCGATTGGCCCAGGAGGTGGCCGAGGCTGCTGGCGGCGAAGGACAGCGCGGGCGATACGAACGAGCCGCCCGCCCTCGACACGAAAAACTGTGGGGCGGAAGGGGCGATGAGGAACGAGGACACGTGCCAAGAGCCTCCCGCATTGGTGAGCACCACCCAGTGGCTGTCGCGGTTGGCCTGCCATCCCGCCAAGTACACTGTGTGGGCACCCACCGCCGCCAGCGGGCCCGGATCCATGATAGGGGACGCCAGCTGGGGATGGACCGACGGATAGGCCGTGGGGGCCAAATAGGCCTCGTCAGTCACCGCCGTCCACTTGGTTCCAGCCGCAGTGCCATGCCACAGGACAAATCCCATTTGGCTGGCGCTATCCACACCGCCTGACACCAGCAGCCACACGCTGTCCGCCGAATTCGCGGCCAGATGGGCGGCCCAGTGCGACCCCTGCACCGGCGCCGTGAACACCTCGTCCCAGGTTTGGCCCCCCGTCTCCGTGCGCCACACCCGGCTGCCGGCGGCGGCATACCCTACGCGGGCAGAAAGCCATGCCATGGACTGGACCGGGCCGATGGCCGTGGACACGTCGGCCCAATGCTCGGTGGTGATGTCGAGCGCGTAAACGGAGCCAGCCATGAGCGCATAGACCCGGCCGGGCGGCGGCGAAGGGGAAGGAGCGGCCAGCTGATCCACAGACCCGCCGGCGGGGAGGGGGGCCAAGTGGCTAACCCGGCCGGTGCTGGACACCTCCAGCACGGAGGCCGCGGTGGCAATCCAGACATGTGCTGCGCCCACCCCGGCGATGGCGTCTATCTTTCCGGGCGCGTGAGCCGATCCGCTGGGGAAGAGGGGATCCCAGGCGGCACCGCCATTGGCGGTCCGGTAGAGCGTCGACTGCGCAATTAGGTAGCCTGTGGCAGGGGACGCCCAATACATGGCGCGTGGGGTCACCGGGGCGGGCCGGGTCGCATGTGGCGCGCGCGCCGGCTTCACAGCCGCCGCCGGCCCAGCGCGCTTGCCGCCGGCGCGAGGCGAGCCCGCGGCCGTACCCGCGACACGGCCGCACGCGGACAGCGCTAGCAGCGCCACCGCCAGCAGGGGAGGCCCCAGCTGCCGTATTCCCATCATGCGGTAACTCGCAGCGTCATCGCTCGTCGTCCCCACTTCTCCGTCCCTACCGACCACCTGGCTCCAGATGCCACCTGCTGAAAAACAACGAGCGGCTGGCGCGTAAGGTTGCCTCTGGCCAGCCGCTGGGGACCTGGCTCGATGGCTCGTGCGGGGCTTTTGGCACAGGGCACGGCCACGGCTGCGGGCTGCGGAAAGGATGGGGCTCTCACGCGCAAGCCTTGCAGGCGCTCGCCTGAGAGACTGCAGCCACGGCAGCTGGAGGCAGGCTAATTCGGCTGGGGATGCTTGTCCCTGACCAGCTGCCGCCGAGCCGCCAGTCGCTATGTGGCGCGGCTTGGTGCATCTGAGAGGCTGAGGGAAAGGGAATGCGGCGGAGCAGCGGGGGTACATGAAGGGCGCCGTGGGCGTTGCAGCCCGTGACGGGTTTATCATGTGGGGGCGCTTCGATGATGGGGCAGAGGGAGTGATCGACCTCGGCGATTTGGCAGGGCGCGCTGTGTTCCAAGCGTGGGGCGACCGGCTTGCTTTCCCGTCCTTGCGCATGGGCGAGGGCGGCGCTGTGGAATGGCCAGGCGGTGTGGATCTCTGCCCTGAAGCGCTTTATGTGCGCTTGACCGGTCAGCCGCGAGCGGAGCGATTCCCTGTCCCTGGTGTGGCCCCTGCCTGACGTGCACGCTGCCGTGAGCGACTTCAGCCATCGGATCGCCGGCGGTCATCACGCCCGGGGGCTGGTGGTGGAATAGGCCGCGCTGCACCAGGCCCGCCTCGTGTCCGCTTGGCATCGAGCGAAGGCTTTGGAGCTTCCGGGACAGACCGCCCCTCTGGTTTTGCCATCGGGAGTGCGCCAGCCATCCTGAGGAGGCAGAGCGGCTCGGACGAACCCCAAGCTTCGCCGCGCGCTGGCCTAGAATAGCGGGCATGGGGGGGTGGTGGCTTGGATCCGCTGGTCCGGCCCATTGGCGGTCGCGAGGAATTAGAGCAGTGCTTTGACCTGTGGGGATCGGTGTTTGGCGAAGGCCGCCGGTTCTTCCAGAGCCGCTTGGATCTGGACCGCACGTATTCACCCGCCACCACCTGGGTGGCTGTGGCCGATGGGGAGATTGTCAGTGCCGCGCAGCTTTTCCCTTTTGAGGCCCAGTGGGGCGGGGTGGCGCTTCGGGTCGCGGGCATTGGCAGTGTGGCCACGCGGCCCACCCATCGGGGGCGAGGCCTCGCCCTGGCGATCCTGAATGCCCAGCGCCGCTGGATGGAGGAAGCAGGCAGTGCCCGGAAAGGGTTTGCGCTGGCGCTGCTGTTTGCGGCGCCCCGGGCGGAGCCCCTCTATGCCCGTGCGGGCTTCCATCGACTGCCGTTTGGCACGGCGGTGGCGTGGGAGCCTGTCGGCTGGGGCCACCCGCCTTATCGCGTGAGGCCCGTGGCCGAGGGGGACTGGCCCGCGCTGCGGGCCATTTACGCATCCCAGCTTTCCCATCTGCCCATGGGCCACATCCGCCCGCCGGCGTTTTGGGCAGACGCGATTCGGTGGACAGATGCGGGGGAGCCGGGCGGGGTGCGGCTGGTGGCGGAGTCGGGCGGTGAGGTCGCGGGATACCTGTTTTATCGATGGGGCGAAGACGGCCGGGCCCGAGTGCTGGAGGTGGTCGCTCACCCGGGGCACCCCCGCGCGGCTGAGGCGCTGGCCCAGGAGGTTTATCGGCGGGCGGGCGCTGGCCGCGCCCTTCCGCTGACGCTGCCGGTCGGCCACGGCCTGGCCCGCGGCCGGCCGGCAGAGCCCGGCCCGGATCGGGCCATGTGGTCGGTGGTGAACCCCGCCGCCTTAGTGAGAGCCATTCATCCCGTGCTGCAGCGGCGCTGGGTGGAAGAGCGCGGCCCCCTCGAGGTTGCCGCCGTGCCCGGGGGCATGCACCTGCGGTGGCCATCGGGGGAGCGCACGCTGGCGGGGCAAAATCTCCTGGCCGCCATGATGACCGGCCTAGAGGGCGATCCTCTCCTGCAAGGGCTGTTTCCCTTTGCGCCTCCGTATCTGTGGAGCCTGGACCACTTTTAGCATGTGGGGCCGACTGGCGCGCCTAAGCCTGAACGGCTAGGCCTTAGGCGCCGGCTTTTGCGGGCGGCGTGGCGCCATGCCGCCCAAGAGGGCAAAAATGCACCCAAACAGCGCCATCTGCAAGGCGTCATTAACCACGTAGCTGGCCCAGGCGGGGTGCATGACGGCCGCGACCAGCTGAGCGTGCGACTGCAGCGGCGCCCGAGAGTTGCCCCGCTCGTGCAGATAGGCGGCCCATATGGTGCGCACCAGAGTCGCTTTGCCTGGGATGATGACGGCCGCGGCGAAGCTGGCCAAGCCAGCCACTAAACCGTAAATCAGGCCGGCCCACAGGCCCACAAGGAGCGGGTGGTGGCCCTGACGCCGGGCGATGCCGCCCGCCAGCGCAAACAGGCCCAGCGGAATGACGTCCAGCACCACGCTCCACCACAGGCCGGGGTTCAAGGCGGTCTCCACTTTAAACAGGTCTTCCGCACACAGAATGTGGAAACACGGGTAATTTAGCTGGCGCCATAGTCGGAATACTTTCGCAAAGGAATCGGGGGCTCGAACGCGAAGTTAGCCCCCATGAACACTCCACCCCAACTCG
>JAJZWV010000044.1 GCA_021846505.1 Bacillota bacterium
AGCCAACGTGGGATGCGCTGGCCCCGCGGCGGGGCACCAGTCATGGCCCCCTGCGGGCTCTGGCCCGATCCGCGCGGTGGACTGCCTTCTGGGCGCCCACCCTCAGCGGTGCGGCGCATGAGTCCCACCGCCACTTTCTGTCCACAAAAGCATGCCACACCCCCCTCTGGCCCGCGCTGGGTGTGAATTTGGCCGCGCAGCCAGCACCCACTCATTGACACCCCGTTCCTAAGCGACGTAATGTAATCGTGATTCTTACTATTGAGAATCCTGGTGGGCGCGGCAGAGGCCGGTCCAGGTACCTTGAGATTTCCTGCAGGAACTTCGGCGTCGATGGCGAATGTTTACGCTTGGTGTCGCGAAGCGGGACGATGCGGAGCCTGCAGCCCGACAGCCGGAATCGCGGTTCTCGAGGTCCGTTGGTTCCCATTTGGTCGCTTCCCGATCGTCCGATGATCTTGTGGCGATTCCCTCCAACTGGGCGCCTCGAGCCAAGTTGCAACAGTCGCCGGGGTCCCGGCCAACGGTTGGCGGCCCATCACCGTTCAAGGAGGAGTCAGGGTTATTATGAAATTTCGCTCAGTCGGATGGATGGGAGCGGCGCTGGCGTCCCTCTCGCTGCTGGCGGCCGGATGCGGCTCCAGTCCATCGACTCCCACGGCGAGCAGCGTCACTTCCATCACGCTGCCGGGTGCCGTGCAGGGCGAGCCAAACTGGTGGTTTCCCATCAGCCCAGCGTCCGTGTGCAGCACCATTAACGGAGACACCAACGGGATGATGTATCGGCCGCTCTTGTTCATCTCGAAGACGGACGGCATTGACTACGCCCGGTCGATCGCGAGCGGCGTGACGGTCAGCAACAACGGCCAGACGTACACCATTCACATGAACCCCAAGTGGAAGTGGTCGAACGGCCAGCCCATCACCGCGCAGAATGTGGCACTCGGGTTCAACATCCTCATGGCCGCGAGCCAGAGCAACGCGGTGTGGACGCAGTGCGGCGCCGGCATCGGCGGCGTGCCCTCGGACATCAAGAGCGGCAAGGTGGTTGGCAACACCTTTGTGGTGAAAACCACGAAGCCGGTCAACCCGACCTGGTTCATCCACAACGGCTTGGGCCAGCTGATTCCGATTCCCCAAGTCTGGAACCACTCCAGCAACATGGCGAGCGAGCTGAAGTTCATTCAGAAGTATGGCAACTCGCCCTACAACCCCCTGTTCAAGGTTGTGGACGGGCCGTACAAGTTTGGCGGCTTCAAGAACAACTCGTACTGGAAGCTGGTGGCCAACAAGAGCTACACCGGCCCCACCAAGGCGACCATCACCAGCATCACGTTTGAGTACTTCACGTCGCCGGCGGCCCAGTTTGCGGCTATGCGCCGCCACCAGTTCCCCGAGGCGGGGCTGCCCAACTCGTTCTACAAAGACAGGAGCCAGCTCGCGCCGTACTACACGGTGCAGCCGGGGGTGCCGTCGTGGTGCTTCAACTACATGCAGCCCAACTTCAGCACGCAGGCTGCGGGCATCGGCGGGCTGTTTAACAAGCTGTACTTCCGCCAGGCCCTGCAGATGGGCGTCGACCAGGCGGCCATGATCAAGGACCTGCAAAATGGCTCCGGCTCGGTGATGCACGGGGTGATTCCCGCGACGCCGAAAAACGTGTACTACGACTCGGCGACCAAGAACTACGGGTACAACCCGGCCGCCGGCAAGAAGCTCCTGGAGCAGCACGGCTGGGCGCCCAACAGCTCTGGCGTCATGACGCGCACCAAGAACGGCAAGACGCAGACGCTGGCGTTCCCGTTCCAAATTATCAGTGGGTCCACCACCGTCACCAATGAGGCTCAGCTCATGAAGCAGGACTGGGCGAGGGAAGGCATCGACGTCACCATCCAGACCGTGCCGTTCAACCAGGCCATCGCGGACGCCACGCAGGCGAGCCCGGGCGTCTCCAAGTGGGCGCTCATCTGGTGGGGCGGCGGCTGGTGCTACGAGCCGGACTACTACCCCACCGGGGGCGGCTTGTTCAAGCCCGGCTCGGCAGCCAACTACGGCGGCCTGAACGACCCCACGCTGACGGCGGCCATCAACAAGACGTATGCGGTGTCCAGCCCGTCCGCGACGCTTAGGAATCTGGACAACTACCAGATGATTGCGGCGCAGCAGCTTCCGGTCATCTTCGTCCCCGAGGACTATGGGTTCGTGGTGCGCAACAAGACCCTGAAGGGCTTGAAGTCCGCCTACAACCCGGTGACCACGGCTGAGTGGTACAACCACTGGACGGACTAGCATCCTCGCGGACTTGCATGTGACTTGGGTGAGAGGATCCCGGTGGGGTGCGCCCTGCCGGGATCTCTCCCAAGGATAGAGCGGCCTGGTTGGCTCCGAATGCACCAAATGTACCGAACGAAAGGAGGCGACGGCTTATGGCTATGCCACCCACCGAAGTCAGCGCGACGCTCGCTGAGCCCCAGCTGGGCCCCGATACTGGGCCTCGAGGCAATCGCCAATGGCAAATCTTTTGGTCCAGCCCGTTGGCTTGGGTCGGTCTAGGCCTGACCGTCTTTATGGTCCTGTTTTCTTTCGTGGGTCCCCTCGTCTATACCGTGAACCCTAACGCCACGCACCTCACGCACATTTTAGTCGGCCCCTCCTCTCGGTTTCCGCTGGGCACCAACGCCCTGGGCCGCGATGAGCTGGCCCGCCTCATGAAGGGCGGCCAGCTCACGCTGATTATCGGCTTTATCGCCGCCGCGCTGTCGATGGTGTTTGGCACCATTTACGGATTGGCCAGCGCGCTTGCCGGCGGGTTCACGGATGTCCTCATGATGCGCATCATCGATGTGCTGCTGGCCATCCCTGGCTTGTTCCTGCTGCTGCTGCTGGATTCCATGTTCACGCCCAATGCCGTGCTGCTGACGGCAATTTTTGCCGGCACCGCCTGGTTTGGCGTCACCCGCCTGGTGCGCTCCGAAGCGCTCAGCGTCCGCACCCGCGACTATGTCGAAGCGGCGCGCAGCATGGGCGCCGGCACGTGGCGCATCATGCTGCGGCACCTGCTCCCCAACGTGATGGGCGTCGTGCTGGTCACCACCACCTTCCAGGTGGCGGGCGCCATCTTGGGCATTGCCACCCTGAGCTTTTTGGGCTTGGGCTTGCCGCCGCCGACTCCAAACTGGGGCGCGGAGCTGTCGAACGCCATGACGTCCATGTTCCAAGGTGCGTGGTGGGTCATTTACCCCCCGGGCCTTTGCATCGTGTTCATTGAGCTCGGCGTCAATTTCCTGGGCGACGCCGTCCGGCAAGCGTTCGATCCCCGACTCTTGGGCAACTAACCCGATCGAAAGGAGTGAGGCCGATGGGCCGCTACGTTCTTCAGCGATTCGTGCAGGCCATTCCCACCGTGATTGGGCTCACGATTGTGAGCTTCATGCTGGTGCACATTACCCCCGGCGGCCCCGCCTACGCCATGCTGGGCCCCAAGGCCACTCCCGCCCGGGTCGCGGCGGTCAACCGTGCGCTGGGTTTGAACCTGCCGCTCTGGGACCAGTACGGCATTTGGGCCTGGCAATTGCTGCACCTGAACCTTGGAACCTCGTACTTCTATCTCCAGCCGGTCACCAAGTTGATTGAGCAGGCCCTGCCCGTGACGCTCGCCATTGTAGGGATCAGCTATGTGCTGGCCCACGGCATTGCGGTGGTGCTGGGCAGCATCCAAGCCTACTTCAAGAACGGCTGGTTTGACCACTCCGTCACCAGCGTCAACTACTTCCTGTACTCCATGCCTGGCTTCTGGCTGGCGATTCTGCTGCTGGTGTGGTTTGCGGTGGACATTCCGCTGTTCCCCACCGGCAATCTGTGCGATCCCAACGAGGTGTGCAACTTGGGCACTTGGGCCTACCACATGGTCCTGCCCGTCGCGTCCCTGACCATCGGCACCGTGGCCGGCTGGGCGCGGTACATGCGCACGTCCATGACCGACACGCTGGTGCAGGACTACATCCGCACCGCGCGTGCCAAGGGCCTCTCGGAGACGCGCGTGCTGTTCAAGCACGCCTGGCGCAACTCCGTGCTGCCGCTCATCACGCTGCTGGGCTACTTCTTCCCCACCATCTTTGGCGGCGCCTTGGTGGTGGAGGAGATTTTCAACATCCCCGGGATGGGCCTCTTGACGTTCAACGCCGCCATCAAGCGAGACTACCCGATCGTCATGGCCGCGGTGCTCATCGGCGGCATCCTGGTGGTGATTGGCAACTTGGTGGCTGACCTGCTGTACGGACTGGTGGATCCGCGAATCTCGTACGGCTAGGCGCTCGCGATCCATGCGAAAGCACTCCGGAGTGGATCCGGGGTGCTTTCGCTTTGCGTGGTGCATCGGCACGGCACGTGGTGGGTTGCCGCCGGCCCGCGCCCCAGCCGCTCATGTTCAGATGATGATGCAAATGAGGCCCCCCGAGCCTTCGTTGATAATCCGCTGGAGGGTTTCCTGCAACTTCTCCTGCGCGTTTTCCGGCATCCGAAACAGCTTCGCCTGAATGCCCTCGCGCACCAGGTCGTGAAGCGGCTTGCCAAACAAATTCGTGTCCCACAGCCGGCCGGGGTCGTCCTCGAACTGCTCCATCAGGTAGCGCACCAACTCATCCGCCTGGCGCTCTGTCCCAATAATCGGCGTGATCTCGGTCTCGATGTCCGCACGAATCATGTGGATGGACGGAGCCGTCGCCTTCAGGCGCACTCCGAATTGATTGCCGCGGCGGATGAGCTCCGGCTCGGCCAGGTCCAACTCCTCGATTCGAGGCGCCACCATCCCATACCCACCCGAACGCACCTCCCGGACGGCATCTTCCACCTTGTCCCACTCCGCCTTGGCGACCACGAATTGCCCCCACAGCTTCATGACATCCGCGCGGTCCGCAACGCGGCGATCCGCCATTTCCCCCAGCACTCGGTAAAACAAATCATCTTCGGCAGCGACCTGAATGACAGCCCGCCCGGTCCCCAGCTCCAGGGCATCCAGCCGAACCGCGCCCACAGAATCCTGTGCCCGCAGATCCGTGACAGCCCCCTCAATGTCGCGCACACGGCTGACCGCCACCCGTGCCTCCTCCATGACGCGGCTAAACTGCTCCGCGAGCCAGTGGCTGTCGGGGAGGGAGGCGGGCCAGCCCGTCAGCACGACAGACAAATCGCTCACCGGAAACTCGTACAGCACCTGCTCTAAGAGGTGAACCAAGTCTCCCTGCCGAAGCTCCTGGCAGTTCAGCGGCACCACGGGGACGTCGTAATCCACGGCCAGCGCTTCGGCCAGCTCCAGCGTCACCTCGTCGGTCGGCACCTGCGAATTCAGCACCACGCAGAAGGGCTTGCCCAGCTCCTTCAGCTCAGTTACCACGCGCTCTTCCGCTGCGACAAATTGCTCCCGCGTGATTTCCCCAAACGAGCCGTCCGTTGTCACCACCAATCCGATGGTGGAGTGCTCGGCAATCACCTTCCGGGTGCCGATTTCCGCCGCCTCCTCAAATGGCATGGGCTCCTCGGACCACGGCGTCAGGACCATCCGAGGGTCCTCATTTTCGCTGTACCCCAGGGCCGCTCCCACCGAGTAGCCAACGCAGTCCACCAGCCGCGCGCGCAGGCTCACCTGCTCGTTGAGCTGGATCTCCACGCCGTCGTCCGGGATGAATTTCGGCTCCGTGGTCATAATGGTGCGCCCGGCCCCGCTTTGGGGCAGCGCGTCAATCGCACGCTCCCGCTCATTGGGATCGTCGATGGCGGGCAACACCATCCGCTCCATAAACCGCTTGATAAACGTGGACTTGCCAGTGCGGACCGGACCCACGACCCCAATGTAGACATCTCCTCCGGTACGCTCTGCCAGATCCTTGAACAGGTCGAACTTCTCCATGCCCCCGCTTCCCTCCCCCGCTGCTCGGCTGGTGTCACCGCGCCACCGTCGCCATGCGCTCGCAGCCCCTTGCGCCCTCACTCTTGGCGTCGCCGTCGGCGGGCGGCAGCGCTCACGCCTCGTCCTCGGACCATCCGGGCAGCCGCACCGGCTTTTGTCCTCCAGCACCGTATGTCCGCCCCTGCCACGATATGAAGAGGCGTCAGCGACGACACGAACAATCTGCCAGTGCGGTGAGAAGAGTGAGGCTGCCCGGGGATGCAGGGCATGCCGCGAAATCCGAAGCGGGATCCGCCGGGCTGGCCGCGCGCCGCCACCTAAAGCGGTGTGTCAGCCTCGGCACGCGTTCGGTGCGGGCGGAAGGAGAGCCGGACCGGCGAGCCGGCAAAGTCCCAGCGCTCGCGGATGCGACGCTCGAGGTGCCGCCGGTACGAAAAGTGCACGAGCTCGGGGTCGTTGGCGAAAAACACAAAGTGCGGTGGGGCGGCGCCCACCTGGGTGCCGTAGTAGAGCCGCACCGGCCGCCCATGGCGCGTCGGCGGCGGAACAATCGCCACCGTCTCTCGCAGCATGCGGTTCACGGCTCCCGTGGACACACGCCGGCCGAAGTTGGCATGGGCTCTGGCCATGGGCTCCCACAGGCGCTCCACGCCCCAGCCCGTCTTGACAGAGAGCGCCACAATCGGCGCATATGTCAGAAAGTCAAATTGCGACCGAATCCCCGGCAGCAGGGCGCGCGTGCTGGGAACCAAGTCGGCCTTGTTAATCACCAGCACCGCCGCGCGGTGGTGGCGCACCACCTGGCTGGCGATGCGGAGATCCTGATGGCTCGCGGGATCCTCCGCCGACACCATCAGCAGGACCAAGTCGGCGTCCCGAATGGCCTCCAAGGTGCGCTGCACGGTTTTTGACTCCAGCTCGGCGCGGATCCGGGCTGGCCGCCGCAAGCCGGCCGTATCCAGCAGCTCCAACCGCCCCGCCGGGGTATCCAGCCGCACATTGACCACGTCCCGAGTGGTGCCGGCAATCGGGGTCACCAAAGTGCGCTCCCGGCCCACCAGCCGATTCACCAGCGACGACTTCCCGACATTGGGCCGCCCGGCAATGGCCACACGAATCAGCGGGGGGGCCTCCGCGGCCTCTTCGAGTGCCGGGCCTGGAAAGCGACCTACCACCAGGTCCAGCAAATCCCCGATGTTTAAGCCATGCGTGGCGGACACCGGAACCGGGTCGCCCAGCCCCAGCCGATACAGGTCAGTGAGGTCCACGCGCCCCTCCGCCTTGTTGGCCACGAGCAACACCTCCTTCGAGGTTTTCCGCAGCAGATCCGCCACGGCTTCATCGGCCGCCGACAAATCCTCCTGGGCGTTCACGACCAGCGCAATCACGTCCGCCTCCCGAATGGCGCGCATGGTTTGGCGGCGCATGTAGGCGGGCATTTCATCGTCCGACTCCGCTTCCCACAGCCCCCCGGTGTCCACCACCTGGAAGTGATGGCCGTTCCAGTCGGTTTCCGCGTACAGCCGATCCCGCGTCACGCCTGGCTCGTCGCGCACTAGCGCTTGGCGCACCTCGGCGATGCGGTTGAACAATGCGGACTTGCCCACGTTGGGGCGCCCCACCAGGGCCAGGGTGTACATTCGGCTAGTCTCGCTCCTTTTCGGATGGTGGCCGCCCGAGGGACTCCCGGCCCGCAGGATGGCAGGCGGCGCTTGGCTAGTCTACCAGCCTTTTCGCCCTCCAGCCACAGCGACGGCGCTGGCGGCCCACGAGTGCGCCCGTCAGAAACGCCACCGCGCCCGCTGCCGTAGCCAGATACCAGGACGCCGCCCCCCAGGCGCTGGGCGCGCCGTGGCCGAGGGCGCTGAGCGCCGCGCCGCCCACGGCCGCCGACGCCCCCAAGACCGGCTCACCCACCGCTAAGCCCGCGAGGATGCCCAGCACGGCGCCCTCCGGGCCGATGATGCCCGTCGGCCAATTCAGGGGCGCCCCGAAGGGCACCAGCACCCGCAAGGCAAGGCCAGCCGCCGCCAGCGGCAGCCAGGTGACAAACAGCCACGGGCGCTGAGCCGACGTCGCGGCGGCGGCGGCCACCAGCACCAAAAGGCCCAGGTCCACCCGCTCGCGGCCGCCGGGACCCATCCCGGCGCTCCACCAGCCCAGGATCCACAGCGCCAGCGTGCCCCCCAGCCACCATCGGCCCCGGCCCGCCCAGGGTGCGCGGAGCCCCGACGGCCAACCGGTCGCCATCATTAGGGCAGTGACGGCGATAACGGTTTCCGCTGCGACCAGGTGCAACCCATCCCTCCAAGCCTCAGGATCCGCGCGGCGGCCCTCGTGTATACTGCTCGACAGCGGCAGCGTCGTGGTAGGCTAAAGACGCGGCGCACCCGCCGCGATGGGCGCTGATTGCCAGTCCGGCGTGCATGCCCTAAGACGACCTAATGACGAGCCCGAGGGAGGGAGCGGCGGGCGAATCTGCCGCAGCAACATGCCACACCACCACCCGGAGACAGGGACCTTGACGCCCAGCGGTCCATCGGAGCACTACCGCTGGGTTGTGCTGGCAGGCCTGATGGCGGCTCTCACGGCGGTGGGAGCCTTGACCTCCATCGCCGTGCCGCTGCTGTCGCCGGTGCCGTTCACCCTGCAAGTGTTGGCAGTCTTTCTGACGGCGGGGCTCCTGCCCCCCCGGTATGCCGTTCTGGCTCAATGCGTGTATCTGCTGGTGGGGGTGCTGGGACTGCCCGTGTTTGCCGGCGGCGCTCGTGGCCTCGGCGTGCTGATCGGCCCGTTTGGGGGATACCTCTGGGCCTACCCGGCTGCGGCGGGAATCGGTAGCGCTGTTGCCGGGCGGCATCCCACCGCGCTGCGGCGCGCCCTGGCACTGGGGGCCGCCTTGGTGGCGATTTACGCTGGCGGCATGGTGGGCTTAGCCGTGCTGGGCCACCTCACCTGGGCCAAAGCGCTCGCCTTGGGCGTTCTGCCGTTCATTCCCTGGGACGCGTTCAAAGCCGTCCTGGCCTACCCCGCGCTGGCGCAGCTGCAGGGGCTACTGCCCCATCCGCCGCGCCGCCTGGCTGCCGGAGAGCAGATTCCGTCCGCGTGATCCGCTTGGCTTCGCACTGCCCCACGCTCCCGAGGGGCGGGCGGTGCCCTCCCAGCCCCTCGCCCCTCGCGCCCCTCAGGACGGCTTTTCGTCGTCCCAGTTGCCCGCGTGATAGGCGGTCATGTGCTTGCCGGAACCGCTCTGCTCCGCCTCATCGTCAGAAGGCTCCTCGGCCGCCGGGGCCTCCTCGCGCGCCCGCTCCGCATCCTCCAAGTCGGCGTCCCGCTTGGACAGCGAAATGCGCTTCTGCTGGGGGTCGACATACAAAACTTTGACCCGGATGATGTCCCCCACCTTGACGACGTCACCCGGACTCTCAACCCGATGGTCGGCCAGCTGGGAAACATGCACCAGCCCATCCACGCCGGGCTCCAGCTCCACAAACACCCCGAATGAGGCAATGCGGACCACTTTGCCTTCCAAAATCGCACCGTCAGGGTAGCGCTCTTCAACCACCTCCCACGGATTGGGGCTCACTTGGCGCAAGCCCAGCGAGATTTTTTGGCGGTCTCGGTCCAAGCGCAGCACCTTGACCTTGACGGCATCGCCCACGGACAGGAGCTCGGACGGGTGCTGAATCCGACCCCATGACATTTCGGAAATGTGGAGCAGGCCGTCCGTCCCGCCCATATCTACAAACGCACCAAAATCGGTCAGGCTTTTCACGACACCCTCGCGCACCTGGCCCTCCTCAATGGAGTTCCACAGCTCTTCGCGCTTGGACTTGCCCTCTTCGTCCAGCACCACCTTGCGCGACAAAATTGCCCGGCGCTTCGACCGGTCCAATTCGATGACCCGCACCCGGATCCTCTGGCCCAAAAACGGCTGCAAGTCATTCACGAATCCCTTGGCCACATGCGAGGACGGCACGAAGCCGCGCATGCCCACGTCCACCACCAGACCACCGCGAACCACCTCGGACACGTCCGGCTCCAGCACCTCGCCCGTCTTCAGGGCATCTTCTAGCCGCGCCCACGCCCGCGCCTCATCGGCGCGACGCTTGGAAAGCCGCAGCATCCCCTCGTCACCCTCCCAGCCCAGCACCAAGACGGTGACCCGATCCCCAAGGGCCACCAATTCCTCCGGGCGATCCGCGCGGCGGTGAGACAAATCGTGCAAGTGGATGATGCCCTCGGACTTGGCGCCGACGTCGACCAGGACGGTGTCTCCAGAAATTTGCACGACCGTGCCCGTCACGGTTTGGCCCGGCCTGACATCGCCGCCGGCGTGCATGCCCATGGACTGCTCCAGGGCTTCCTGGTCCGTTGATGCCTCGTCGGCCCCTGCCGCCGGCTCGTCGTGGCGCGGCTGCTCCTCAGCCCGCCGGTCCCTGTCAATTCGCTCATCGCTTTCCGTGCCCATCGCCATCGCCCGTGTAGACCTCCCTAAGCAGCCGGTATCGCAAACATCGTCTGGCTAGCCATGTTATACCTTTTCCGCCGTGCCGGCCACACTGGCCGGATGCCGCGCATGATTCACCGCAATTTGCCGCTGGATGGCAGTCCGAATCATGGCGCTGGCCTCATCCAGCGACAGCTCCGGTGGAATGGTAAACGCCGGGCCCACCTGAAAGGTCACCAGGTGGCGCCAGCGGTACTTCCCCACCAAACCCACCGGCACGATGGCGCAGCCGGTCTTGCGTGCCAGGTAGGCCGCGCCGCGACGCAGCTCCTGCAACTCCCCCGTCTCGCTGCGATGCCCCTCGGGAAACAGAATAAGCATGCCCCCCGCCCTCAGCACCGTCAGGGAGGTGCGCAGCGACCGGCGATCCGGCCGACCGCGCCGGACGGGGTACGCATGCACTTGGCGAATCAGCCAGCCAAAGCCGGGCGTCGCGAACAGCTCCTCTTTGGCCATATACCAGGCCGGCCGGCGCATCAGCGCGCCCAGCGTCGGCGGGTCAAAGGCGGTCAGGTGATTGCACACCACAATGACGGGGCCCCCTGGCACAGCCTCCCCCTCCAGCCGCAGGCGAAACAGCAGGCCCAGGGCCAGCCGGACTCCCCAGTACAGCACGCAGTACAGGTCACATCACCTGCCTCGGACCACGGCCAAAATCTCCTGCACCACCTGGTCCGCTGTTAAGTTGGTCGTGTCAATCACGTGCGCATCCGGTGCCTGCTGCAGCGGCGCGACGGCACGGGTGGAGTCCATGCGGTCGCGCTCCACGATGTCCCGCTGCAAGGTCGCTGCCGGGACCAAAAAGCCCTGGGCCGCCAGCTCCCGGTGTCTCCGGGCCACCCGGGCTTCCAGCGAGGCTGTCAAGAAAAATTTAAACGGAGCGTGGGGCAGGACGTACGTGCCGATGTCTCGGCCATCCATCACCACGCCCCCCTCCTCCGCCAGCGACCGCTGCCGGTCCACCATGCCAGCGCGAATGCCCCCCAAGCTGGCCACCTGTGCCACGACGGCATGGACTGCTGGCCGCCGGATGGCGTCAGTCACGTCGCGCCCATCCAGCCACACGTGCAGCTGGCGGTCAGGGTCCTCGGCCACGTGAATATCCGAGTTGGCCAGCAGCTGGACAAGGGCGGCCTCGTCATCTGGGCCTAGGCCCGCGCTCAGCGCCTTTAAGGCCAGCGCACGATACATGGCCCCGGTGTCCAGGTACAGTAGGCCTAGGCATGAAGCCACGCGGCGCGCCACCGTACTTTTGCCGGCGCCGGCGGGTCCATCAATCGCGACCACGGCGGTCACTCGCTTGTCGGCATCCTGCATGAGACCGCATCATCCTAACTGGCTGCTGAGTGGCCCTCAAACCTCGAAACCCTCTCGCCTGTGCCCGGCCTCCGTCAGCGCGGGTGGCCGCTACTCTTCACTCAGGTCGGGCCGGAGCCGCCGCGCGCCTCCCTGGTATACGTGGCGCACCGCGGCCGGCGCTGCGGCGCTTTGCACAAGCATCAGCGCGCGCAGCACACGCGGCTCGGCACCCGGCACGGGAATTTCCTGCATGCACAGCAGGGGTACGCTTTCCCAGCCCAGCTGGCGTGCGGCCTCAGCCGGAAAGGCCTGGTTCAGGTCAGGGGTCAGAGTGAGCCAAATCGCCACCACGTCCCCGATCGCCAGGTCGTTGCGCGCCACCATCTGCTCCAGCAGCGCCCGTCCGGCTGTCAAAATAGCTTCCCGTGTGTTGGCGGCCACCGATGTCGCGCCCCGGATGGCGTGCACTCCATTCCCCCCTGCCTGCCGAGCATAGCACGGCCACGTCGCCCCGTCGCCCTCAGCGCGGAAACGACACCGCGTGCTGCGCGTCCCGCCGCACCCGATCCTGGCATGGCTCGCACACGTAGGGCTCTTGGCCATGTTCATGCTCGCGCAAGCGCTCAAAATCTCGCTGCCACTTCGCCACCTCGATGGCCTGCCCGCACATGGAGCACTTGACTTCCACCGCAATCCCCTCCCACTATGCAGTAACGAAAATTAAGCCGACAGCGCCCGAAGGGCCGAGCCTCCCGGCAGCCGCCGGGCTGCCGGAAACGACACGAGGTGCACCATGAACGAGGATTGGATCCCCGAGCGGACCTTCCCCGCGGGCGGGCACCACCGGCTGGCGCTGCCGCCTGGCCCGCTGACCTTCGCCAACGTCTGGACGGCACTCCCCCCTGCTCGCCGCGAGGCGGCCCGCGACTATTTTGCCCAGGGCCGGGTGGTCCACCGCTGCCGGCGGGGCCGTGCACACATTGCCGTGCTGCACGGCCACCAAGATGTCTACCACGTTTATTGTGAGGACGGCGCCGCCGGCTGGCAAGTGGGGTGCACGTGTGAGCGCCGAGCGCCGTGCGCCCACGTCGGCGCGCTACTGCTCGCGCTGGCGGAGGAGCCGGGCACGTTCACGGCCTGGAGCTCGGCAGCCGCGGCCCTCGCGGGGGCCGAGGATTGGGCCTGGGACTGGGCGCGGGGGGCTTCGTTTCCCTGGGCCGCCTTCACCGCGCACACGCCGTTATGGCAGGCCCCAGCGGGACCCGAGGCTCCGCTCCCGAAAGCCGCCGCCGCCCTGGATGCGACCACCGGCCGCGACCTGGACGCCCTGCTGGCCGACCTGGTGCAGGCGGCCCACCCCGGCTGGTGGGAGCATCCGCGCTTTGCGCGCACCCTTGCCGGCGCATTTGCCCGACTGGCGCACCAAGCCCCGCCTCCGGCTGCGCTGGCACGGTGGATGGGCCGGCTCGCCGGCGAGCCCCGCATCCCGTGCAGCCTGTTATTTGACACAAACGCCGCCGAAAGCCCTGCTGTGGCAGCCGCTTGGCAAAGCGCGCTGTGGACCGTCGCTGCGGCGCATGCCCTAGACCCACGCCCGTCCCAGGCGGTGTCCGCGCGCGCCCTCCTGGCCCTGCCGCGGCTCGCCGCCGCGCATCCGGAGCTGGTGCGCGAGTTCGGGTGGGCGCTCCCCGCCAATGCCAGCCAGGCCGCGCTCCTGGTTCAGCAAGGCCGCCCGGCCGAGGCCTGGTGGCACTTATCCCAGCAGCCACCGGCCCCGGCTTCAGACGATGCCTTTGGAGGCGGCTCTCCCGATCCCTACCGGCGCGCTGTCAAGCTTCTCGCGAAGGAGATGGTGACGGGGCTCGCGAGTGAGCCGCCTGGCCCGCGTCCCAGCGCATCAGGCCCGGCGTTTCCGTAATGCCGGGGATGCGGCCGCGCTTGGCAACGGGGCGGCCACCTACCTCTTTTAGGTCCATGGTAAAATCCAGCGGCGGCGCCGCCGCCACGTAGTGCCCCACGCCGAATCCAGCGGCCCCGGCCTCCCGCAGCTCCGCGACGCGCTCCGGCGACAAGCCCCCCGACACAAAAATGCCTACGCGCGGAAATCCTGCGCGGTCCAAGTGGGCGCGAAGCTCCCGCACCAGGTCGGCGGTGACCCCCCCGCGCTCGCGCGGCGTATCCAGCCGAACGCTGGCCAGCGACGGCAGCGCCCGCGCCACGCGCAGCGCTTCTTCTACCTCGTCGTGAAATGTGTCTACCAGCACGGTCCGGGGAACTCCTGGCGGCATCAGCGCGTCAAAGGTCTGGGCGACCGCCACCGTGTCCCCCACGATCAGCATGAGGGCGTGCGGCATCGTCCCGGCCGGAACCAGTCCCGCCTGGCGCGCCCCCAGGATTGTCGACACCCCCTGAAAGCCCCCGACCAGCGCCGCGCGGTCCATAACCGACGCGACGGCCGGATGGACGTGCCGGGCCCCATAAGATATCACCGGCACTCCGCCCGCCGCGGCCACCACCGCGCGTGCGGCCGTGGCCCACCCCGACGATGCCGCCAAAATCCCCAGGACGGCCGTTTCCAAGACGGCAAAGCGGCTGTAGGGACCCCGGATCCTCAGCACTACTTGGCGCGCGGCCAGCTCGGCTCCCTCCGGAGCGGCCCACAGCTCCAAGCCCCGGTCCGCCAACAGCGCCAGCGCCTCGTCCATGCCCGCCAACAGGCCGGATCGGTTGGCAAACACTTCGGCCGTGACGACCTGCTGGGCCAATCCCTCCCGCTCCAGCACGTCCAGGGTCCCGACGAAGTACACGTCGGCGGTGAGGCCGGCCTCCACCTGCTCCGGCGTCGCCGAGCGCACCCGCTGAGGTGCTGGCCTCCAGGACGCCACCGACTGCCACGAGAGCGTAGGCAGCGGGTCGCCGCCTACGCCCGCCACGAGAAAATCACTTCCACCTCAACCGGCGCGTCCAGCGGCAGCGCGGAGACGCCCACCGCGGAGCGGGCATGGCGGCCTGCCTCGCCCAGCACCGCCTGCAGAAATTCCGACGCGCCGTTGACCACGGCTGGCTGGGCGTGAAAATCCGGCGCCGACTGGACGAAGCCCACCACTTTCAAGACGCCGGTCAGCCGGTCGACCCCCCCCACGGCTGCCGCCGCCGCCGCCAGAGCGTTGAGGGCACACTGGCGGGCCATCGCCGCCGCCTCCTCCACGCCCACGGCGTCACCCACGGCGCCCGTCGTCACAAGGCGCCCGTTCACGGTGGGCAGCTGCCCAGACGTCCAGCACTGGTCCCCCACCACCCGCGCCGGCACATAGGTCGCCAGCGGCGCGGGCGCCGGCGGCAGTGTCACACCCATCTCTTCCAGCTGGCGGGATACGCTTTTCGGCGTGTCGCTCTCTCTGGCCATGCCTATCATCGCCGCCTGTCTTCCCAATTAGGCTTACGGCCGCGTGGCCGGCCCGCCCCGAGACTAGCATCCGCCCCAAACCGGGTCAACGCCTGCCCGGCCTGACATAGCGGAGCCTTCGCCGCGCACATATTTGGCTAGGTGGGAACAGGGAGGCACATTTGTGCTCAATGTGGTGGACGGCATCTCGATCTGGGCGGTGCCGATCTTGCTGGGCATCATTCCGGTTTACGGCCTCTTGAGAGGTGTGCCCGTGTACGAGGTATTCGTGGAGGGCGCCGAAGAGGGGTTCAAGATGGCCGTCATGATGATTCCCTTTATCGTGGGCATACTGGTGGCGCTGTCGGTGTTTGAAGCTTCCGGCGCGCTGGACTGGGTCATCGCCCGCCTCGCAGGCCCTCTCTCGCTGGTGGGGGTGCCCGCGCCGGTGGTGCCACTGATGCTGGTGCGGCCCATCTCGGGCGGAGCCGCCCTCGGTATCGCCACCGGGTTGCTCCAAAAGTACGGGCCGGACTCGTTTGTGGGCCGCGTGGCCTCTACCCTGCAGTCCAGCACCGACACCACGTTTTATGTGCTGACCCTGTACTTTGGCAGTGTCAGCATCCGCCGCACCCGCTATGCCCTTAAGGTGGCGCTGCTGGGCGACCTGGCGGGCTTTGTGGCGGCCGTGGTGATTTGCCACGCGCTCTGGGGCTAGGCTGCCGCCACCGATACCAGCGATCCGCGACCACCGCCACCATCATGGCCGCCGCCGTGGCCATGATGGTGGGGCCGACGATATCCGCGGGACTGCGAGAGCCTGCCGCCACCCGGAGCGCAATGACCGACGCCGGCACGAGATTCAGCGCGGCTGTATTGAGCGCTATGAACGTAATCATCGACGAGGAGGCCGTGGCGTCGCTGGGATCCTGAAGGCTTCGCAAGTCCTGCATGGCCTTCAGCCCAAAGGGGGTGGCGGCGCTGCCCATGCCCAACATATTGGCAACCAAGTTCATGGACATGTTGCCCAGCGCCGGTGTGTCGTGGGGAACTTCGGGAAACAGCCGGCGCAACACGGGTGCCAGCAGGTCGGCCAGCTGCTGCATCAAGCCCGACCGCTCGGCAATGCGGGCCATGCCCAGCCACAGCGTCATGATGCCCACGAAGCCCAGGGCTACCTCCACGCCCTTGCCCGCCGCGGTCATTGCCGCCTGAGTCACCTCCGGCAGGGTGCCGCCGGCGGCCGCCACCAGCAGCCCTCCCACGAGGAGCACCACCCACACCACGTTGATCACGGGTCGCTCGCCCCCTAGGGACGAGATATGCCACCGGGCTCCGGTGCCAACACCCGAAGCCACTGCGAAATCCACTCGGATTCCGGAGCCATGCCGGACCACGCGGCCGCGCGGCCAGACGCCGGGTCCCACACGCGCACGCTTGGCAGCCACTCGGCGCCGACCAGCCCGCCGTCGGTGGGGGCTCCCACCGCGGCCGCGTCGACAATCAGCGCGCGCACTCGACCCGCGGTCGCGGCAGCGAGGCGCTCCGCTAGGCGAATGGCGTGAGGGCAGTACGGGCAGTTGGCACTGACCGCCACCTGCACCAGCAGCGGCCGGTCTACGAGCTCCAGCACGGGGTGCCAGCGGTCCGCCAACGGGCGCCGGGGGCGACTCAAGTCCAGCAATTGACCGACCACGGTCTGATAGATGTATCCAGCGGGCACACCCAGAAGCCGGGTGCCGCTGTCCGCGCCGTCGGCGTCAAAAAACACCGCCGCTGGGCGGAGGCCCCCGGTGTCCGGCGCTTCCCGCTCCATGGGTGCGGGCTCGTGGTGCCGCCGCACCGTCAGTCGCCGGTGTGCGGCGTCCCGGGTGGCCGTCCAGATGGCATCGGCTCGCTCGGACGGCTCCTCATCGTCCAGAAACACATCCACGGCCACCGGCGCGACCAAACCCGACAGCATGAGGGCCAGCGTGCGTCGGTCCCGATGGTCAAAGCTGGACACGCGTTGCCATGGGCTCCAAATCACTCACACAGTGCCCCGCCCACCCCAGCATGCCGCCCTTGAGCCAGTGCACGTCCCGAAAGTGGCGCGTCTGGAGGAAGCGGACGGCCTGCAGTGATCGATACCCGGTGCGGCACACCAACACCACACGGTCCTCGGGCGACCAGCACTCGTGCTGCTGGCGCAGCCGGCGCCAGGGGACCGACACCGAGCCGTCTAGATGCCCGCGATTGAATTCCTCCACGGAGCGAAGATCAGCCACCACCACCGGCCCCTGCTGCCGCCAGCGCTCCAGCTGCTCCGGCGTGACCCCCTTCACCGACAGCCATGGGCGCACCTGCGTCCACGCTCCGAGCGCCAGGAGCCCCAATACTAAAATGCCCAGCATGCTTGCCGCTGCCTTTCTGTGCTTGCCTCCCTGCTAGTGTAGCACGCGGGCTGGCTCCGGGTCGTCCTTTAGGGATCGCGGTGAGGGCTTGCGCCGTCCCACCGTCCCACGCGCGCCTCGGCTGCCCGAAACTCGCGCGCCACCCTATCCAGCCGCTCTTCCAGGTCACCGGGGCCCGCGGTCATCGCAATGGACAGCAGGCGACCCTCCCAGCTGCGCCCGCGGTGCTCCAGGTGGCGCAGGATGACGTCCAGCTCGCCCACCACCTGACGGAACAAATCGATTTTTTCGTGGAGCAGACGCAGAATCTGCTCCTCGATTGTGCGGGCCGCGAACAAGTTGTAGATGTGGCATCGAGCCTCTTGGCCCAGGCGGTGTATGCGGCCGATGCGCTGTTCAATGCGCATCGGATTCCATGGCAGATCGTAGTTGACCACGTGATGGCACCACTGGAGATTGAGTCCTTGGCTGCCCGCCTCTGTCGACACCAGCACCGCGCGCGGCGTCCTGCGGAACCACTCGAGCGCCCGCTCCCGATCACGCGGCGGCTGGCGCCCGGAAAAGGGCGCCGCGGGAATGCCCGCAACGTTCAGCTGGACCACGAGCATGTCCTGAGTGGCGGTAAATTCCGTAAATACCACCGCGGGTGCCGACAGGGGCTTCAGCAGCTCCTGAAGGGCGTCCGCCTTTGCGGGCCGCGGAATGGACCGCGCCAGTTTCAGAAGCGGCTCCTGGCTCTCGCCCAGCCACCCGGCGCCATCCAGAGCAGAGGCCAGTGCCTGCGGACTGGAGCACAGCTCGCGCTGGATGGTGAGAATGGGCAGCAAATTGCCATGCCCGCGGAGCCGCTGCGCATAGGCGTCGCGGAGCTGCCGAGTGACCCGGACATACAGCGCCCGCTCCGGTGGCGTGGGCACAATCGGCAGCAGGGTGACCTCACGGGCGGGGAGGCCGAGGCCGGCCTCGTGGTGGCGGTGCCGGATCATCACCCGCGCCAGCAGCGCGCGCAGGGCCGCAAGATTTTTCGGTGTGCGCGGGGCGACGATGAACTCGCGATAAAATTCCAGGTACGACCCGAACAGCTGCGGCGCCACCAGCGTGACCAGACTGTATAGCTCGGTCAGGCGGTTTTCCAGCGGCGTCGCGGTCAGCAGCAGCGTGTGGCGCCGGCGGATCGCCTCGACCAGTGCGTAGTTTTGGGTGCGGGGATTTTTCAGGTGGTGGGCCTCATCCACCACCAGCAGATCCCACCGCCGCTCGAGGACTGCGCGCTTCTGCCGCTCGCGCTTGGCAGCATCCAGCGACAGCACGGTTACGGCGGCCCTCTCGCGGGGATCGATGGCACTCGGCCAGCCGAACTTCTGCACCCATTCGTCTCGCCACTGCCGCACAAGCCCGGCCGGCGCCAGCACAAGCGTCGACGCGCCCCCACCCCGCGCCGCCAGCTCCGCGCGAACCAGACCCGCCTCCACGGTTTTGCCCAGACCCACTTCGTCCGCCAAAATCGCGCTCCCGCCCAAATCCTCCACAACCGCCCGGGCCGTCTCCACCTGGTGGGCATAGGCCGCCAGGCCCCGCGCTGCCCGCCCCTCCAGAAACGCCTCCGCGGCAAACCCGTTCCACACCAGCGTGCCTCTGTTCACTGCCGCTGCCACCTCCCTGTCTCATCTCGCCCAATCGGCTGCAAGCTGCCGCAGCCTGCCCACGGGTGGAATCCCGGCGCGCTCCAGTGTGGACCGCAGGTCCACCGCCGGGCCGCGGCCCCATACAGGCACGGCCTGCCCCTGGAGCACCGTGGCCACCCGGTGGTGGTCCGGCTCCAGGCTTGCCAGCGCGCCCACCCCCGTGGGCCAGCTGACTGGGGCCATCTCCCGCGCGCGCACCCCGTACACGGCCGCCATGGTGCGGTGCCCGCTGTTTTGCAAGTAGTCCAGATACACCCGCGGCCCCCGATCCCGCACGCGACGCACCACCGTCATGATGTCGGGCGAGACGGCGCAGGCCACGCGGGCCAGGCGCTCCATCGCCTCGGTCGCGTCAGCCGCCTCGGTGGGCCGGATAGGGACCAGGATGTGAACCCCCCGGCCGCCGGAGGTTTTGACGCTCATGGGCATCCCTACGTGGTCAAACAGGCGCGCGACGGCCTGCGCGGCTTGGACCACCCGCGGCCATCCCGCAGGGGGGTGTGGATCAAGGTCCATTACGGCCCAGTCGTGAAGGGAAGGCGTGCCGGCCAGGACTCCGCTGACTCCCAGCGGCAGGTGAAACTCGACCGCGCCCTGCCGCACCCATCCCAATAACTCGGCGGGATCCTCAATGCGGATGGCACAGCGCCGGCCCCGGGTCGTCACGAATTTTTGAAAAAACCCGGGCTGGCCGACGCCGCGGGGATAGCGAATCAGCGTCACCGCCCGGCCCACGCACGCGTCCACCAACGGCTGGCTCACCCGCTCGTAATAGGCGAGCAGGTCGGAGCGCCAAATGTTCGCCGCCGGAAACAGCAGCCGGTCGCGCCCGCTGCTCATCGCGAAGCCTCCCCGTACGCGACAAAGGCGGCGTGGCGGAGACGGCCGCTGGGGGTCCGGCCCCGATGCCGCACCCGCGCCAGCACCCCGGCCCCGAGCTCGATGCGCTGCCCCTCGACCGGGGCGCCCACGCCGGGCGGCGCCGGCACCGCCAAACAGGCCAGCGGCGGCCAGCCGCCCACGGCGGTCACGTCGCCGAGCCAGCGGCCGGCCCGGCCCGTCAGGACCTGCACTTCCACCTGTACTTCTTCAGCGTGCAAAAACTTTCTCCAGTCCGCGCTTCGCCGGCCCGGCCAATAAGAGCTAGCCTGCCGCTTGGCCACTACCCCTTCGAAGCCCAGGCGGCCGGTGGCTCGGAACAGGTCTTCGCCGCGCTCCGCCACCCCGTCGCACAGCATCAAGGGGCCGGCCGGCCGAACTATGGCTTCAAGATGCCGCCGACGCACCGTCCAGGGCTGGTCGAGGAGCCACCCGCCCGGCGCATAAAGGCAGTCAAACGCCACCAGGATCACCTGCCCGTGGCCCGCGGCCAGCGCATGAAAGTTGATGCGGCCCGCATCCCAGGCCACCACCTCGCCGTCCAGCACGGCCGGCCCAGCCACCCCGGTCTCGACCGCTGCCAGCCCCGGAAAGCGGTCCAGGAGGTTTTCCCCGTGGCGCGAGCGCACCGTCAGGTGGCGGCTCACGCTCACCTGCGCCCGGAAGCCGTCCCACTTGGGCTCAAACCACCAGTCCTTGCTGGTGAACGGCGCCGGGGCCGTGACCGCCAGCATGGGCGGCACGAAGTCGCCCAGCGTCCTCTCCGCCGGCATTCAGCGCGCCCCAGCCGAAGGCGGTGCGGCCACGTCCTCCAGCGACCGCCGCAGCTGGTCCACCAGGCTCTTCAGTCCCGCAGGTGGGCTCGCGGGAGCGACCGCCTGACCTTGCTCCGCCCGCTCCAACAGGGCCGCCATCAGGGTGGCGCGGGCCTCGTCCGGATAGGCGGCAGGCTCAAACGGCTCCGACAGATGGTCCACCAGGGCCAAGGCCATTTCTTCCTCGCGTTCGGAGGCTTTCGGGGCCTCGGAGCCGAAGTGGGCTCCCTCCTGCCGCACTGCCTCTGGCCAGTGCATGCTGTGGAGCATGAGGGCACCGGTCCCATAAGGGCGCACCACGGCCAGCCGGGGCCGCTCGCGCGCGGCCATGCGCGCCACCGCCACTTGATGGCGGCGGGACATCGCCTGGCTGAGCAGCCCATAGGCCTGGTGGCCGCCGCTGGCTGCCTTCAGCCAATAGGCTTGGTCAAAGTACACCGGATCAAGGTCGGCCAAGGGGTGAAAGCTGAGGATGGAAATCACTCGATCCGGTGGCCGGCGGTCGGCGGGCTCCTCATTGCAGGGCACCAGCCGGCCATCGCCCAGCACGGCGGCTCGCGCGATCTCGCCCCTGTCCAGCACGCGGTCGCACGCGGGGCACTGCTTTTGGTAACGCACCCGCTCGCCGCAGCCGCGGTGGATCCAATGGGTCTCCACGCGCTCGGCGCCGACGGCCCGATAAAGCTCCACCGGGATCGAGACCAGCCCAAAGCCCAAGACGCCTTTAAACATGCTCCGCATCCCACCGCCCCCGCCTAGTAGGGTGGCGCCGACTGCGGAAATCACGCTGGCAAGTTTTTGCCCAAGCGTCAGCGCGCGCTGTTGTCGCTGGCCGGGTAGGTATACGTTGAGGCGTGGCTCTCCTTGCTGCTGCCGCCACCCAGCCAGCTCTGCACCTGCTCCACGATTTGGGGCCCGGCTTCCAGCAGCCGGTCCCACATGTCCCCGCCTTCCACGGACAGCATGCGCACGGCATCGCCGCGCTGCACCAAAAATCCCATGGGCCGGACCGAGACGCCCGCACCGCTGCCGCCGCCAAACGGGCGTGCCCCGGCCGGGCTCGCGCCCGTCCGGTCGGGCCGCCAAAACTCGCCGCCGCCGGCGGCAAAGCCAAATGACACCCGAGAGATGGGAATAATGGTGGTGCCGTCCTGCGTCGAGACCGGGCTCCCGACCACGGTGTTGACGTCAATCATGCCTTTGATGGACTCCATGGCGGTTTTCATGAGCCCCTCGATGGGGTGCCGGCTTAGCGGGCCGGACGCGTCGGCCGCGGCGCCGTGGTTGCCCGGGGCCATGGGGCGCTCATCGGGGTGAAGCCCCTGCTCGCTGTTGGCCATATGCGCTCCCCTCCTGCTTGGGCGACCACCGGAGCACCCACAGGCCCACCAGGATCGCACAGATAATGTCACCGGTTCGAAACCGAAATATTCCCCCGATCCGCCCGCGCCAGCTGGGGGTGACGGCCCCGGCGTCCACCTGCCACCGCACGCGCAGGTATTCCACCGCCAGCGGCGCCAAATGCCCGGCGTACCATAGCCCGGCGGCAGCCTCCGCCATGCCCACGGCGACCGCGCTGGCGGCCGCATTGCCCCCGCCGATGGCGCCCCGCGTCCACAGCCGACCGCCGGCGGTCCGTCGGGCCAGGACCGTGGTGGCCGCCCCCAGCGCGCCCAGCCCATGGCGGCGGACGGTCTTCGTTCCCGTGGGGCTGGGGCGCGGCGGCGGCGGGACCCGGAGCGGCACGGCCACGTGTGTTTGACCCCGCGGCCCCGCGACCGACAGCGTGGCCTGCCAGCGGGTGTTTTCCCCATGCCACTGAAAGCGCACAGCCGTCACCTGCCGCCACTGCGACGCACCCCATGCCAGCCAGGTGGCCGCCGCCCCGGCGATGGTCCATTGCATAATGGGAGCGTGCCCGCCGGCGACGCAGTTATACGGAGCAGCCCGAGCCCCCGAACGCTGGGGCCCCCCCTGCGCCTCTGGTGGCGCGCGGCCCAGTCCCGGGGGCCGGGGCGCGCGCCCCCTGGCTTGCGGGCGGAGGCTAGGCGCGCGAAAGCTTAGCCAAGCGGGCAGACCGGTTGGCAGCGCACCGCCGCGCCGCGAGGCATCCCGATCCGGTCCGGCGTGCGCACCGCTCAGCGGTCCCCCCAGTCAGCCGCCAGCATCGCGTAGATGGCCCAGTCCACGAAGCGGTCGCCGTGGCGATACACCTGCCGCGAGACGCCCTCCCACTGAAAGCCCAGCCGCTCCGCGACCGCACAGCTGGCGCGATTGTCGGGCTGCACGGCAATCACCACTCGGTTGAAGCCGCGAAACCGCAGCAGCTCGTTCACCACCGCGCGGGCCGCGCGCGTCATGATCCCGCGCCCCTGTGCCGAAGCGGCCAGCCAGTAGCCGAGCGCCGTCGCCCGGTGCTCCCATTGAGTGTTGTTCATGCCAATGCCGCCCACCAGCTGGCCATGCTCCCAGATGCCCAGCGTGAGCCGCCCCTCCTCGGCGTACTGGCGCTGCGCCTGCCGGATAAACGCCTCAGCGGCGCTCAGGCCATAATCCTTCGTGGGCCAGGACAAGTAGCGCGACAAATGCTCCTGATTGGCCCGCACCACCACCACCATGATGTCAGCCATGTCCAATTCCCAGGGGGACAGCTCCACCGCCGCGCCCACCGGGAAGGCAAACCGCATCCCGCCCATCTGAGTCACCCCTCGCGCGCCGTCCTTAGGAATCCGAGCCCGCCCATGGCTTGCCCGCCGGCGCTGCCCTGGCGGCGCGTCAAGCCGCGGGAGAAACCGGGCTTGCGGCGCACGGGCAGGGACATCCGCATGCGCCCATCTGGGCCCGCCCCTCCGAGTGCGCGGTCGATGTCACAGTCGCCCCCTCCGCCGGCCCACTGCCCCGCCGCGCGCGGCCTACGGGGCGCCGGGCCTGGCCGCGTCGGATTCCCCGGTCGCCTGCGGCGCCGGCGGAAGCGCGTCCAAATCCGGGAGGCCAAAGACTTCGAGAAACCGGTCGGTCGTGGCATAGAGGATGGGGCGGCCCGGCACCTCCTTGCGGCCCACTTCCGCCACGAGGCCCCGCGACACCAGCGTGTCGACGGCATGGTCGGAGCTGACCCCGCGCATGGCGTCAATTTCCAGGCGCGTGACGGGCTGGCGGTATGCCACCACCGACAGCACTTCCCAGGCGGCCGAGGACAGCCGCTCCGCCGCCCGCTGGCCGGTGGCCGCCCGCACCCACGCGGCCGCGGGCCCCGCCAGCACCAGCTGCCACCCATGGGCCACCTCGCGGATCTCCCACGGCGTGTCCGCGAGCCGGGTGCGCGCCTCGGCCGCCAGCTCTGGCACGCGGCCCGCCTCCACATCCAGCAGCGCTTCCGCCTGGTCCGTGGGCAGGGGCTCCCCCGCCGTGAACAGCAGGGCCAGGAAGCGCTCCGCCAGCACCCCGCCGCCAAGGCGCGGGCTTGCCCCGTCACTCATGTGCGCGGCTCTCCCCTTGTCGGTCCGGATTCGGGGGCGGCGGCCCCCGGCACACGGGGCCGCCGCCGGCGCAGCGCCAGCACGAGCGGGCCAAACGCTTCCGTCTGGCTAGCCACCAAGCGGCCCCGCGACCACAACGCCATCACGACCAGAAACTGCTCCACCCGCGCGGCCCGGGGCAAGTCGGCGACCAAGGACTGGAAGTCGGCGCCGGGGGCGGCCCGCCGAAGGCGCCGAATCAGCAGCATGGCCCGACGCCACAGCGGCGGATCGGGCGCCACGGTAGCTCCCGGCGGCTTCTCTCGCCGCGGCGCGCGCCCCGGGGGCCACGCCAGCGGCAGGCGCCAAGGGTGGGCATCGCGTATCGCGGGCCATCCCGGGCTGGGCCAGCGCGGCGGCCCCGCAGCGGTTGGATGCAGCACCTCCCGGTATTCCCGCAGTGCGGCCGTGGCTTCCTCCACCCAGAGCCGGTCGTCAAACGCCTCGTCGCCCTCAGCGTCCGCGTCCTCCTCCGTTTCCGCCAGCACCTCGCGAATTTTCTTGCCCAGCACCCAAGCCGCCACCGGCATTTCATCCGCGATCCGGTCGACACCCTCAACGGTTCGCCAGTGGCGGCGCAGCTGGGCAATCAGCTCGGTGGCCGAAATCCCCAGCGCGGCTAGAGTGCGCCGCCGCAGTCGCGCCGCCAAGTCTGCCAGGGTACCCGCATATTGGGCCATAGCGATGGGCGGCCGCACCGCATCCGATCGGTCTATCCGCGACGGCATCGCCTGAGCTGGCATTCGGCCTCCTCCTCTCACCCCGGGGCTGGCCAAGCTACAGCACGTGGCGGGCCGCTTGATACAAAGCGGAGGCGAGCCACGTGCGCAGCGGATCCAGCCAGGTGAGCAGCGGTGTCAGCACCAGCGCGCCCACCACAATAAAGAGCCCGTAAGGCTCGATCCGATAGAGGGCCCGCGCCGCGGCCCCAGGGAGCACCCCCGCCAGCACACGAGACCCATCCAAGGGCGGGATGGGAATGAGGTTGAACACCCCAAAAGCCACATTGAGCACCAGCGCCGCCTGCACCACCAGGTTAATGGCGCCTGCGATCCCTGCCGTCCCCCAGCCCAGGCGCGCCCAGGCCACCAGCAGCAGCGCCGCCACAAACGCCATCACAAAGTTCGAGGCCGGACCGGCCAGTCCCACCCACATCATGTCGCGCTGAGGACGCCGAAAATACCGAGGGTCAATCGGCACTGGCTTAGCCCAGCCAAACCCCACCAGCAGCAGCGCTAAGAATCCCCACCAGTCAATGTGCGCCCATGGCTCGGGCGACAGCCGTCCGGCGCGCTGCGCCGTCGGATCCCCCAGCCATAGCGCCACCAGCCCGTGGCAGTACTCGTGAAACGTGATGGCGACCAATACGCCTGGCAAGGCCACCAAGAGGCGCTGCCAGTTGAGAAAGGCCATGTGTCCCCCCCACGGTAGGAGCGTAGCGCCCCGCTGAGCAGTGGTCAATTCGCCGGGCGGCGCATCAGTGGGAGAGACTCGTGCCTCCGTGGTGGCGCAGCACGGCGGCCAGTGCCGCCCGCGTGGCGGGGACTCCTGCCGACAAGGCGTCCTGCCCTTCCATCTTTCCCGGATCGCCGAGGCCAACCACGACGATATCTTCAGTCGCGCCGCGCAGCACATCTACGGTGTCGCCCAACAGCGGCCCCTCCACCACCTCGCCGTCTTTGTCCACCGCCGCCCCGCCCCCCCGGGCGTGCTGATCTACGGATAGGTCCGGCATGACGCCGCGCACACCGGAGGTATGGGCGGCCACCGCCACGATGCCCAGCACCCGCACGCGGCGGTCTTTCAGCAAATGTGTCAGAATCCGCTCGCCCGGCCCGGTGCCGGCATCGCCCTGGTCATCTACCATGACCACCACCGGGCCGCCGGTTTGGGCCTGGGCCTCCGCGATAATCCGATCGGCATCCACGCGCGTCGGATTGCCGCGCGACACGGCCAGCGGCACCAGGCCCAGCTCGCTGCTGGCCGCCTCGACGGCGCGCCAGGCCGTGGCATCTCCGTCGGTCACGACAATCACGTCCGTTGGGTTGGCCATGGAAATCCCCTTTCACCGGCAATGCTTGCGTCTTAGGAGCGCGGGGTGAAAACCAGGGCTGCCGCGAGGGAAAAAAGGACGGCGGCCTTGATGCCGCCGGCTGCGGCGGTGAGCCCCCCGGTCAGAAGCCCCAACACCCCCTCGGTTTTGGTGGCGCGGTCAATCCCCTCCACCATGGTGTAGCCGAACCCGGGTAGGGGCACCGTGGCGCCCGCGCCTGCCCACTTGACCAGTGGGCCATACCAGCCAAGTCCGCCGGCAAGGGCCCCGAGGACGACAAACAGCACCATCACGTGCGCAGCCGTGATGTGGCCCACATCCACCACCAGCTGCGCCAGCACGCACAGGAGACCCCCGACCACAAACGCGATCAGCAGTCCGGTCCACATCAGCGGCCGGCCTCCAGCTCAATCACATGCGCCACGGCGGGAATCGACTCGCCCTGCTGATAGCTGGTGGGTGAAAACAGCGCACCGGTGGCAGCCACCAGCACCCGGTGCCACCGCCCATCCTCCAGATGCGGGAGCACATGGCTCGCCACCACGGCCGCGACGCATCCCGTGCCCGACCCCCCGTTGTGAACATCTTGGTCGGGACGATACAGCGAGCGCCCGCAGTCGTCGTGCACGCGCCCGAAGTGGCCATCGTGGGCGAGGTCGCACAAAATGGCGCTGCCCACCATCCCGAGGTCTCCCGTGAACACCCGATCGTAGGCGCTCCAGGTTTCGCCCACGGCCTCCAGATGCCGCTGCAGCGAATCCCACGCAGCCGGAGCCATTGCCGTGCCCATGTCCATCGGGTCCGTGCTGCCGGGATCCACGACGCGCCCCACCGTGAACGCGCGCAGCCGCACCGGCCCGGCCCCCTGGGTGATGGCCAAAGCCCCGGCCGCCGTGGCCGTCCAACTGGCGGTGGGAGATCGCTGATATCCAAATTCGATCGGGAACCGAAACTGGCGCTCTACCGCCAAGTGGTGGCTCCAAGCCCCGGCCAGCACGCGCGCTGAGCCAAGTTCGCACCACACTCCCGCCAGGCCCACGGCTTCCGCGAAGGTGGCGCACGCGGAAAACACGCCCAGCGTCGGCCGACGGTGCTGGCGCCCCGCAAAGTTAGTCGACACCAGCTGATCCAGCAAGTCGCCGCCTAGCACCACATCCACATCCGCCAGCTGCCATCCCCCGCCTTCGGCCGCGCCCCCTAAGACATGGACGGCCATCTTGGCTTCGGCGGCCTCCCACGTGGCCTCCCCCGCCAAATCGTCTTCCCACACCTGGTCCAGGTTCCCGCCCAGTGGGCCGGCAGCCTCCCGCCGCCCGCCGGCGGCGTGGTGGCCGACCACCGCCACGTTTTGAAACTGCCGTGTGCTGGTGGGTGCATGGCCGCTGCTCACGATCCGACCAGCAGCCGAGCCAGCCCCACCACAAACGCCGCTCCCAGCCCATAAGCCAGCACGGGCCCCGCCACCGCAAACAGCTTGGCACCCACGCCCAGCACCCATCCCTCGCGGCGATACTCCATCGCCGGGGCCACCATGGCATTGGAAAACCCGCTGATGGGCAAAGATCCCCCCATGCCCCCGCATTTGACCACGCGATCGTAGAGGCCCAAGCCCGTGAACAGCGCTCCCAGCCCGACCATCACCACCGCAGTCGGGGACGCGGCCTGCCCGGGGCTGTTCCCGTGTGCGATGAAGAAGTCGGTGACCAGCTGGCCCACCATACAGATCGCCCCGCCTATGGCAAAGGCGCGCACCGCATTGCTCCAGGTGGGCGCAGGCGGCCGATGCCGGGCCGCCAGCGCCAGGTAGTCCGCGTCCTTTTCCGAAGGCATAGCCATCACTCCGCTGGATGTATTGCGGAACCGCGCGTGCTAGCCCCGGTCTGGGCTGTCGACGGCAAAGGCCAGCTTGACGTCCACTTTGTACTCGGCGATTTGCCCGTTTTTCACTTCCGCGGTCCAGTTGGTGACCTCCACGCCGGTAATGCCGTGCACGGTTTTGCCGGCCTCGCTCACCGCTGACTGCAGCGCTTCTTGCCACCCCTGGGATGATTCCCCTACCAACTCAATCACCTTGGCCACTTTTGACGGCACCGCGCCTCCCCCTTTCGCCGAATCCGCACCCTTGCCGGGCGGCCGACAGGCGTAGTCTGCCCGGCCCGAGGCGCATTCGCCTCTGGCGTGGCCTGGCGATATTAGGAATCCAGGCTCTTTTGTGCCATCAGGGCGTGCCGGTCTTACGGGGCCCGCAAGAGAGCCGCGAGGCGCAACGCAATCCGTGCTTGGCGCCGGGACACTTCGGCCTGCGATACAGACCACCGCCGCGCCAATGCCGCCTGCGTCTCGCCGCAGGCAAAGCGCGCGCGCAGCAGCGCCCGGTCTTGGGGCGTCAGCTGAGCGAGCGCGGCCTCCAAGTCCATATGCTGCGCCCAGCCTTGCTCGTGATCGACCTCGCCGGCGGCTGCGTCACTGACGGTGTCCAGCGGCTGCAGGGGCTCCCGCCGATCCAAGGCCTCGACCACCTCGGTCCGGTCCCAGCCCAGCTCGCGGGCCAGCTCGTCGACCGTCGGGCCGGGCGCCCCGGCGGCCGCGCGCGCCTGAAGGCGCGCCGCCAACTGGCGGCGGCGCTCGGACCCCAGCCGGCCCCATCCATCCGCCGGATGATCCCGAAGCCAGTGGCGCAGCTCGCCCACCATCACCGGCACCGCGTAGGTCGAAAAGGCCGCGCCGCGGCTCGGCTCAAATCGCGACAGCGCTTTCACCAAGCCCAGCGCGGCCACCTGCGCGATGTCCTCCGGCTCGCCCCCGCTGCGAAACCGCCCGGCCACCATCCGCACCAAACCCTGGTGGCGGCGGAACGCCTCCTCCATCGCCAGCACGTCGCCGGCCTGCAAGCGCGCGACCAGGGCGGCAAAGGGCGGCTCTGCCTCAGGGCCCATCGCTGGCGGCTTCCCGCCCCAGTGCCGCCGCCGAGGGCGCCGGCACCCGCTTTTGCAGCACCACCCGCGTTCCCGCGCCCGGCTGGCTCTCGATCGCCACCTCATCCATAAACGTCTCCATAAACAGCACGCCGAGCCCCAGGCGCTCGCCATCCGCAGCCGCCTGCCGCGCCAGGCCCACGTCCTCCATCCCGCATCCCCGGTCCGCCACGACCACCCGAAGCCACTCGGCCGACAGGCTGGCCTCGACCAGCACCCATCCCTCGTCTCTGCCCCCGTACCCATGCACCAGCGCGTTGGTGACGGCCTCAGACACGGCCACTTTAATTTCTTCCAGATCCGCGACGGCAAAGGGCGCCGCGGCCGCCAGCGCGGCCACCGCCAGCCGCACCAGCCCCACATTGTCCGGGCGGCTCCGCACTTCCAGCTTAAACGAGTTGGCCTCCGCCATCGGCGACCACTCCCTTCTCCCGAGTCCTGTCGGACACCCCAGCATCCCAGCTCATAATTTGCCGGACGCCTGCCACCGTCAAAACCGCCGAGACCGCTGGCTGCACCCCGTCTAAGTGCATCGCCCGCCCCGCAGCGGATAGGCGGCGGTACCGCCCGAGCAGCACCCCCAGCCCGGTGCTGTCGATAAAGCTGACGGCCGACAAGTCGACCCGCAGGTCGCGGTCCGGATAGCGGTCCAGCAACGCATCCAGTGCAGCCCGCGCATCGGCCGCGCTGGCCAGGTCCAAGTCTCGCTCCAGCGCCACGGTCAGCCGACCCGGCTCGACCCGGTACGAGATGGCCATAAGACACCTCCCCCGTTCCTTTTGCCATAAGTTGGACCCGTTGGCAACGGGCCCTGAATGGGCCCTGGGGCCAATGGGCAGAGGCGGCGCGGGCCGGTCGGGTCAGCGCAGGCTCCCACATGGCGATGGAGGGCGATGTCCATGCACTTGCTTCCGCGCAATCCGGGGTTCCGCTGGCTGTGGGCCGGCCAACTGCTGTCTCAGCTGGGGAACGCCGTGTTTCTCATTATGGGCCTTGTGGGAGATTCAGCTCTCCTCGCCCGTTCTGCTGGCGGTGGCCAGCTTGGTGATGGTCATTCCGTCCCTGCTGGCGATGGTGGGCGGCGTGGTGGTGGACCGGTCCGATCCGCGCCGGCTCATGCTGTGGACAGACGTGCTGCGCGGCAGCGCGGTCCTGCTGGGGTTGCTGGTGCTCGCGATCCCGGGAAGTTTGCTGGCCGTCATTATGGCGCTCTTAGGCATCAACAGCCTGGGCAACGCACTGTTTGGACCCGCCGACGGCGTACTGCTGCCGTGGCTGATGCCCGCAGACGACTTAGCCAGCGGCAATGGCCTGTACTCGCTCACCAGCCAGCTGTCCAGCACCATCGGCTCCGCGCTGGGCGGCGCCGCGATTGCGGCCGTGGGCGTGACGCTGGTGTTCGGGGCGGACTTGGCGTCGTTCTGGCTGTCCGCCGTGTGCATTTGGCTGATGATGCGCATCGTCGCCGCCCGCCCGCGCAGTGCCCCGGCCGCCAGCTCTGCCGGCGGATCTGGGCTCTTCGGCGAGATGAAGGCCGGATGGGCCGCCGCCCAGAGGATTCCCGGGCTGGTCAAGCTGCTGCCGTGGGTGGTGGTGGTCAACTTTGCCTTCGTCGCCGCGTTCACCATATTTCCCTTTTGGGTGCGCCACGTGCTGCATGCCAGCGTCGTGTCCTACGGGCTCATTGACGCCAGCTGGGCGGGGGGCTTGGCCATCGGCAGCCTCATCGTGGGTCGCTTTCGCCGTCTGCCACTGCGCGTCTCCACGGCCTACATGTTTGGCGCGTAGGGCACCCTCATCGGGGTGTTTGCGCTGCTGCATGCGCCCGTGCTGGCCGCCGCGCCCCTGCTCGTGGCCGGCGTGGCCAACGGCTGCGGCAACGCGCTGACCTTTGCGATGATGCAGCGGATCATCCCCGAGCACGCGCGCGGGCGGGTGTTTGGCCTCGCGATGGCGCTTTTTGGCTTGGCCAATCCGCTGGGGGCGCTTGCGGCCGGCGCCTTCCTGCCCGTGCTGCCGCTGTGGTGGGCCTGGGCGCTGGGCGCCCTCGCTAGCTTGCTG
Source organism: Bacillota bacterium (assembly GCA_021846505.1). Classification (GTDB taxonomy): domain Bacteria; phylum Bacillota; class Sulfobacillia; order Sulfobacillales; family JAIMBI01; genus JAJZWV01. The sequence goes on from JAJZWV010000044.1 coordinate 31,479, forward strand.
GTGGCCGCCGGCCTGCGCCGGTGGATCCCGCTCACCATAGACGGCACCACGCCCGCCGCCGCCACCCTGCAAGCGTGAGCCTGGAGGGCTATCCCAAGATCCGCCGCGAAGGCCACCAAAGGAGCGCCTTGGCCCGGCGTGTCAAGCCCGTCGCGGGCTACCTCCTCGCTCCGTGCACGTTAGCCCACGGGGGGCGACGGGTGTCCGAGCTGCACCGCACTCGGCGCCGATCTCGGGGCCCAGCCCGCCGCCGAGTCAACCCGCCAGGTTCGGTGGCCAATCTATCGCTCCAGTGGGGCCTGCGGATGAGCGCGTGAACTCGGTATCCCCCCGCACGATCCATCGCCGTCTGCGGAGATGCGCCGGTCTCAGCCAGGCGTCGTGACGAGCCCTCGGCGCGGACACCCTGAAGAGTGTCCTCACATCTCTGTCAGATACTTGTCAGGCAGACGATATGGCCGCGTCAGGCGCACCGCCCACAATGCAGGCAAGGGAGGCGGGAAGATGGCGGGATCGGTCCGTGTCTGGCCCCGGGCGGGCGAAGGCGTTGGCCCACGGAGGACGGTTCTAGTGTCCTGAATTGCTAATTCGCTTGCAATAGTTTGCGAGGGCCGCGAGGATTTGGTCGGCCGTCTTCACCCAGACATAGGGCCGGGGATGGTCATTCCACGCCGCGATCCACGCCCGGATGT
>JAJZWV010000045.1 GCA_021846505.1 Bacillota bacterium
GAAACTCAAACATGAAGGCATGGCCATACGCTGCGTGCGGCCCCCCATGAATCTCCAAGACCGCTGGCCCTGGCCCCTCGCGCTGGGGGGCCAGGGTCCAGGCTTCCACGGCCAGGCCGTCCGGCGTGCTGGCGATAAACGCTTCCGGGGTTGAGAGCCACACGTCGCGGAGCCATGGGTTGGCGTCGGTGATTTGGCGCTCCGCCGAGTGGCCGCCACCCACAACGCCCACAAATATTTCGCCCGGAGAGCGGGTGTCCGCAGCGGCCAGGGCATAGGCACCCGAGGCGGGGTCCACGTCGAGGCCATAAAGCGTGCGCGGCCCAGCCAGCAGCGTGCGCGGGGACTCCGCCCCGTCCAGCGGCACGGCATAGAGCCGAGAGGCGCCGCCCTCATCGGCCACCAGCCAAATCTCTCGGCCATCCGGTGTCCACCGCGGGCCGGGCAGGGACTCCGCCCCGCGGGCGTCGGCCAGCACGTGGCTGCCCGGCTCCACATCCCAATCCGGAGCGACCGGGGCGGGTGCGGCGCCGCCGTCCGCGGGCACCTGCCACAGCTGGGCACAGGTGGCCCGGCCGAAGCGGCCGTCATGACCATAAAACGCCAGCCGCGACCCGTCCGGTGACCAGCTGGGATGGGACGCCGCCAAGTTGTGCGTGAGGCGGGTCCATCGCCGCGCTGCGAGGTCCAGCCGCCAGATATCTCGATAGAGCGCCCCATCCGCGTCGTTTTCGCGCCGAGCTGCCACCGCTAGGGACTGGCCATCGGGCGACCAGGCGGGTGCGGCGTAATTGGCGGCATCCGAGCTGAGCTGCTCGACGGCCCCCGTGAGGTGCGCGAGATAGAGGGCCTGGTGGCGCTCGCCATGCATCGGCTCTCCGTTGGTTCGATAGTGGCGGCGCCGCACCACGATGACGTCGTCCGCGAACCCCGGCAGAAGCACTTCCTCCACCGGCTCTGCCGCCACGAATGCCAGGCGGCTCGAATCGGGCGACCAGGCCATGGCCGCCGGGGGATGTGGGAGTGCGGTCAAGGGCCAGGCTTCTCCGCCGGTGAGGGGCAGGATCCAAATTTGCGCGGAGCCGCCCCGGTCCGAAAGAAATGCGGCATAGCGGCCGTCTGGCGAAACACGTGGAGCCCAGCTCTGGCCTACGGCCGTCGTGAGGGGGCGAGGTCCGCTCGCTCCGCCCATGAATATTTGGCGGCTGTACCCGCGGCCCTCGGGCCGTATCCGGCGCTCGACGTATAAAACCTCGTCGGTGCCGGGCCTCCGCATCGGATGCTCGACCCACACCATTCTGTAGAGATCCTCGGGCACCAACGCTTGCGTCACGCCGCTCGCCTCCATCCTGCCACCTAATGGGCATCGAAAATTCGTCTAATCGCCTCTGCATGGTATCGGATCCTGTCCAAAGGTGCGACGATTAATCGGGCTGGCGCCCAAAGTGCCGCACGACGGCGCGGGCCAACTCGTCGGTCGCGTCCAGCATGGGCGGAGTCTGGGGCCGCAGCGCGTGTGGATAGACGGCCGGCAGCTCGGTGCAGCCCAGCAGCAGCCCGTCCGCGCCCGTGGCCCAGGGGCGGGTGGAGAGGGTCGCCAGCTGGCTGCGGGCGGCGGCGGGTTCGCGCCCCGCCTTGATGTCGCGGATGACGCGCATCACGTCCTCCTGCGTCGCGGCGTCGGGCGCGATCAGGCGGACACCGGCTTCGCGCGCTGGGCCTTCATAGAAGCCCAGCGCCACGGTGGGCGTCGTGGCCATCACGGCCAGGCGGCGGACGCCGGCGGCGGCCACCGCGCGCATGACGACGGTGGGGAGATGCAGAATCGGCGCGGAGACGGCAGCGGATACCTCGTGGTAGTAGGCATGGCAGGTGGCGGACGGGATCACCAGCAGGTCGGCGCCTGCCGCTACTAGGGATTGAGCCAGCCGGATGAGATGAGGCGCAGGCGAGGGGCCGCGGTGCGCCAGGTGAAGCAGGCGGCTGGGTGTACTCGGATCGGTCATGAGGACCACCGGCAGGTGGTCGGCGTCGTCTGAGGCGGGCGTCAGCTCGACGAGGCGCTTGTAGAAATGAGCGCCGGCCAAGCTGCCGAATCCGCTGAGGATGCCCACTTTATGGTATGGTCCGAAGGCTGGGGTGGGCGCCGCCCGCCGCAGGGCGGCGGGGCGGCGGCTGCCCGTGGGTTCGTGAGTCACGGCATTCGCCTCCCGCGGGCACGGTAGCAAGCCGCCGAGGCCGGCGCAAGGACATGCGCGGAGGGGAGCGGCGCGCTACAGTGGGGGGGGTGGCTCAGTTTCGGTTGAATAGCGTTTGCCAGGGAGGCATTTCACGGATGGCACTGAAGGCGTGGGAGTTGGATAATTTTCGCCGTCTCGCTGAAAACGTCGCCGCCCTTCTCGGGCCGTCGGCCGAGGTGGTGGTCCATGATCTGGATGACCTCCAGCACTCCATCGTGTGCATGGCGGGCGATGTGACCCACCGCGAGGTGGGATCCCCGATGACCAACATGGGGCTCGAAGCGCTCAAGCGCGGCACCGAAATTTCGTCGCTGCAAGGCAGCTATCAGTCGCGCCTGCCGGATGGGCGGACGCTGAAGTGCTCCTCCACGTTTCTCCGCAATGCCGCCGGTCGGTCGGTGGCGGCGCTGTGCATCAATATTGATGTGACGCAGTGGCAGCAAGCGGCGGAGCTGGTGGCGGGGTTTGCCTCCACGGGCGTGCGCGATGACCTGCAGGAAGACTACATCCGCACCGTCCCCGAGATGATCGGGGCGGTCGTGGGGTCCACGCTCGCCGCCATGGATAAGCGCCCCGAGGCGATGGACGGCGCGGATCGGCTGGAAGTGGTTCGGGTGCTGGACGACCGCGGCGTCTTTCTCATCAAAGGGGCCCTGGGATACGTCTCGACGATGCTGGGCGTGTCCCGCGCCACGCTGTACAACTATTTGCAGCGGGTGCGGTCAGAGCAGGTGTTTCCGCGCGCCGAGGAATAGCGCCGCGCGCATCGATCACGTTCGGAATCACCATTGGCGCTTCTTCTGCTTGACACCCAGATGAGGAGGCCGTACCCTTTCGGCGATGGCACTGGACTAAATATCTACTAGACGCGTGCGCGTCGGGCTGTGAGCCGATGGCGCGTTCTCGGGGCGGTGCCACCGAGCCACATTGAGGTGAGAGGGGAGAAGTGACACCGCATGGTCAACGCGACACGTCCGCAAAGGTTGCGGGCAAAGGCCGCCTGGGTGGGTGTGGTGGCCAGCATCGCACTGCTGGCGGCGGCGTGTGCACCCAGCTCCAGCGCCCCCACAGCCAAGACGGGATCCCGATCGGGCGCGAAGCCGACATATGGAGGAACCGTGGTGGATGCGCTGGGTCCCGTGACAGGATTCGACTGGTACCTGCCCCTGATGGCGGTGGCGTACAACAGCACGACCAACGCCACGGCTCAGTCCCTGCAGTACCTGGGCCTTTATGTCACCGGCCCCAACGGCCTGCCGGATTACCAGCGCAGCGTGGCCAGCAGCATCACCTGGAACAAGGCTGGCAGCGTGTACACCGTGAAGATGAACCCCAAGTGGCACTGGTCCAACGGGGCGCCGGTGACGGCCCAGGATGTTCAGTTTGAGTGGCACATGATTCAGGCCGCCAGCGCGCCCAGCGCGCCGGCTCCGTGGCCGTGGACGGGAGCCGGGCCCACGGGGCTGGCGACCCTGGTTAGCCGGTTCACCGTGGTGAACTCGCACGAGTTTCGGGTGACGACCAAAGCACCCGAGAATCAGCTCTGGTTTCTAGGCCAGCTGGGCGGCTTCATGCCTTTTCCCAAGGCGTCGTGGGACAAGTACCCGGGCCAGCATGCCAAGGAGCTGGCGTATCTCACGAAGAACGGCAGCAATCCGTCGTTCTTCACTGTGACCGATGGCCCGTTTCGCCTGATCAAGGCGGTGCCTGAGCAGTCGTGGACCTTCGCGCCCAACCCGCACTACGACGGCCACAAGCCTTACCTGCACCGCTTGATTTTCCAGTACGAGACCACGGATACGGCGGAGGTCAGCGGCCTGCAGACCGGCGCGATTCAGGTGGGCTATCTCCCCGGAACGTCGTACGCGATTCGCAACACCCTGACGCTGGATCGCTTTGTGGCACAGCCACCGGCCGCCTTCGCGCGCGTGATGCTGAACTTCAAGAACCCCCAGGTGGGGTCGATTCTTCATCAGCTGCCGGTGAGGCAGGCGATGCAGATGGGGATTGACCAGCCGACGATCATCCGCGCGATTTTCAACGGACTGGGCGTCCAGGGCGCGGGCGCGGTCGTGTCCATGTCGCCGTATTTGGATCCGGCCCTCAAGAAGCCCGTGTACCCCTACAACATCAAGCAGGGCATCAAAGTGCTGAAGGCTCACGGGTGGCACCTAGTGAACGGCATCATGACCAACAGCGCCGGGCAGAAGCTGTCGTTCACGATGGACTACCCGGCGGGGATCAGCTCGATCTTGGCGATGGTGCAGCTGCTGAGCCAAGACTGGGCAAAAGAGGGCATTCACGTGTCGCTCAACGCGGTTCCGTTCCCGACCATGCTGCAAGACCACCGACATCCCACGAAGTGGCAAATTCAAGGGGGGCTGCTGCTTACGGGTGGCATCGGGTATCAGGTTGACAACTCCGTGTTTGAAACCAACGGGCCCCTCAACTTCGTGGGCTACTCCAACCAGACTCTGGATCGAATCATGGCCGCGGCCCTCGCGCCGCAGCCGTCCAAGCAGGCCGCCGTCCAGAAGCTCTATGCCTACCAGGAGTTTTTGGCCCACCACCTGCCCAATCTGTGGATGCCCGTCGGCGACAGCTACCAGGAGATTGCGAAGACGGTTCATGGAGTGGTGAGCTCTGTGCCCGTCAAGGGGTCGTACGCGATTTACCCGCAGTACTGGTGGGTGTCCAAGTAGTTCACTTCGTCCCGTGACACGCGTTCGCCTGGCCCGAGGACTCCGCAGAGGGGCGGAGTCCTCGGCGGCCGGCGAAGCCGCTGTTCTCAAACATAACCAGAAGGGGACCCAGAAAGGGAGCGAGGCTATGGAAGATCCGTTCGCGGCCCAGGGGAGTCTCGGGCTGGAGCAGACCATTCAGGGGATGCTGGCACGGCAGCCCATCGACTACGTAGAGCTCCGGCTCGAGGTCAATGAGGCCACCGTCATCGAACTGGCGGGCACGGCCCGCCGGCGCGTGGACCACCAGATCGACATAGGGGGCAATGTGCGCGCCGTCTCTGGGGGCTACGCCGGGTTTGTCCACTTTGACAGTTGGGAGCGTCTCGAGGCGCACGTGGCGGAGGCGGTAGCCCTGGCGCAGATGGCGGCGGCCGAGAGCTTCGCACCGCGGGACGCCTGGGCGCCCAGCCAGGTCATTCAGCTTCGAGCGCGCGTGCCCTACGAAGAGGATCCCCGCCGCGTCTCCACGGAGGACAAAGTGGCTCTGCTGCAGGAGTACGGCGAATTCGGCCTGGCGGCCGACCCGGCCATCAAGGGCGTGCAGACGCGCTACTTCGACCGGTACCGCCACCTTTGGTTTTTCAACAGCCTCGGCAGCCTGGTCGAGCAGGAAAAGATGGATCTGGGAGGCAGTGTCCTGCTTATCGCGCGGCGGGGGGGAGCGGTGGCCCAGCGCGGGGTGAGCTTTGGCTCCTCGAACGACTTTGGCGCGGTGCGCGGCTTGGACGGAGCCATCCGGGATGCGGCCCGGCGCGCCGTCGCGCTGCTGGACGCCCCGCAAATTGCCGGTGGCGAGTATACGGTCGTGATCGATCCCCATCTGGCCGGGGTTTTTGCGCATGAGGCGTTTGGGCACCTCAGCGAAGCCGATGGCCAGGTGGATGACGCCGGCGTGCTGGCGGCCATGCAGTTGGGGCGCCGGTTTGGCCCTTCGAACCTGCACATCTACGATACGGGGCACGACGCCGGCAGCCGGGGATACCTGCCCGTAGATGACGAAGGCGTGGAAGCGCGCGACGTCGACCTCATCAAAGGCGGCGAGCTGGTCGGGCGCCTTCACTCGCGGCGCACGGCCGGCACCTTGCACGAGGCGCCGACGGGCAACGCGCGAGCACTGCACTACCGGTTTGCCCCCATCGTCCGGATGCGCAATACGGTGATTGCGCCGGGCGACACGCCGTTTGAGGGTCTGTTCCAAGGCATCCGGCGCGGGATTTACGCTGCTGGCAGCACGGGCGGCCAAACCAACGGGGAGCTGTTCGCCTTCCGCGCCGCGGAGGCTTACCTGATTGAGGACGGGCGCATCACCCAGCCGCTGCGAAATGCCGTGCTGACGGGCAACGTGTTTGCCACGCTGAGCCACATCACCGCGATCGGCAGCGACTTCACGCGCTACGAGGGCGGCGGGGGCTGCGGCAAGGCAGGGCAGATGCCACTGCCCGTGAGCCACCATGCCCCGTCCCTGCGCATTGAGCGGTGCTTGGTCGGAGGAGTGAAGTGACTGCGGCGGGCCGCGGTGCGGCAGGCCCGCCAGCACTCCAGGAGGAGCGGCTGACCCTGCACGGGGAGGCCCTGGCGGTCGACGTGCGGCGAGCGCGCACGGTGGCGCGCGTTCGGCACGGCCGGCTCGAGGCCCTCGAGCACGGGTACGAGCAGTACCGATGGGTGCGCATGGTCAGCGAAGGCCGGGTGGGCTCCCAGGGGTCGCGGGCCGCGACCTGGGACGAGCTGACCGAGGGTGCCCGGGAGGCGGCGCCGCGCGGCCCTCTCGCCGCAGGCCCGCTGAGTGACCTGGGCACCGAAGGGCAGGGGCTGGCCGGGGAAGCTTCGCCGCCGGATCCGGAGCCAGCCGCCCTGGCCCGGGCGGCCCTGCAGATGGATCGGGCCCTGGGTGCGGCGCATCCCGAGCTGGCAGGTCAAATGCAGGTTCACTGGACGCGCCAGTGGACGCGCATGGTGGATGGGGCGGGGCGCGAGCGCGAGTGGCAGCGTACGGAGGGCGGCGCCGCCGCTTCGGGGCGCATCGTGCGGGAGGGGGACTTCTGGACCGTGGGCACGCAGCGCTGGCGGTCAGCGGCGCTGCCGGATCCGGCAGCGCTGGTGAATCACCTCGAAACGCGGCTGGCGTGGGGCGCGCGCATTGTGCCGCTCAGCACCGGCACCTATCCCGTCCTGTTCCTGCCGCCGGTGGCGTTCAGCCTATTGGCCCCCATCGTGGCGCGCATGTCCGCGCCGGCGGTGGTGGCGAAAACCAGCCCCTGGGCCGAGTCCCGCGGGAGTGCCGTGCTGTCGCCCGCCTTCTCCCTCACGAGTGATGCCGCGGTGGAGGACGGGCCCCGCTCCGTGCCCTGGGATGATGAGGGGACGCCGGCGGGGCGCATTCCGCTGATTGACCGCGGCGTGCTGCACTCCTGGATCCTGGACCGCCTCGCGGCACAGCAGATGGGAATCGCACCCGAGGGGATGGGGTTTGCCGCGGAGCTGGGATCGCCGCCGACGGCGCGGCCCAGCAATCTTGTGGTCACCCCGGGCCGCATGACCTGGGAGGCCCTGCTCACCGCGTTTCCCCGCCTACTCATCCTGGAGGGATGGATCGGCGGCCGTCCGGTCAACCCCCTGCGTGGGGAAATGGCCGGGACGGCGACCGGCCTGTACGTGGTGGAAGATGGAGCGGTTCTGGGCCGCGTCAAAGATGCCGTCGTATCGGTGGACGCTTTCGAGGCCTGGGGAGATCGCCTGCTCGCCTTGGGTGGCGAGCCGCAGTGGGTCGGCGGCGGCATGATGCAGGTCGCGCCGGCCTGCCTGCCGCCGCTGCTGGTGGCGGATGTGCCCGTAGCGCGCAAGTCCTGAGAGAGGGGCGTGGCAGGATGCCGAGGACAGAGGTCAACGCCGCAGAGCAGGGCGCAAGTCCGCCACTCGGCTTGGCCACGGGATCAGGGGGTCGTCGTGGGGCGCGCGGCGCCCCGGCTGTTCGTCTCGCCGTCAGTCCCCTGCCGGCGGGCCGGATGATCCGCTTCCCCGGCAGCCACCGGCGGGTGCGGTCGGGCCTCCGATCTTGCGGGCCGCAGCGGCAGCCAGCCAGGCAGGGCGGGCTCACGAGATGCGGAGTGGCGATCCGCTGGCGGCCGTGAATGAGCGCCCAGCAAAGCCAGAACAGCCAGAACAGCCAGAACAGCCAGAAGGAAAGGGAGCAGGCATGAGCGTACAAGAAAGCGTGGAGCCGGGGGCGAGCGTCGCGTTGCCTGAGGACGACTGGGCGCCGCGCTCGCTCACGCGCCTGGAGCGCGTGTGGCAGCATCCTCTGGCCCGGTGGGGCATCCTGGTCCTGCTGGCCATCATGGTATTTTGCTTCGTGGGTCCCATGCTGTATCCGGCCAGCCCCTATACGCTGCACATGAGCGCGCTCCTTCAGCCGCCCAGTGCCCGGTTTCCCTCGGGCACCAACAACCTCGGGCGCAACATGCTGGCCCGCCTGATGCTGGGCGGGCAGACGTCGCTGGAGGTGGGGTTTGCCGCCGCGATTGCGGGGATGAGCGTCGGTGTGGTGTACGGGTTGGTCGCCGGATACTCCGGCGGATTTGTGGACGCCCTCATGATGCGCATTGTCGACATGCTTCGGGCGATTCCCGGGCTGTTTCTGCTGCTGTTCGTCGATGCGATCGTCAAACCCAGTCCGCTGATTTTGGTTCTCCTGATTGCCGGCATTTCGTGGCATGGCGTGAGCCGCTTGGTGCGCGGAGAGGTGCTGCGCATCCGGTCGGAGGGATACGTTGAAGCCGCGGTGGCGGCCGGGGCTTCCAACACCCTCATCATGAGGCGGTACCTTCTTCCCAACGCTATCGGAACAATCATTGTGGCCACCACGTTCCACATCGCCGATGCGATTCTCGCCGTGGCGGGGCTGAGCTTTCTGGGGCTGGGGCTGCCTCCGCCGCTGCCCAACTGGGGTGCGATGTTGGCCAACTCCATGGCTTATCTGCCCCAGAACGCGTGGTGGCTGGTTTATCCGCCGGGATTCATGATCCTGCTCACCGTTCTGTCCATTAATTTCATCGGCGACGGCGTGCGCGGGGCCTTTGGGCGCACGGGCGGCCGCGCGGCGCGGAGGGGTGCATAATGGCGCGCGTAGTGTTGCAGAGGGTGCTGCAGGCCCTGCCCACGCTGTTCTTTCTCACGTTCTTCAGCTTCGGGCTGCTGCACATTGTGCCCGGCGGGCCGGCGGTAATTATGCTGGGCAACAATGCGACGCCGCAGCTCATTGCACAGCTGAACCGCTCCTTGGGCCTCAACAAGCCGATTTATGTGCAATACGCGATTTGGATGAAGCACCTCCTGGAGGGCAATCTCGGATACGCCTACACCCAGCATGCGACGGTGCTGAGCCTCATCGAGCAGAACCTGCCGCGCACGCTTATCTTGGTTTTGACGGCCATCGTGCTGTCGCACGCGCTCTCGATCTGGCTCGGCGTCCTGCAAGCCACGCGCAATGAGTCGCGCCGCGACCACGCCATTTCGGTCGGCACGTACTTCTTTTACTGCATGCCCGTGTTCTGGCTGGGCCTCATGGTGGTGTCGGTGTTTGCCGTGGATCTGAAGTGGTTTCCGTCGGGTGGGATTGCGAACCCTCTGGCGACGGGCTCGTCTGTCCTGGACTACGTCGACCACATGGTCCTGCCGGTGGTGGTCCTGGTGATTGGCACGGTGGCCGGCTGGACGCGGTTCGTGCGGGGCTCCATGGTGGAGACGCTGGATCAGGACTACATTCGCACCGCGCGCGCCAAGGGCATCTCAGAGCTGCGCATCTTCTACGTGCACGCGCTGCGCAACTCTGTCATCCCGCTCATCACCTTGGCGGGCATGTCGCTGCCAGCGCTGTTCAGCGGAGCGCTCATCATCGAGATGATCTTCAACTATCCCGGCATGGGCCTCTTGTTTTGGAATGCGGCCCAACAGCGCGACTATCCGGTCCTGATGGCCATCGTCCTGATGGTGGGCGTGCTCGGCATCCTCGGCAACCTGCTGGCGGATCTGCTGTATTCCATGGTGGATCCCCGGATTCGGTACGGCAGCTAGGGCCCCAATCAGGAGTCAGGAGGCGATGAGATGCAGCGGACCGGGCCACCGGAGTGAAGATGTTGCTGGCAGCAGCGCTGGCCATGACGGCGCTGGGGGGCGGGCTCAGCAGCGCGCCTGCCCTGGCAGCGCCCCACGGGGCCGGTGGAGGCCAGCGGGGCGCCACGGTGCTTGGCAGCACGCCCGCCAATACCCCCATGATGCTGAGCATTGTGTTTAAGGTGCGGCACCCCGAACAGCTGACGCGGCGCATTGCGGCGGTCTCCACGCCGGGGCCGCTTTTTCGGCACTATCTGACGGTGGCGCAGTTTGCGGCCGCGTACGGGCGCAGCCGCCAGACGATTGATCGGCTTACGCAGTACCTGTCGCAGTTCGGCATCTCGAGTGACGTGATGGCCAACAATCTCGTCGTGACCGCCCAAGGCACCGCGGGGGCGTTTGACCAGGCGTTTCGGGTTCGCATTCAGAACCAGCAGCGCGGCGGGACGAAATTTCATGCCCCCCACGGGGCCCCGACGATCCCGGACGGGATGGGGGGCAAGGTGCTGGCGGTGCTCGGCCTCAGCAACTATGGGCAGGCCGTGAGCCAGCTGGCGGCGCCCGTGGGGATGACCCAGGCCAGCCCCAATGCCAGCACGCCGCCGGCGGGGATGCGCACGCCGGCCGACTTGGTCAACCAGTACAATGTTGGGCCGCTGTACCGCGCGGGCTTCACCGGCCAGGGCCAAACCATCGGCATTGTCACGCTGGCGGCTCTGAACCCGACCGACGCCTACACGTTCTGGGCGGACAACAATATCTCCGTGCTGGCGCATCGCCTGCAGATCGTCAGCGTGGATGGGGGCCCAGGGCCTGTTTCCCTGAAGTCCGGCTCAACCGAAACCACGGTGGACGTGGAGCAGTCAGGGGCGCTGGCGCCTCAGGCTCACATCATTGTGTACCAGGCGCCCAACGGCGGAGGGACCGGCTTTGTGGATGCCTATTTCACGGCCGTGACGCAAAATGTGGCCGGCTCCGTCTCGTCCAGCTGGGGGACCAGCGAAACCGCGGTCATGAAAGGCATTCGCCTCGGATTGGTTTCACCGGGATACCCCGAAGCTTTCAGCGAGGCGTACATGGAGGGAGCGGTCCAGGGCATCTCCATGTTCGCCGCCTCAGGAGACGCGGGCGCGTACGCGGCGTCCCGGGCGCCGGGAGGGCCTAAAAACCTTTCGGTCGGCATGCCGTCTGACAGTCCGTACGTCACGTCGGCCGGCGGAACCACGCTGCCCGGCACGCAGACCTACACGACCAAGGCGGGCACCTTCTCGGTCACGGTGCCCCAGCAGCGGACATGGGGGCGTGACTACCTGTTCCCCTTCTGGCAGCAGTTTGGGTTCCCGTCGGAGGCCGCCTGGGCAACCCTCCATGCCGTCGGCAGCGGCGGCGGATACAGCCAGCTGTATTCAACGCCGGCGTATCAGCGCGGCGTGCGCGGCGCCAACGCGTTCAGTGCGGTGCCGTGGCTCACGCCCATCGACAGCAACACCGCCTGGCAGTTCAATCCCAGCCCCCCGGTGGTCGTGGGGACCGCCACCGGGCGCAACGTTCCGGATCTGGCCATGAATGCCGACCCGCAGACGGGATATGCCGTCTACAGCACTCTGTTCCACTCGGCCACGCATCCCTCTGATTGGCTGCAGATTGGCGGGACAAGTTTTGTTGCCCCGCAGCTGGCCGGGATCACGGCGCTGATCAACGGTCAGGTGGGCGCGCGCGTCGGCTTCTGGAATCCTCAGATTTACCGGTTTGCGGCCGTGAGCACATCGCCGTTTCATCCACTGGACACGACCGGCATCGGCAACGACAATCTGTACTACACGGGCACGGCCGGCGCCATCTACAACCCGGGCAGCGGCCTTGGAACGCCGAACATCGGGGCGCTGGCGAACCAGTTCGCGGTGGAAGGGGCATCGGCGCCCAACTGACGGAAGGGCCCGCCGGCACGCGGCGCCGCCGGGGCCTGCGAGGCTGGCGCTGGCCGGGCAGCGGCACCTGCGCGGGTGTCCGTGCCGTGACGCACAGGGTCGGCCGCTGCTGGCGGTCCGCTGCGGGCAGGCCCACCGCTCACGGGAAGGTGGCCGGCGCCGGGGACGAGCCTCTGGGACGCAATAGCCAAGCGGGGCGCTCCCTTGCGGGGCACTCCGCTGGGCCTCCGCCCCGGCCCTCTGCTGGTGCGGCCGCGCACGGATTAAAGTTCCGCTAGTGCCGCACTACGTTGCGGCGGGGCTCTTCGCTGACGTGCAGCGTGAACACGTCCGGGCGGGCATAGTGGCCGGTGACGTCAAAGTCAAAGCGGGCTTGCTCCAGTTCGGTGAGGTCTAGGGTCGCCAGGAGCACTCCCGCCTCGTGATACAGCGGGCCCCGGATGTATTGGCCCAGCGGCCCGACGATGGCGCTGCCTCCTCGGCACAGCTCCTCGGGGGCATCGGCCAGGTCGGCCCCGCACGCCAAGTCGTCCGGATACATGGCCTTGGTGACGTATTGGTTAGCGCCCAGCACAAAGCAGCGCCCCTCGCAGGCAATGTGCTGGAGGGTGGCCTGCCAGGTGTCGCGGTCGTCCGCCGTCGGCGCCACATAGAGCGATACACCCTTGTCATACATGGCCGCGCGCGCCAGTGGCATGTAGTTTTCCCAGCAAATGAGCCCCCCGACCGTGCCGAATGGGGTGTCGGCCACCGTCAGCGTGCTGCCGTCGCCCTCGCCCCATATGAGGCGCTCGGAGCCCGTGGGCTTTAACTTGCGGTGCCGCCCGAGCAACTGGCCGTCGGGGCCAAAATAGAGGGTGGTGCCGTAGAGAGTGCCGCGCCCGCCGTGGTCAGCGCGCTCGATGACACCCAAGACGACATAGGCCCGCGCCTCGGCAATGGCCGCCGACAGCCGGCTGACGGCCGGCGACGGCACGGCCACCGCCGACCGCCAGTAGCGGCCCCAGTCGAGGCGCCCCTCGGGCCGGCGGCTGCCGACGACGGCGCCGAATCCCAAGCCGCGCGGGTAGCCGGACAGAAACGCTTCGGGAAAGACCACCAATTCGGCGCCCTGGGCCGCGGCCTCCCTCAGCAGCTGGATCGCCCGGTCAACACTGCGCTCAAGGTCCATCAGCACTGGAGCGGCCTGAACGACCGCCACCACCACCGTATCCGTCTGCCTCATCGGTGCCCTTCCTTCTGAAGCTCGGGGAAGACTCCGCCGAGCCGATGCGAGATGTGCAACCCTGCTAGCCATGGTGCGCTCCGGCTGAGCCCCTGTCCAGTCCGCGCGGTGCGCACGAAACCCTGTCCCCTTCCGGCGCGGCGTCGCGCATCGCCCGCGCCGGCGGTGGAGACCCCTCCAGGCCCGGCCCCTTCGGGCGGTCCGCCGACTGGTGGGCGCTGTGTGCTGAAGGGGGGCAGGAGGCGCTCACGCACGGGGTGTGGTCAGCGGCGGCCGGTCTCAGGCGGACCCGGCCGGCTGGCACCTCACTGCCAGCTGGACGGCCCGGCACGCGTATCGCGCGGCGTGGGTCTTATCCCACTGGGCCAGCACCGAGGCCAGCAGCATGCTGCCGACGTGCGGGGGAATGCCCAAGAGGTGCACGCGGTACACCCGGCCTCCGGTGCACCAGACGGCGCTCAGCACATAGTGGCTGGGATTGGTCCAAAACGCGGCGCCCCGCCCCGGCAGGTGGATGGACCCCAGCGCCTGCTCGATAGGACCGGCATTGGAGACCACCACATGGAACACGGCCACCCGCCAGCCCTGCTGCTGCCAGGTCGTGAGGCCGATGCCGCTGCCGTTCAGATAGGTGGGCGCGTACACATCGTGGAAAAACGAATCCAGGCCAAATGCCTGGCTGGTGGTGGGGGCGCTCAGCCAAGTGGGCAGCCGGGGCAGTCTGCAGGTGCGGCTGGTGGTGACCCGAATCACGAGCGGGGCGGCCGCCGGCGCCCGCCCGCCCGCGGGAGCGGACGCCTGGGCCGCGATGACCAAGGCCAAGAGGATGGCCGCCGGGATAGCCAGCCACCCCTTGCGCATTCGACCGCCTCCCACGGGCGTCAGGCTCCACTGCGAATACGGCCAGCATAGCACGTCGCCCGGCCCAAGCGGCGATGGCCGCTCGGAGCCAGCGAGTCTCAGCTGGAAGCCATGTCTTGGGGAGCTATCACGGCGAGATGGGGAAAGCTGGCCCGGCAGATGTCCAGGTCGCGTGTCAGCGGCGACCCCACCCCCTGCGCATGAGGCGGGGCGGATGGCCGCCGTGTGAGCGCCGCCGCCGCTCGGCATAGGCGGCGCAAGCCTGCCCCGCCAACCGCCACACCGACTGGCTTAAGTCGAGTCCACCCGGATCCTGGACGCCCGCAGGATGGCCGACACATCATCGGCGGTTGCGGCGGGGCATGCCAGCGATTCTGCATAGACCGCGGCGCAAATCACCAGCCCACGCGCTGGGGCAGCGCCCCCAGTGCGTGGGAGGCTGCGCGGGCGCTGTCGTGCTCACCCGCTAGCAGGTCCACCAAGATGTTAGTGCCCACCGCCGCGCTCATGCGACTCAGGTCTCCCATGTCCGCGCAATTCGCTGAGCCAAGCGTCCACAGCGTCTGGCGACATGCCCTCACTTTGCCGCCAGCGGCCCTCGAGGTCTAAGAAAGGGTTGCGGGCTGCAGGTGTCAGGCGAATGTCCCCCGCGCCGACGTCAAAGGCCAATTCGTCTCCTCGATCCAGCCCTAGCCGCCGCCGCACGGCAGGTGGAATCGTCCCTTGCCCCTTGCGGGTGATTTTGGCCCGGTACTGTGCCACCGCACACCACTCCTTACGTAAATTCTAACCTGCCTCTCCCCACGCCACCCCCTCATTCAAGGAGAGGCTCAGGGGCGAGCCGCCAGCCGGGCATAGGGGGATCGGCGGCATTAAGTCGGCCACGCCGGGGGTCGGCACGCACCCGCTATAATTGAGGCGATGTACATTGATGACGATAGCGACCGCGACGACAATGGCCAGCCGGCACCCCCGCCGCGGGTGCCCACCGCCGAGGACGCGGCGCGGGCTGTCAGGCGCGTGGCGGATTCGGCCTTTCCCGGCGCGTGGGCCATCGTGGTGGGCGGGAGTCTCATGCGCGGGGCCGGCACGCCAACCTCCGACGCGGACGTGCTGGTGCTGACCGACGACGCCAGGGCCCCTTATCGGCACTCGCTGGTGTTTTGCGGGCAGCGGGTGGAGGCGTTTGTGCATACGGTGGTGTCCTACCAGGCCTACGCGGCTTCTGACTGTGCCAGTGGGACGCCTATTCTGCCCACCATCTGCGCCGAAGGGCGCGTGCTGTGGGACCACCGTGGGACGCTTCCCGTGCTGCGGGAAGAAGCCCGCCGCGCGATAGCGGCCGGGCCGCCAGCCCTGTCCGGGGAGCAGATAGACGACTATCGCTACTTTCTCACCGATTTGGTGGAGGACTTGGAAGGCTTCCAAGCGGTGCCGGGCGCCGCCGATGGCGAGCGCCGGTGGGTGGCCCACGCGCTGGCGGTGAAGCTCGCGGACTTTCAGCTGCGCCGCGCGGGGCGCTGGAGCGGCACGGGCAAGTGGCTGTACCGGCAGCTGCACGCCGCCGACCCGGCGGGGGCGGCCCGCCTGCTCGCTGCCTCAGCGGCCGCGTCGGCGGGCCAGGTGGGGCCCCTGGTGGCCCTGGCCGATGAAGTGCTGGCGGCCAGCGGCGGCCGGCTGTTTCATGGCTACTGGCGGGCGGGGCCGATGCCTCCGCCCTAAGGCGTGCGCGGCCGCGAGAGTTAGCGAAGCTCAGTGGAGGAGGGATGGCATGCGCGGGAGTCGTGGGCCGGGCCGGTGAACTGGCTGGTGATTTTGGCGGGGGGGCGTGGCGAGCGATTTTGGCCCCTGTCGAGGGTGGAGCGGCCCAAGCAGTTTCTGCGCCTCTTGGGCCCCACCACCCTGCTGCAGGACACGGCGAGCCGTGTGGCGCCCCTAATTGACCGGGCGCACACGGTGGTGGTCACGGGCCAGGCCTATGCCGCCCTGGTAGAGCAGCAGCTGCCGGGCAGCTGGGTGCTGGGGGAGCCGGTGGGGCGCAACACAGCGGCGTCCATTGCCTGGGCGGCGGCGGCGATCGGGCGCCGCGATCCGGACGCGCTCTTGGCGGTGCTGCCGTCGGATCATGCGGTGGCCGATCCCCAAGCCTTTCAGGCTGCTCTGGCGCAGGCTATGGCGTCTGCCCAGTCCCGTCAGCGCATGACGCTGCTGGGGGTCGAGCCCACACGGCCCGAGACCGGCTTTGGATACATCGAAGTGCCGACGCCGTCGGGGGATGCCGTGATGCCGGTGGAAGCTTTTGTGGAAAAGCCCAGCCGCGAGCGCGCCGCGGCCATGGTGGCCTCGGGCCGCTTCTATTGGAATGCCGGCATGTTCATCCTGCCGCTGGCCACTTTGTGGGAAGCCCTGGGCCGCTGGCTGCCGGACACGCGGGACGCCGTCAGCGGCCCCGCAGAAGGGTTTGATGACCGATTTGCCGCGCTGGACCCGGTGTCGTTTGACGTGGGCATTATGGAGCGAGCGGACAGGCTGGATATGCTGCCGCTGGCCGTGGGATGGGATGATGTGGGCAACTTTGAGGCCGTGGCGCGACTGCTGGCGGAGCGCGCGCCCGAGCGCGTGATTTGGGACCGGGTGGAGGACGTCACCGTGATTGGCGATGACGGCCCCTGGATTGCCGGGGTGGGCTTGTCCCACCTGGTGGTGGTGCGCACGCCCGACGTGGTGCTGATTCTCCCGCCCCACGAATCTCAGGCCGTGCGCACGCTGGTGCATCGACTGCAGGAGACCAATGAAGGGGAGCGATTGACATGAGAGAGTCCCGCGTGGGGCGCATTCGGAAGGCGGTCATTCCGGCAGCGGGGATGGGCACGCGACTTCTGCCCGCCACGAAGGCGCTGCCCAAGGAGTTGCTGCCGCTGATTGATGTGCCGGTGATTCAGCTGGCCGTGGATGACGCCGTGCAAAGTGGAATGGACGACGTGCTGGTGATTGTGAGCCGCGGCAAGGAGCTGTTGGCGGACCACTTTGATCGCCAGCCCGACTTGGAGGCACTGCTGGCGGCGCGGGGCAAGACCGCCGCGCTGGAGGCCGTGCGGTCGACCGGCGCCGGCGCCGCGCTGCACTACACGCGACAGCCCGAGCCCAAGGGCCTCGGACATGCCATCCTGATGGCCCGCCACCACGTGGGATCCGATCCGTTTGCGGTGATGCTGCCGGATGACGTCATGTTGGGCCCCCGCCCGATTCTGGCGCAGTTGGAAGACTGCTGGGAGCCGGGCCGGTCGGTCGTGGCGGTGATGCCAGTGCCTCGCGCGGAGGCGTTTCGCTACGGCATCGTCACGCCGGCCGGCGAGAAGCGGGGCGCCGCCTTCCCTGTGGAGGACATCGTGGAGAAGCCCGCGGTGTCCGAGGTGTCGGGGGATATGGCCTGGGCCGTGATGGGCCGCTATCTGCTGGATGCGGATATGTTTGGCGTGCTGGAGCACGTGGCACCGGGTGCTGGCGGCGAGATCCAGCTGACCGACGGCTTGCGCGCCATGGCGCACGCGGGTCGGCTTACCGCGGTGGCCTATGAGGGAGAGCGGTTTGACGTCGGCGACAAGCTCGGCTACATCAAGGCCGTCATTTCCTATGGCTTGTACCGCCCGGACTTTGCACCCGACTTGAAGCGCTACTTGGCCGACCTAGCGCAGCGCGGCACCTTCTGATGCCGTCCCCCGACACCAATCCCGCGGCGCTGTTTCGCGCCGCGATGGCGGCACGGGCCCACGCCGGGGGGTGCGGGTGCTGGGGCGCTGGCCGCCGGTGGGTAGGCGCTCCCGCCGCTGGCGCATGGCGGGGGCGAGCGGCTGGTGCTGCGGCACACCTCGCCCAAGCACCGGCGCACCCCGAAAATAGTTTTGGGCCGCCGCCGTTCTGGCGATGAGGGGCCTTGCGCGGGCGGCTACGTGCCGAGGCTCGGCTCGGTGCCCACGCGAGCGGCGGCGAAGTTCGCCCCGAGGGTCCAGGCCTGCTCCCAAAACAGCCATTCGTACCGCGCGCTGCGCCAGTGGGCGCGGCGCGCGCGGGCGGCGACGTCTGGGCTGAGGCCGCTGCCCAGCCGGTTGGCCAGCGCCGTCATGTCCGCCACCGCCTGCCCGTATTCGGCGCCGGCGTAGGTTTCAATCCACTCCTGATACTCGGGGACGTGGGCGGTGGGGGAGAGGGTGGCCATGGTGCGCGCCACGTCTTGATACAGCACGTAGCACGGGAGCAGCGCGGCCACCAGCACGGGCAGCGGCTCCGTCCACGCGGCGCGCACCAAGTGGTCCTGATACGCCACGGTCACTGGCCCCGGCGCCGTGGCGGCCAAGTCGGCGGCCGACAGCCCGAGCCGTGGGCCTAGGTCCTGATGCAGCGCGGCTTCCACCGCGTGGACGGTTTCGGCGTGCGCGAGGAACAGCCGCTCGTCGCTCCGCACGCCGCTGCGAGCGGCACCCATGGCCAGCACGCGGGAAAAGTCCAGCAAGTACACCGCATCCTGCCGGATGAAGTACGCAAACCGCTCCCGCGGGAGCGTGTGCTGGCCGAGCCCTTGGACGAACGGATGCTGGTGGGCGGCCTGCCAGGGCTGGGCGGCATGCAGGATCAGCTGCTCGGTGAACAGGGACGGGGCCAACTTTTCCATCTCCGCAATCTCCTTAATGTCCTTAATTTCCTGCGGCGGGCTGTGGGCGCAGCAGATTCGCGCAGCTTAGCGGGCCAGCAAAGCGCGCACCGCGGCGCCGGGGTCGCGAGCGCCGCTGACCGCCTGGATCACCGCCACGCCCTGAACCCCGGTGCGCCACACGGGCTCCACATTGCCGGGGTGGATGCCGCCAATGGCAATCGCGGGCGGCGGGCTGGCCTGCCGCTGGAGCCAGGCCACGAGCGAGCGGAGGCCTTCCGGCTGGAGCGGCGGCCCCGCATCCGACTTTGACGTCGTCTGGTACACCGGCCCGATGCCCACGTAGCCGGCGCCCGCGCGGCAGGCGGCGTCCAGCTCGCCCGCGCTGCCGGCGGATGCGCCCAAAATAAAGCCGGGCGGCACCAGGCGGCGCGCATCCGCCAGCGGGGTGTCCTCCTGCCCCAAGTGCACACCGTCGGCGCCTGCCGCCAGTGCCCAATCCACCCGGTCATTGATAATGCTGACTAAGCCAAGGCGGCGCGCGGTGGCCACCACCTGGCGCGCGTAGTCCAGCCCGTCCGGCTCCGCCGCCCCTTTGGCCCGCACCTGCACGATGGCGGCTCCCGCGTGGGCGATGGCCCCGAGAAAGCGGTCGAGGCGAGCGGGTGGCACGCGGACGGGGTCAATCAGGACATGCAGGCCAGCTACTCGGGAAGCCATGGCTTCAAATCCTCCTCCGCGCCGGATGCGGGGTCCAGCGCCCACATGTGGTGCAGCGGGCCGTGCCCATGGCCTAAGCCAGGCGCATGGGCAATGGCGCCCGCCACGTAGCGCTCGGCCAAGTCCACCGCTGCCGGCACGGGCAGGCCTCGCGCCAAACCGACCGCGATAGCACTGGACAGGGTGCACCCGGTGCCGTGCGTGTGCGGCGTGGGGATGCGGGGGTGGATGAAGTCGAGGGGGGCGTCCCCCGCCAGGTGGTCCACAATCTCGGCGCTGGCCCCGTGGCCCCCCTTGACCAAAACCCAGCAGGCGCCGGAGGCCAAAAGTTCCTGGCCGGCGTGCACCTGGTCCTCCAGCGTGTCCACGGGGTGGCCGACTAGAGCGGCAGCCTCGGGGAGATTCGGGGTCACAACCGTGGCCCGCGGCAGCAGCAGCCGTTTGAGCTCGGTGACGGCCTCCGCCGCCAGCAGCGCGTGGCCGCCCTTGGCCTGCATCACCGGGTCCACCACCAGCGGGCACCCGGGGAGAAAGCGGCCCAGGGCTTCGGCGACCGCCGCCACCAGCGCCGCGCTGGACAGCATGCCGACCTTGACGGCGTCGGCGCCGATGTCCTCGGCCACCACCTGAATCTGCTGGCTCACGGCGGCCGGGGGCAGCTCCCAGACCCCGGCCACTCCCTGGGTGTCCTGCGCCGTCACCGCCGTGACCGCGCTCATGCCAAAGGCGCCAAGGGCCGTGAACGTCTTGAGGTCCGCTTGGATGCCTGCGCCGCCCCCCGAGTCCGACCCCGCCACTGCCAGCACTTTCAGCATGGGGCTCCCCCTCTCATCGCGTCTTGGCTAGCCATTGACTGAGTTTACAGCATCCGCTGCCGCGGGCGCCGCCGCCTCAGCGTGTCCTCTCCAGGCGCTGACATCACCATCAAAACTATATGGTCGGTGATGACGTGGTATCATGGACCGATACTTGTCAGGTTATCTTAGGAGGTGTCGTGTCCATTAAACGACACTCGATGGTGATAGATGCTTCCGGAGACTTTCACCGGCTGTGGGTGGGCCAGGGACTGGCCAGCCTGGGAACCCAAGTCACGGCCCTGGTGCTGCCGCTCACCGCCATCGTGCTGCTGCATGCGCGGCCCGGAACGGTGGGAATGCTGGGCGCTCTGCTGTGGCTGCCGTTCGTCGCGCTGAGCCTTCCGGTGGGCGTGGCCGTGGACCGACTCGCGCGGCGGCCTTTCCTGGTCGTGGGGGACGCGGTGCGCGCGGCGGCTCTGGGGGCCATCGTGTGGCTGGCGGCAAGCGGCCACCTCACGGTGCCGCTGCTGCTGCCCCTGGCCGCGCTGTGTGGCTGTGGCGCCGTGCTGTTTGAGCTGGCCTATCCCGCGTACGTTCCGGGGCTGGTGGCGGCCACGAGCGCAAGCCGCCCCCTTACGCTCATGGAGGCCAATACTCGCTTGGAGGGCGCGGCCAAAGGGGCGCAGCTGGGCGGCCCCGTGGCCGCCGGCCTGCTGGTGCAGCTGCTGACAGCGCCGGCCGCCCTGCTGCTGACCGCGGCATCCTTTTTGGCATCGGCCGTGACCTTGTCCGCGATCCAAAGCCCCGAGGCTGCGCGGCCAGCAAGCGCGAGCCGGCCGGGGGCCGATCTGCGAGAAGGCATCCGGGTGGTGTTGTCGCAGCCCTATCTCCGGGCGCTGGTGCCGGTGTCGGCGTCGTACAATCTGTTTAGCGAGTGGATTCTCACCGTGTACTTGGTCTACGCCGTGCGGGTGCTGCAGCTGCCGCCGCTCTTGATTGGCCTGACCCTGGCTGGCGGCACGGCGGGCGCCTTGGCCGGAGCGCTGTCCGCCGAGGCGGCCTGCCGGCGCTTTGGGTTGGGCGCGAGTTTCCTCGCGGTCGTGATTTTAGAGTGCTGCGCCGGCCTTTTGGTGCCGCTGGCGCCAGCCCATTCGCCCTGGACCTTGCCGCTCCTCATGGGTGCCTTTGGCGTGATGGACTTCGGCGCGTCGCTGTCCGGCGTCATCGCGCTGTCGGTGCGGCAAGCCGTCACCCCTCCGCGTCAGCTGGGCCGGATGACGGCGTGCTATCGCATGATGTCCTACGGCACCATCCCGGTGGGGGCCGCGGCCGGCGGGTGGGTGGCGAATGGGCTGGGGGTTGGGCCAGGCCTCGCCATCGGGGCCGTGGCGCTTTTAACCACCATCGCCTGGGCGGCGCGGTCGCCGCTGACTCACGTGCGCCACCTAGTTGATTTGCCAGCCCCCGCAGATCCATCCTAAACCTGGACAGCACACCTGGGAGCCAGGAAGAAGGGAGGCGACGCGCGTGCCGCCACAGCACCATCCGAGTGAGTTGTCTCCCGCCGTTCGCCTGCTGCGGGAATTTCTGAACACGCGCGAGATGGCCGCCGGGACGGACCAGCTGTCGTCGGCAGAAGGCTTGTCGGCGTGGCTGGCATCGGTGCAGGGCAGCGCGGCGGATCTGGAATGGGTGCCCGGCGACCGCGAGTGGGTCGTGGCGGTGCGGGAGGCGCTGCGGGACGTGCTGAGCGGGCACAATGGCGCCGCCGTGCCACCGGCCAGCATTGCGCTGCTCAACCGCGCCGCGGGTCGCGCACCGCTGGTGGCGCGATGGGACGGCGCCGGGAACGTCACGGTCGCGGCAGCGGGGGGCGGCGTGGCGGCAGCGGTGGGCCGCATCTGGGCTGCGGTCGTGGCGGCGCAAGCCGAAGGCACTTGGCCCCGCCTGA
Organism: Bacillota bacterium; assembly: GCA_021846505.1. Lineage (GTDB taxonomy): Bacteria > Bacillota > Sulfobacillia > Sulfobacillales > JAIMBI01 > JAJZWV01. Next base: position 22,227 of record JAJZWV010000045.1, read on the forward strand.
AGGCGTGCCGGCGCGGTGACTGCCGGTGGATTTTTTTGGACCAGTCCAAGAATCACTCGGCGGCGTGGTGCACAACGGCGGGCTGCGGCGCCTTGATGAAAGCCCGGGCGTACCGCCGCCGCCGCGCGGGCGCGGGGCAGCCGGCCGACCGGACATCGGTGCCCCCCTAGGCCCGGAGCTCTCACCTGCTGGCGGGCTTTGCTCTGGAAGAGGAAGGCTTCCCCGTTGATCCCTCCGACAAGTTCCGACACACTGCGCAGTATGGGGTGGTGGCGGGGTGCAGCGGCCTTCTGCTTAAGCCGTCGCCGACAGCCCTGGTGGAGTGGGGCCACCGCGCCACCGATGGCCGCGAGGTTCGTGGGCAGCAATGGAGGGTGCGCATGCAAAGGTCACGGCGGCGCTCGGCGCGGCGGCGCTGGCGCCTGCGGCCCCCTTGGGGTGAGCTGGGCCTAGTGGCCGTCTGGGTTGCCACCAGCCTGTCGGCAGGGTTTCTCTATCGGCCGTACCGCGATGACTGGGTGCTGCTGGGGCGCGCGGCGACCTGGCCGCACGGCAGTCCGTGGCAGTTTCTCCTGGCGCATGCCTACTACGGCTACCGGCCGCTGTCATTCGCGGCCGATGTCGAGGTGTGGGCCCGCTTTTGGCCCGACGTCACCATTCCCTGGGCGATCATCATGGCCCTGATGCTCGTGGCCGTACTGATGGGCCGCCGGCTGGTGGAGCGCACGACCGGCAGCGGATTTTGGGTGGGCGCGGCGGTGGTGCTGCTGTTTCCCGCCGCCGTGGAGGGCCAGTACTGGATCGCCGCCTCGTCGGGGATTGTTTTGAGCTTGCTGCTGCTGGTGCTGGGCGCGTGGGCCGCCTACTTTGCCCTGCACGCCGCCAGCGGACCCCCCGCGCATCGGTGGTGGGTGCTGGCGGGCGCCGCGCTGCTGCTGTCCGACATGTCCTACGAGCAGGTGTGGCTGCCGTCGCTTGCGGTGCTGGCGGCCCTGGCGTGGCGATATCGAGCGCCCTGGCTGCGCACACTGCTGCCCGCCCTAGCCGCCCTGGGCGCCACAGGCACCTGGTACCTGCTGCAAAGTGCCGCTCTGCGTGCCAACGGCAAGCGGGGGGTGCAGAGCGCGGCTCAGTTCCTCCATGAGGCCGGGGTGGTGAATCCCCAGCTGCAAACCTTGTGGCTGCACACGGTGTGGCAGGCGTTTGGGCAGGCGTGGCATGGCCTCACGGCCAGCCCTGGCCTCCAGGTGGGTGCCGGCTGGTGGCTGGCCGTCGGACTGGGCACGGTGCTGGTGGCCGTGGCCGCCGCACGCTCGCGCGCCGCATCGGCCCCGCCCGCAGCCCGAATGGCGCTGGCGCTGGCGGCGCTGGGCGCCGCCTGGCTGGTGCTGTCCGTGGTGCCCTGGTATCTGACCACCTATGGCTATGTGTCCGCCCGGTCGGCCACGACCACCGACGTGGGTGTGGCCTTCCTGGCCGAAGCCGTGGTGCTGCTGGCCGCGGCGGCGCGCCCTTGGGCCGGCCGCGCGGCGGCGGCCGCCTTAGCGGTCGTGATGCTGGTGCTGGGGTCGAGCCTCCGCGCGCAGGATGTCCAGGCGTATCAGCAAAGCGGGCGGCTCGACGCGTCGCTGCTGCTGACCACGCTCGCGGCGCTGCACCAAGAGGGGATCCGGGGCGGACCCCTGGTGTCGTACGTGGGGCCCTACACTTGGGTGCCGTGGGACTACCACTTCGGGAACCACATTGAAAGTGGCTTTCACGCGAATTGGGTGGTCCAGTTCGGCCTGGAGGACCTGACCCAGGGCCGCGACGCGTTCGTGGTGCAAAGCGCCAACACCGGCCCCCCAACTGCGGTGCCAGCGGGCGCGGTGGGCATCGTGGTGAATACCGTGCCGCCCGCCCCCAGTGCGCTGGCTCTGACCCACACGGGGCGCGGCCTGGTGATTCAGGTGTCCTTGGCCCAAGGCGATCCCCACATCGTGCAAGCCGCCTGGTACGGCGCGGGCGCGGCGGGGCGATGAGCCCCCGGCCCCGCGGGCCGTGCGCCGCAGGCTTGACGGCGCGGCAAATTCGCCCTTTTAATTATATCGAGCGTTCGATACCGCACGTGCCGTCCGACGTCAGGAGGGTGGGATGCCCAAGGTTGGCGGTGCTGAGGCGCGCCGCGCGCAGGTGAAGCGGGCGGCGCTTGAGATCCTGGCCGAGCGCGGCTTTGCCGACCTGCCCGTGAAGGACATTGCTCGGCGCGCCGGAGTGAGCACCGGCGTGCTCTATCATTATTTTTCCAGCAAGGACGAGATTCTCCTGGAAGCCCTGGGCATCGCCTTCCGCGAGGCGGACGAAGTGTTGCGCGGCCGGGTGGCGGCGCGCCCCCCGGGCCATAGACTCCCGACGTATCTGCAGGCCGCGGCCACTATGGCGTGTGAGCATCCGGAGGCCGCCCGGGCTTTGCTGGCTGCCGTGGGCCAGGCGCAAGCCTCTGACGAGGTGCGCGCCCGTTTGGCCGCGCTGTTCGCCAGCTTTCGCGCCTATGCACAGGATCTGCTGCAGCAAGAGGTCGGCGGCGCCCGCGATGGAGCTGCGGCCCTCATTGTGGCGGCCGGCATCGGCTTGGCGTGCCAGTGGGCGGCCGACCCAGACGCCGTCAATCTCCCGGCGTCGGGGGACGTCCTGCAGAGCCTGTTGGCCGCCAGCCCAGCGGCTGCGGATCCAAGCCCGGCCGGCCGCCCTGAAGAGGTGAAGTGATGCAGTATCAATCGTATGCGTATGGCCAGAACCACTGGGATCTCGACCCCGATCTGCGCCACGTGCTCGCGCGGTGGTGGCCCGGCGGCCGCGCGCATGAGGCGGAGCTGCGCCGATTTGGGGATGTGGTGGGGCGGGAAGCCTACGAGGTGGCGGACCATGTTGACCATGCCGCACCGCCCGTCCTGGTGATGCACGACTTAGATGGCACCCGCGTGGACCGCGTGCGTCTGTCACTCGCCCAAGCGGCGCTGCTGCCGCGGCTGGCCGCGATCAACCGGGCTCCGTATGAAGGCGGGAGCTGGCACCACCACTACGCCCAGGGCTTCCTGCTGGCCGACCCCGGCCTGTACTGCATTCTCACGATCACCAATCAGACGGCCTACGTCATTCACAAGTACGCGCCGGAGGAGTCCGCGTGGCTGGAGCCACTTCTGAGTGGAGCGGCCTGGGGCGCCACCTGGATGACCGAAGTGCAAGGGGGCAGCGACCTCGGCGCCAATCTGCTGGCCGCCGCGCCGGACGGCGACGTCTGGCGGCTCCGTGGGGAGAAGTACTTCACGAGCGGGGCAGGCCTGACCGACATCGCGGTGGTGACGGCGCGCCCCGCAGGAGCGCCCCAAGGCCCGAAGGGGCTCGCACTCTTTTTGGTGCCGCGCCTCAGCCGGGCGGGCTCGCTGAACTACCATGTGCGGCGGCTGAAAGACAAAAGTGCGACCCGGGCCGTTCCTTCGGGCGAAGTGGAATTTCTGGGCAGCGAGGCACGGCTCGTGGGAGCCGCTGACCAGGGCATCTACTATACGCTGGAGGTGCTCACCGTCTCACGGCTGGCCAACGCCGTGGCGGCCATGGGCATCGCCCGCAAGGCGCACCTGGAGGTGTTGGAGCGTGTCGCGCGCCGCCGGTCGTTTGGGCGCACCCTCGCGGATCACCCCTTGGTCCGCCGCGACCTGACAGACATGGCTGTGAGGATGGCCGGGGGCCTGGCCCTGGCTTTTTATGCGGTGGATCGGTTTGACCAGGCGTGGAGCGAGCGGCCGCCGTACACGGCGCGCTATCATGCGGCGCGGTTTGCGTCGCACCTGGCGAAAAATCGGACAGCCGACCACGCCGCCGCCGTCACCCGCCTCGCCATGGAGCTGTTTGGCGGGGTGGGCTTCCTCGAGGAGTATGCGGTGGCCCGCTGGCACCGAGAGGCCCTCATTACGCCCATCTGGGAGGGGCCGAGCAACATCCAATCGCTGGACCTGCTGGAGGCCATGCAGAAGAAGCGGGCCCATGAAGGATTTTTGGCCGAGTTTGTTCCCCGGCTGGAGCACCTGGGCACCCGCCAGTCGCGCGCCGCCGCCGAAGCCATGCAGCAGGCGGTGGAGCGGCTGGCGAGCCAGCGTCCGGAGGAAGCCCAGTGGCATGCGAAGGATGCGGCCCGCCGGCTGGCCGACGCGGCACAGGTGGCGCTGCTGTATGACTTGGGCGAGGCATCGCACCCGCGCTACACGCGCCTGGCTGAACTGTACGCCCACCGGTTCCTGCTGGGGGAGGAGTATCCATCCTGGGCGATGGAGGTCGGATCCCTGAGCTAGTCGCGTGGCCGCGCGGCGCGCCGCGCCGAGCAGGAAGGAGCCAAGCATGCGGGCACTGGTGGTGCACGAGGTGCTGAGCACCGCGGCGCGGAGCCGCGGCGGGGTCTCTGACGGGGTGCAGCAGCTAACGTATGAACACTTGTACCGCACGACGCTCCGGCTGGCAGACAGCCTGTCGAAGCGAGGGGTGGGGCGCGGCAGCGTCCTCGCCGTGATGGACGTCAACAGCGTCCGCCACCTGATGCTGCACTATGCCAGCTCGATGCTGGGCGCCGTCATCTTGACGGTCAACTTCCGGCTGGCACCGGATGACATGCGGTTTGCGATTCGACACGCCGAAGCAGACTGGCTGTTTGTCTGGGAGGGCTTTGCACCCGCTGCTGGGGCGCTGCGCGCCGCCTTCCCCCACCATTGGGTTTGGCTCACCGATGGCCCGGACAGCCCAGAGTCCTCGGCGCCCAGCCTGGAGGAGCTCGTCGCCGCCGGGGCGGAGCGAGTGCCGGAAGAAGCCCGGGCCGTGCACGAGGCCGACCCCTTCTCCATTTTCTACACGACCGGGACCACGGGCCGGCCAAAGGGGCTCCGGTATCGCCACCGGGACATGCTCCTCGCGTCCCTGGGCATCGTGAACCACCTGGCCCTGCATCGGGGCGGTGCCTCGTGCACCGCCGATGACGTGTTCATGCCCGCGATCCCCTTTTTTCACATTCACGGATGGGGCACGGTGCTGTCCGTGCCCCATCTGGGCGCCACACTGGTGCTGCCCGGCCGCGCTGGGCCGGCCGAGCAGCTGGCGCTCATTCAGCGCGAGCGGGTCACCTGGACGAACATGGTGCCGACCCAGGTCCACATGCTGCTGGACCAGGCCGATGCGGAAGGCGCCGGCCTCAGTGGCCTCAAGATTCTCACCGGCGGCAGCCCCCTGCCCTCGGGCCTCGTCAAGCGGCTCCGGGAGCGCGGCATCGCCTTCAGCCTCATCTACGGTGGGTCGGACCAGCTGGCCACCAGCATCTCCGTGGTGCCCCCCGGGGTGGACCCGGCCTCCGAAGAGGCGGCCAACGCCCTCAGCACCGACACCCTCCCGCTGGCGATGGTCGATGTGCGGCTGGAAGATGACGCCGGGCAGGCGGTGCCGGCCGACGGGCTCCGCATCGGGCGACTGTCTGTCCGCTCGCCGTGGCTGCCGGAGGGCTATTTTCGCGACCCCGCGCTCAGCGCCGAGGCGTACGAGCATGGCTGGTTCAAGACGGGCGACTTGGCGCGGCTCACCCCCGGCGGCGCCCTTTACATCGTGGACCGGGAGGGCGACGCCGTGAAGAGCGGCGGCGAATGGGTGGCGACCGGCGTGCTGGAAGCGCTGATTTCGGAGCACCCGGCGGTGGCGGCGGTGGCCGTTGTGCCCCGAGCAGACCCGCGCTGGGGCACCCGCCCGGTGGCGGTGGTCCAGCCCCGGGGGCCCGTCACCCCGGAACATCTTCGATCCCATCTCCACGGCGCCGTGGAGGCCGGCGCCCTGGCTCGGTACTGGATCCCTGATGCCTTCGTGTTTGTGGACGCGCTGCCGCTCACCAGTGCAGGCAAGGTGGACAAAAGCGCCCTGCGCCGGATGGTCAGCCCGCCGCCGTAGCCGGCGGGCCGGCTACACCACCACACCCAAGCCGCCGCGCCGCTCCGCGCGGCGCAGCGCCCACGCCATCATGGCGGCGCCGCCGGCCACGAGCACGGTGCTTTCCACGCCCAGCGGCACCACCTGGGCTATAACGGCGGGCCCCCGCGCGCCGGTCAGCAGGAGGCTCCGCATGGCGGTGAACACGTAAGTTTGCGGCAGGGCCTGCCCAGCCGCTCGGAGCCAGGTGGGCAGGACGGCGAGCGGAATGTAGAGGCCCGAGACGATTTGGACCAGGTACTGGTACACCCACGTAATCGGGTCTCGGCCCTTCTTTACTTCCAGGAGAAAGAACAGGCTGGCGCCCATGAAGCCGATGCCCGCGTTGGAAGCCAGCAGCAGCGCCCACACCAGCGCCGCCTCGCCCACCGGCACGCCGTGCGCCAGACTGAGAGTGCCCGTCGCCACCAGAAACACCAGGGCCGCCCCCTGCCACACCGTCGCAAACAGTGCCTGCCACAGCAGGCGGCCCACCAGGTTGGCCCAGATGCCGGCGGTGGCGAGCCGATACGTTTCGAGCCGCTTGTCCCAAAAGGCATTGGACACGGTGGTGAACGGCGCTAACAGCGCTGCCATCCCCACCTGGTTCAGGAGGACTCCCACCAGCACGTACGCCACATAGTTTCCGCCGTAGCGAGCCACGGCGCCATTCGCCGCGGGGCTTAAAAACAGGGCCACGAAGTACCACACCCCGACGGTGGTCAGCTCCTGGGCGGCCGCAAGCCACAGGTTGGCGGGATACAGCCGGAGCGTCTTGTACTCCACCCACGCGGCCGCGCGCACCGCGCGCAGCAGCCCCCCCACCCCAGTCGGCTGCGCCTCGCCGGCTGGCGGGCTGCCCGTCATGGCCCCACCTCCGGCGGGGAGGTGTGCACCAGCGCAAACACATCGTCCAGCGTGAGCCGCTGGCTGGTCATCTTGCGCACCGGGAGCTGGGCGCCCCGGATCCAGTCCACCACGGCGGGCGTCGTCGCGGGCACGTCCCGCGACCAAATGGTCACGGACACCGCACCGCCCTCGCCGGTCTGCACCTGAATCCGCACGGCTTGAGGGAGCGCGCCCGCCGGCGGCACGGCGATGGGGCGGCCGCGGGCCGCGATCTCCAGCTGAATTGGGCGCACCTCCTCCAGCGAGCGCAGCAGCGCACCCACCTCCGCATGGCGCACCACCGCTCCCCGGTGCAGCAGGGCCACCTCGCTGCACAGCTCCTGGGCCTCCTCCATCACGTGGGTGGTGAGGACGACCGTGGTGCCCTGCTGCTGGTTCAGCTCGGCGATAAGGGATCGCACCGACCGCACACCCTCCGCGTCCAGCTTGTTGGTGGGCTCGTCGAGAAAGAGGAGCCGGTTTTCCGCCAGCAGTGATCGCGCCAGCGCCAGCCGCTGGCGCTGGCCAGCCGAGATGTGCATGGGCCAGGCGTCGGCTTTGCCCTCGAGGGAGAGCCGCGCCAGCAGGCTGTCGATGCGCTGGCGAGCCCGGGCGCCGTACAGCCCATAGATGGGCGCCCAAAACACCAAATTTTGGCGCACCGTCAGATTGTTGTCGAGCCCCACGTCGGCTGTGGGCGCCACCAAGCTCACGGCCGCGCGGATTTCTCGCGCGCCGCGCAGCAGGTCGAAGCCCAGCACGCGGCCCCCGCCCGCGTCCGGCCGCAGAAGGCCCGCCAAGATTTTGATGAGCGTCGTCTTGCCCGCCCCGTTTGGCCCCAAGAGTCCCAGGACCGCTCCGTCTTCCAGCGTGAGGTCCACCCCGCGGAGCGCGGCCGTCTGGCGCCGGCGGCCGTAGTGCTTGGCCAGTCCGGCGACCGCAATTACTGCCATCGCGTCAGCGTCCCATTCCGGCGCGCCTTTTCGACCCCGCGGCCATACAGCAGAAAGCCGAGCGGCAGCAGCACCGCTGCCATCAGGCTCAGTGCCACCGCGTCCACGGTGAGGGGGGCCCACGGCAGCACCTTTTGAATCGGCAGCACGGGTGCGTTCATGTGGGCACCGGGATCCATGAGTCGGCGCAGCGCATCGAATGCGTAGGCGTGCGGGATGAGGCAGGCCACCCACTGAAGCGGCTTCGGCAGAACCGTCACCGGATAGTAGGTGCCGGCCAACAGCGTGGCCATCAGCTGCTGGACGATAAAGCGCACCGGCTCGGTGCCGCGCTTGATGTTTAGCAAATAAAACGAGCTGGCGCTGATGGCCCCAATGCCGAAGGCGGCCGCCAGCAGCAGCGCGGTAAAGCCCAGCGCGGCCAGCCAGTGCTGAAACCGGAATGCCGCCCCAAACAGAAAGATGCCGAAGGCGCCGACGACAAGCAGCCGCGGGTAGTCATCCAGGAGCGATTTGGTCATGAGGCCTAACAGTGGTGTGTAGATCGACATCGGGCTCAGCAGAAACAAGTCCATGGTGCCGTTGAAGTACACCCGCTGGATGCGGGTGTACGGGTCCGCCAAGTTGGTGTACAGAAACACGTTCACCGCGATGCCCACGACAATAAACGACATGTAGTTGGTGCCGTAGGCGGCGCCCATCAGGTGCGCGTCCGCCTTCGTCAGCATGCGGCCCATGAGAAAAAACAGCAGGGTGGTCACGAAGATGTTGGTGAGCCACATGAGCTGGTTAACCCGATACGACTGCCAGATCCGGTACTCGCGCAGAGTAAACGCGCCCAGCGTCGCCGCCTCCTGCCGCAGGTGGCCCGCGACGGAGCGGGGCGGCCCCTCGCGCGGCGTCACGCGCTGGCCGGGCGCGAGCCCGGCGTGCCTCCCACTAAATCTTGAAGCGTCGGGCGCCGCTCCTCAACCTCCACAATCCGGCCGCCTGCGGGGGCGAGCCACGCCAGCACCAGCCAGAACGCTTCGTCCCGCGCCTCCACTGTCAGGCGCCACGCCACGCGGCCCATGGGCCCCGGGCGCGCCTGCCGCTCCGCGTGGCGCACCACCGGCGGCGGGGGGCCGGCGGGGCGGCCGGCCAGCTCCGTGACCACCTCCAGCACCGACAGGCCGGCCAGGCGCTGCAAGAGCTCCGCCGGCGAGCCCAATTGGCTGAGACACCCCGCCTCCAGGATGAGCACGCGGTCGGCCACCGCCTCGATGACGTCGGCTTGGTGGTCCGACACCACCACCGTGCGGCCACGGGCGGGCAGCCCGCGGATAAGGTCCCGCACGGCTCGGCGGTGGTCGGGGTCCAAGCCCACAAACGGCTCATCCAGGAGCACGACCGGGGTGTGCCACAAGAGGGCGCGCGCCATGATGACCCGCTGCCGCATGCCGTTCGACAGCTCGCCCGAAAGCTTTCTCGCATCTGCGGTGAGGTCCATGGCCGCGAGCGCTTCCTGGGCTCGCACCCGCGCCAGCCGCGAGGGCATGCCAGACAGC
>JAJZWV010000046.1 GCA_021846505.1 Bacillota bacterium
CGAGTTGACGGCCAGCGAGTGGAACGTGAGGCGGGCGGCGATGGACTCGGACTCGCTCATGAAACGAAGCACCTCCTTTGGGGTGTCCCAGCTAGGCCGGGTGAAACGACCCGAATCGATGCGTGACCGCCTCGGGGACCCGCTCCCGCAGCTCCCACCGGACGGACTCGGTGCGCGCGTCCATCACGGCCAGGTCGCAGGTGGCGCCGGGGTGCAGGCCGACGATCAGGGCCGGCACGCACGTGCCGTGGGCGGCCTCCGGGCCGTCCGCCCGCACGTAGTGCACGATGCTGCCAATGTTCATGAGTTCACCTCCTCTGCGGCCGTCGCCCACGCGGGGTCGAGCCCGGGATGATGCGCCGCCACCCACGCGGGCAGCATGGCGGTCGCGATGCGGTACCGGGGCCGGTGGCCGGTTTGGGCCACGTTGATCCACGGGAAATCGGGGTCCCGCGCGATGAGCCGCCGCACCGTGGCCTGGCCCATGTGGTACTCGGCCGCGAACGCGCGGACCGACAAGAGGCTCATCGCTCGCCGCCCCGAGCCCGCGGCTCGGCCCCCGGCGGATACACCCGCACCGTGCGACGCGGGATGCCATAGCGGACCATCCACCGTAGGACCTGGCGCTCGCTGGTGTGCAGCTGTGCCGCCACCTGCGACATCGGCCACCCGCGTACGATGTACAGCTCCGCGAGCAGGCCGCTCAACGGACGCCCCCATTCGCGTTCAAGGGCCTCGATTTTCGGCGTTCTGGCCACGTTCGACACCCCACTCTGTAGCCGCTTTCGGACCACTGTAACGATTCTGGTTACACTGTGCGCCTCTGTGTCGGATCGTGTCAAGACATTCGCCCTACTTTTTTTGCGGTCAGCGGTGTACACTGTGTCCGGTACAGGACATCTCGGGGGTGAGGGACGTGCGAGAGGCAGTCGGAGACCGGGTCAAACGGCGCATTCGCGAGGCCGGCCTGGACCAAGGGCGTTTGGCCGAGGCGCTAGGCATTAGCCGCGGAGCGCTCAACCGTGCGCTAAATGGCGGAACGCGGTCGCTGGACCTCGAAATGCTTGAGCGCATCGGGGGTGTCGTGGGCTTCCGACTGGGGGATGTCGTCCTAGAGGACGAGGGGCCGAGCGGACCGCCGCCCGCTGTCGGGCCTACGTTGGCCACCGAAGACCTGGTCCGAGCGGTCCGGGTCATGAGTCAGTTCGTCGAAAATTACGCGAGCATCGAAAACAAGCGGCTGGATAATGAGCGGTTGCGCATCCAAGAGGAGGCGGCCACAGCACGGCTGCGCATCCAATCGGTGGAGGCGTACGACGCGCAGGACCGAGCCGAGCGCGGGCGGGCCGAGTACGAGTCGCAGCAGGCGGTGCGGATTGCCATGGAGCGGCTGGCCGCGATTAGCAAAATCCCACACCCCGCCGGCCGGACCGAGCCCCCGGCCCGTCGCGCGCGCGCGGGGGCGGGCGCCTGAGCCCCGCCGCAATCCGGGCCCGAGACGGGGGGTGCCGCATATCGACGTGGCGGAGGCGGCGGACGGCGCGCGGTGGGGCCGGGTGGTGGGCGAGCGGCCGGAGTCGGCCGAGTGTTGGATTTATGCCCACTGCGGACGCGTCGCGGTACTCGCGCCAGCCGTCCGCGTGACCCGGTGGACCGACCCCACGCGGCTGTACGTGCTGGCTGACGGGAGCCTGTACCGGGATAGTAGCCCTCCGCGGCTGCCGGTGTGCGCCTGGGTGGTGGAAGAAGAGGAGCAGCCGGCGGCGCGGTGAAGAAGGGAGGCGACCGTGCAAATCCAGAAACGCGGCCCGCAGACGTACTATCTTCGCTGGACCCTGCCCCACGCGCCGGGCCAGCGTGGCGAGCGCAAGGGCGAGCTGTTTCATGGGACCCTAGAGGCGGCGAAGGCGCGCTGGGCGGAACGCGCCGTGGAATGGCGCGCCGTCAACCCGGATGCGCCGCGGGCCACCACACTGGCGCAACTCGCGGACCTGTGGCTGGCCGAGGGGCGCGCGGCGGAGTTGCGGCCGGCCACGCGGTCCCTGTATCGCACCCAGCTGCGCCAGCACGTGCTGCCGGGCCTCGGGGCGACGCGCATCGACCAGCTCACCCCGCGCCACATCGCGGCGGCCGTGGCCGAGTGGCGCCGGGCCGGCGTGGGGGCCCGCACGTGCCAGGTGGCCCTGGATGTCCTGCGGCGGTGCCTGGACCAGGCGGTGGCCTGGGAGTGGCTTCCCCGCAATCCCGCCGCCCGGGTGGACCGGCCGGCCTATCGCGCCGCGGACCACGCGGTGTGGACCCTGGCCGAGACGCGCACGTTTTTGACGGCGACGCGGGAGATCCCCACCTATGGCGTGCTGTACCGCCTGGCCCTCTTGGCCGACGGCCGGCAGTCAGAGGTGCTGGGGTTGCGCTGGGCGGACGTGCGGTGGGAGCCCCCCAGCCTTTTTGTGCATGCGCAGTTCACCCGCGCCCGCGAGCTGGCGGACCTGAAGCCAGGAGAGAAGGGCCACCGTTGGTGCCCGCTGGACCGCGAAACGGTGGACCTGCTGCGGGGGCACCAGCGCGCCCAAGCGGCCCAGCGGCAGAGACTGGGGGCGGATTGGACGCCGGGCGACTGGGTGTTTACCACGGCGGCCGGGGCGCCCCTGGGCCACCGCAACCTGGTGCGCCGATTCAAGGCCGACGCCGCCGCGGCCGGCGTGCCCGCGATTCGGTTCCAGGACCTGCGCGCCACTGGCGCGACCCTGCTGGCCGAAGGGGGCACGTCGGAGCGCCTGGTGGCCGACCGCCTGGGGCATAGCACGACCCGCACCACGCGCACACACTATCTGCGCTTGGCAGCCGAGGCGCAGCGCCCGCACGTCGACCGCCTGGCCCGCGCGGTCGGCCCCGCCCCGGCGGGTCCGCCGCGAGCGCCGCGCTGGCGGATACGGCGGTCCCTCGGGGCCACTGGGGATACGCCGGGGATACAGGCCGGGGATCCGCGGGGATACGAGGAATAACAAAAGCCCCGCAATCGCTTGCGGGGCTTCGTTTTCAACTGGTCGGGGCGGAGGGATTCGAACCCCCGACCCCTTGCTCCCAAAGCAAGTGCGCTACCAAGCTGCGCTACGCCCCGGTGCCGCGTGCGAAGATCGTATCAGCCCACCGGCACCGGCGTCAAGCGCGCCGCACGCTCCAAGACAGTGCCCCCACAATCACGGCCACCAAAATGACCGCGCCAATCCTGTGGTGGCCCATCCGAGCCACTAAGCCGCCGGCCGCCAAACCCACGAGGCCCAGCAGCGCCAGCCACGGGTCTTCCACAAACAACCCGTAAATTTCCTCCAGCGCCTTCACGTGGCCACCCCCTGATCTCGGAGCTTCAGCCCAGCTACTAAGCGCTGGCTCAGCACCAGATAAATGACCACCAGCGCCAGCAGCGACGCATCGGAGCCGGGCCAGTGCACGCCCAGCGCGCTGCCCGCCCAAAAGGTTCCAAAGCTGGTCAGCATGACGCCCACTACAAACTTCAGCACGTTTTCAGGCACCAGCGTCAGCGGGCCGCGGAGTGCGATGCCAAGGCTCACCACCACGACCAAGCCCAACAGCGCCCCGGCAATCGCCGAAGGATACTGATTAGCCACGGACCCCATGGTCAGCACGATGACCACGACTTCCAAGCCTTCCAGCAACACACCGTTGAAGGCGGTCAGTGTGGCTTGAAATTCGCTGACGTCGTCGCTGCCCATCTTCTGGCGCTCCCGATCAAAAATCTTGGCCTCATCATGGAGCGCCGCCCGGCCAGAGAACCGGAGAATCGCCTTGCGAATCCACTTGAGCCCAAACAGGAGCAGCAGCACCCCGATGACGCCCTTCAGCACGTCGACGGGCACGTATTTCAAAACCTCTAAGCCCAAGATGGCCACCAGCAACGCCAGCACCACCACGGCCAGCACGGTGCCCTTCATGGCGGGCCGAAACCCGCGCACGGTCCCCACCGCCAGCACGATGGTGAGCGCTTCCCCAAACTCCACGCTGGAGGCGAGGAATGCCGCAATCAAGACAGGCCAGACCAAATTTGCCACCTCGCTCGCTTCAGGAGTTGAATGAGTTCCACAACTAAGCTAGCGAACCACGGCCGCCGCGTAAAGAGTGCCATCGGCCGCGCTTAGGCCGGGGATCCCGCCCGCCAAGCCGCCACCAAGCGGCGCAGCGCCTCGCCCCGATGAGAGGCCGCGTTTTTTTCCTCAGGCGGCCACTCCGCCAGCGTGCGGCCGTCTGGCCCCACAAAAATTGGATCATAGCCAAAGCCGTTGGCCCCGCGCGGCACCATCCCGATGTGCCCCTCGATCACCCCTTCGGCGGTGAACACCCCGCCCCCCGGGACGGCCAGCACCACCACCGCCCGCATGCGCGCGGTGCGCTCGGCCCACGGCACGGACAGCAGCCGAACCAAGACCGCCTCCGTGTTTTCCCAGGGGTCGTCACTGACGTAGCGGGCCGAATGCAAGCCCGGGGCTCCGCCCAGCGCATCCACTTCTACGCCCGAGTCGTCAGCGAGGGTGGGCCGGCCCAGCTGGGCCAAGGCAAACTGCGCTTTGGCGAGTGCATTTTCGAAGTAGGTGGTGCCAGTCTCGGGCACCACGGCTTCGCCGCCCACAAAGGCGGGCACCACGCGGATGCCCTCCGGCGACAGCATGGCGTCGAACTCGCGGGCCTTGCCGGCATTGCGGCTGGCCAGCAGCCACTCGTCACTCGCCAATGAGCACCCCCGCTTCCGGGACGGCGCGCGCCACGGCTTCCGTGAGGGCGTCAATGCCGAGCTCCGCGGCATCCAGCACCGCATCCAGCTGCGCCCGGTCAAACCAGGCGCCCTCCGCCGATCCCTGCACTTCCACCAAGTGGTGGCGCTTGGTCATCACGATGTTGAGATCGACGTCAATCTGCGCATCCTCGTGGTAGTCAAGGTCCAGCCACACCTCGCCGCCCGCCAGCCCAACGCTCACCGCTGCCAGCCAGTCGCGCACCGGCGGCTTGGCATGGGGGGCGCGGCCCAAAGCCATCAGCAAGGCGGCAAAGCCGGCCGTGAGGCCCGCGGTCCGCGTGCCGCCATCCGCCTGCAGCACGTCCACGTCAATGGTGTAGCTTTTGTCCCCCAGCCGGTCCAAGTAAACGGCCGCACGCAGCGCGCGGCCAATCAGGCGCTGGATTTCCATGGTGCGCCCCTGCAGGCGCCCACGGACGGACTCTCGCGGGGTGCGCTGATGCGTGGCGCGCGGCAGCATGGCGTATTCGGCATGCACCCAGCCCTGGCCCTTGCCGCGCAGGAAGGCCGGGACTCGGTCCTCCACCGAAGCGGTGGCCAGCACCCGCGTGGCGCCCACGGCAATCAGACAGGATCCCTCCGCGTGCTGGCTGACACCCATCTCCAGAGTGACTGGGCGCAGTTCCAGGGCACCGCGTCCGTCTCGGTCCACCTCATCATCTCCTGTCCCTCTCTAAGCTGGCAGCGATGCCCGACCCGGACACCCGGGTCTGAAAAAACCCTCCCGCCCACACGGGCCGGGAGGGTGAACATTGGTGGAGGCGGGGACGCACTGCCCGTCCCGTCCGAGAACCAGTGAAGTAAAACCGCTACGAGCGTAGCTCCACGATTATTCTCGCTGGCCGATGCCCCGCGGAGCTGGGTACCGGTCAGCCATCCCTAGATTTCCCCGCCGTGGCTCGGGAGGACCACGAGGGTATTCTGCACTTTTACGCTGCCGGGGTCGGCAGACACGGAGCCCCGGGAGACGTTAGTCGCTAATTTAGGCGGCTAAGGCGAGTTCGGAACCGTTGTCCTTGGCAAATAAAGCGTTCCGCTGTTTAACGAGGCGCGGACCTCGGCTCGCTGTCTTACCCCCAGCATTCCCGTCGAATCTAGTTCGCCCCCAAAGCCATCAGCGCCGCTCACGAATCGCCCGGGCCATGCGCCGGTCGGCATCCCGCCGCGCAATGGCCTCGCGCTTATCGTACAGCTTCTTGCCACGCGCCAGCGCCAGCTCAACCTTGGCGCGGCCCCGCGCATCAAAGTATACCCGAAGCGGCACCAGCGTAAAACCCCTCTGCTTGACTTTAGCTTCCAGCTCGCGAATTTCGCGCCGGTGCAGCAGAAGCTTGCGCGACCGATCCGGGTCATGGTTCCAGCGGTTGCCCTGCTCATATCGGGGGATGTGCAAATTCACCAGCCAGCACTCCCCCTGGCGCACCAAGGCGTGGCTGTCCCGCAGGTTTGCATGGCCTTGACGCAGCGACTTGACTTCCGTGCCGTGCAGCACCATGCCGGCTTCCACGCGCTCGATGATTTCGTAGTCAAATCGCGCACGGCGGTTTTCCGCCACGGCCCGCTTCTCGCCCTTCATCGCACTCATCGCACGCACCGCACTCACCTTTCCTTGGCATCCGGCGCCGCAGGATCTCGGAGTTTACGCACCGTCCCTAAAACTTCAAGGCGCCGGGCGCCATCACGATCTGCGGCGGCAGTGCGGGTTCCGCGGGCCAGTCCCCTCACACCACGGCGATCCGCCGCGTCGACGCCTCCCAGCGCTCGGACTGCCCCTCCGCGCTTCCTGGCCGGGCGCCCCTCCGAGTCCCTGCGCGCCTACCGATCAGGCTTGCTCCTGGACGGGATTCGTGGCAAGGAGGTGAGAAGCACCCCGCACGCTGACCCCCTCCGCTCCGGGGATGGCCAGCGCCTGGGTTAGGTAATCAATCGCATCGCGCGCGGAATAGGGTCCGGCCCGGGCCAACCAGAGGGCGCGCACTCCCTCGAAGTCGTCGCCGCTGGTGAGGATCGCCGGCTCAACCTTCCCATTGGCCTGCGTCTGGGGCATCCCTGCAGCCGCCAGCAGGCCACTGCACAGACACTTACGGTCCACCGTGTCTTCTTGCCGGCCGCCCTTGGCCATGTAGTCCCGCACGGGTTCCGATGCACAGCGGAAGCGCACGCGGCCCCGCTCATCTCGGTAAGCTTCGCGCAGGTAGCCCAGTTCGCAAATGCGCTCGCGGGCGCCATAGACACGCTGGTCCGACAGCGTGTCGGCTACGTCTACCACCTTAAAGGGGAATCCCGTGGGGGAGGCCAGCGGATCGGTGTACACCCTCATCACGCCCGCCTCGGCCAGCGCCGCGGTCCTCACTTGGTGCTTGAGTGAAGGGGCCAAACCGGATTCCTCGCAGTGGGCGAACAGCGTGCCCACCTGAATGCCGACCGCGCCCAGCGCTTGGGCCGACCTAAGGCCAGCCGGTGACCCCACACCCCCTGCGAGCCAATAGGGGTACCCTAAGGCCGCCACCGTGTCGAGATCCACCACGTCGCGGTCGCCGTAGACCGGCTGCCCCTGCTCGTCAAATCGCTTGGTGCCCCGCGGCGGCGCATTGTGTCCACCTGCGGTCGGACCTTCCACGACGAAGCCTTGGACCGAACCGCTTGCCTTGCGCGCCATGAGCGTGGCCAGGCTGTGAGCGGCGATAATCGGGAAGAACGCGGGGCGCACCAGCGGAGGAAAGTCCACGGCCTCATATCGCTGCGGGTCAAAACGCACCCACGGGGACGCATCGGCCGCATCATGGCTGACCACATCACAGTGCTGGGCCGCCACCTGGTGCTCCGCCAGGCAATCAAGAGCGCCCGGTATGTCACGCGGTATCCCGGCCCCCATAAGCACCACATCCACGCCAGCGCGCAGGGCACCATACAACACCGGCAAAGTTGGGAGTGTCACCTTGGTTAGCAGATTGATGCCCACGCGCCCCGAATGGCCGACCTTGGCCAGCCACACTTCCACGAAGCCTCCTACCATAGCCAGTGCCTGGCGAAAAGCGCTCGACTCCATGGTCCACAGCGTCAGCCGGGCATACGGCTGCCCTGGCGCGCGGCCATCGGGCCGAAAGTAGCGGGCGAGGACCTGTGCCGCGAGGGCCGGCCACGGGCAGGCCGCCAGCGCGCGGCGCACATGGCCGCCCACATCGCCGTCCTGAAGGCGACGCACCAGCACCGTGTCGATCGCCGTGCCCGAGACCACCCCGAGATGTCCGGCCAGGGAGACAGCGCGCGCCAGGCGCCAATTCGAAACGGCCACACCCATGCCGCCCTGGATAATAACAGGCCACTCGGGGGGCCTCGGCCCGGCGGGAAAATTGCCCGCGAAGCGCACGTACGGGTTGCCCATCACATTCTCTCTCCTCGATCGTGGGGCGTCCGCGCGAACACGACCTGCTCCCAGGCCTAGCGATCGACACGAAACGCGGGCCAGCCGCACAGGGGGTGGACGGGACATCGGTCCACGCTCCGCGCTGAGCTTATCACACCCACCTCCTCGATGCTGGGGTCGAAGGACCCATGCCGGAACGGTCCAGAGTGTCCGCTTCCGGGCTTATCGGCCCGTCTGCGCGCCGCCGGAGGCGCGTGCCGCGCCCGTGGACGTAGGCGGCGGGGTCATGGCACCCACAGCGATCGAACAGGTGGAAGGGTTGGCACATCGCGCTGCGGTGCGCCGCGAGCCGTTCGGGCGCCTAGGAGACTGGCGCCGCGCCTGGGTGCTGCAGCACCAGGGTGACGTTCTGGCCGCCAAAGCCAAAGGAATTTGTCAGTGCCACCTCCACTGCTTGATGGCGCATCGCGTTGGCCACGCAGTCAAGGTCGATTTCCGGATCTTGGTGGTCGAGATTGATGGTGGGCGGGAGCATCCCGGCATGCAGCGCGAGTGCCGTGAACATCGTCTCAATCGCGCCTGCCGCACCCAGCAGGTGGCCGGTCATGGATTTGGTCGAGCTGACAGCGAGCCGGTCCGCGTGCGCGCCGAACACACGGCGGACGGCGCGCGCCTCCCCGAGATCCCCCTTGGGGGTCCCGGTCGCGTGGGCGTTGATGTAGCCGACGCGCTCGGGCGCGAGGTCCGCGTCGCCTAAGGCGGCCTGCATCGCGCGAGCCGCCCCGCTGCCATCCGGGGCGGGCTCCACCACATGGTAGGCGTCGGCGGTGGTGCCGTAGCCAATCACCTCGGCGTAAAGCCGCGCGCCCCGGGCGATGGCGTGGGCGCGCTCCTCGAGGACCAGCATCCCCGCGCCTTCGGCCATGACAAAGCCATCACGGTCGCGATCAAATGGCCGAGAAGCGCCCGCGGGCTCGTCATTGCGCGTGGACAGGGCCTTCATGTTGATAAAGCCGGCGTAGCAGAGCGGAAAAATGGCGGCTTCGGCGCCACCGGCCAACATGACATCCGCCTCGCCGTGCTGCAGGCGGCGAAAGGCGTCCCCGACAGCATGCGCCGAGGAAGCGCAGGCGGTCACAATCGTCATGTTGGGGCCGCGCAGCCCGTACCGAATGGCCACTTGCGCGGCGGCCATGGTCGGGATCATCATGGGAATGAAAAGGGGGGACACCCGGCTGGGCCCACGCTCCAGGTAGGTTTCATGCTGGGTGCAAAACGTTTCAAACCCGCCGATTCCCGTGCCGCAAATGACTCCCGTCCGGTCTGGGTCGATGCGCTCCTCCGTCAGCCCCGCATCGCGAAGCGCCGCGCTGGTAGCGGCCAGGGCCAGCTGCACAAAGCGATCCGTGCGCCGCGCTTCGCGCCGCCCTAAGGCCTGAATCGGGTCAAAGCCCCGTACTTCACCGCCGAAGTGCACTTCCAGATCCGCGGCATCAAAGCTTTGGATGGGCGCGATGCCGGACCTTCCCGCTAAGGCGGCCTGCCAAGTTTCTTCGGCGCTCAACCCCATCGGAGTGAGTGCTCCCATCCCCGTGACGACCACTCGGTGCTGCAGACAGTATTCCCCCCAACTCAAAGCGTCAGACGCCACTCACTCAGCTGGCGACTGCCTGCGGGCGGATGAAGGCAGATCGCGGAACCGGCCCCGCTCAATCCACCCCCGCTCAAACAGCCGCTGGGCTATAGCTTTGGCCGGCGGCCCCGCCAAGTGCGGCGGCCGCTCGGTCCAGTCCACTGCGTGCTGGAAAATCACGGTGCCGGGCCGCCCTCCACTTGAAGACCGGCCAGCCACTCGCACCCTGCCGGCGTGAGGCTATCCCCCTTTGGCGGCGCGCTGGACCCGCCCGTTGGCCTCGCAAGCTTTAGCCCATGCAACCGGAGCGGGCCGACCAAGTGGTCGTACCTCGTGCGCCCGGATTTCAGCGCGTCGCGCTGCCGCGATCCCCGCCACAAGTGCGGGGCACCCGGCGGCGCCAGGACCGCCGGCAGCATCGATGGCGGCCCTGCGGCACCACCGCCAGCAATCCTTCCGCAACCAGGCACTCTAAGTGATGCGAGCTGGTCGAGGCCGGACGCCCGCCCAGCGCGCCAACTTCCCCGCCGACCACGCCCCACCACTGGCTAAAGTCATCACGAGGCGGATGCGGCGCCGGTCGCCCAGAAGTTCGCCCGCGTGCACCAGCGTCTCTTCCACGTCCATCGGCCCACTTCGTGGCCACACAACCTTTTAACGGCACTCAAAATAAAGCCCTCGCACCATCTTAGCATGACCAGCATAACTCTCAGCAGCAAAAGCACGTGTGGGTGGCGGGGCGGCCACCTGGGACACTGGCATCATCTATAGCGCGCTTATAGCGCGCTGCAGGTCGCCTGGCACACCACCGCGGCCACTGCCGCTTGGGCCGTGTCGGCCTGCACCATCCCCGTGGCGGGCACCGCGCTCCTCTTTGGCCGCGTGGCCGGCCGCTATGGGCCCGAGCGGGTGCTGGGGCTGGGCCTCCTGGGACTCGCGGCAGTCTCGGCCGCCCGCAGGGCGGCGCCGTCGCTGAGCTGGCTCTTGGCTCCTGCACCGCGCTCGCCGCCTGGAAGCGGCGGCTCCTCCCTGAGCCGCTGCGGGCGCCGTGCTGGCCGTAGGTGGCGCCACGGCGGTCGCGTTCATGGTCCCCCCGTACGTCCTCCACGCGGTCAGCCATCTGCGGCCGTGGCAGGTCGGGCTGGTCAATATGACCTCCCCGCCGGTGCTGGTGCTTTCCGCGCGGCCGGTCAGCTGGCTGCTGCGGCGCTGGCCGGCATGGCGGCGGACCCGGCCCCCGCCTCTATGGTGCTGGCTCTGGCCCTGTATGGGCTGAGCGCCGCCGCATTTTCCCCCAGCAACTTGGCTAGCCTGCTGGCAGCCGCCGGGCCTTCGGCGCAAGAAGTGGGCGGTGCGGTGCAGCGCTTCAATGGCGGGCACCGCAGATGGGGCGGTGTCATGGGAGTTCGGCAGATGCTGCGTCCACTGCCGCTGGGCCTCTTGGCCCGCCAAGTAGAGCATTTTCGTCAGCGCAGCATCCGTCGGGAACAGGCCCTTGCTTGCTCTTGGTCCCCTGGCGCAGCGACCGGTGGAACCCTTCAAGGAAATTCGTGGTGGAGATGGTGCAGCGCAGCCCCTCGGCATACCGATAAAAGGTCGCCAGTTCGTGCCAGTTGGCTTGCCAGGACCGCACCACCTTCGGATACCTGTCCGCCCAGTCGGCGGCCAAGTCCGCCGGCGCCGCCGCGCCGGCAGCTTCCGTGGGCGCCAGGTAGATGGGCTGCATCGCCGCGGTGAGGGCCGCGCAGTCCTTGCGGGCAGCGTACTTGAGCGAGTTCCGGATCTGATGGACCATGCACTTTTGGACGTCCGCCCGCTCCGGTGAGGTGATCCACCGCCACCAGGAGGATGTCCTGCACCCCCCGGCTCTGGAGCTCCGTCAGCACCGTGAGCCAGCACTTCACCGATTCGTGGGCCCCGATCCACATCCCAGGACGTCCTGATAGCCCTCGAGATCAATGCCACCACCATATAGGCGGCTTTATTGACCATCCGGCCGTCCTCGCGGACCTGGCAGGGAATGGCGTCCAGGAACACGACGGGCCAGCAGGCGGCCAGCGGCCGCTGCTGCCACTCCGTGATGGGAGGCCACCGCTTGTCCGTGATGTTCGACACCAGCGTCGGTGCGATCTCCCCCCGTACAGGTGCGCCAGCTGGGCCTGGATGTCCCGGGTGCTCATCCCCCGCGCCTACGGGGCGATGACTGGGCCTCGCGGCCGACCATCGTCGTCTGATGCGGGGGCACCACGACGGAGGTGAAGCTCCCGCCGCGGTCGCGGAGGATCTCCAGGGCCACCTCGCCGTATTCCGTGGGGCCGTGCTTGGGGTGCCGGCCATTGTGGCGGTTCGGGGTGGGCTTGGGGCCGGCCCGGTCCTGCGGATAGACCCGATGGGTCTCCAGCTCGCCGTCCAGCATGGCCTGCAAGGTGTCCGCCAACAGCCCTTTCAGGGCCCGCTGGCCGTCTGCGGGGGACCGGAAGTCGTGGGTGGCGATGACGTCGCGCCGTTGCTCGTGGGTCAACAGGCTCACGGGCGGCCTTCTCACCGTAAACTCCCGGATATGGGACCCGCGAGTTTACACAACCCATGCTACACTCCCTGGTCCCGCGGTGAGTCGGGCGAAGGGCTCCACGTATTCGTCCAGCTGGATTGGCATCGACGGGTTCAACAACAGCAATCTGATTCAGACGGGCACGGAGCAGGATTACACCTCCGGCGGCGCCCAATATTGCGCGTGGTGGGAAATTTTCCTGGCGGCCGAAACCCAGATCCGGTGACCGCCGGTGACCACATGACCGCCAGCATCACTGCCGAGAACACTGTTTTGCCCGTGATTCAATAGTTCCTAAATGCATTCTAACTTGCGCAACCACCCGATTCCCCCAAACGGGGTTCGCTAGACCCACGGCCAAAGCCTTGGTCTTGCGCTCACCATTTCGGTCAAACTGTGCGCGGAAGCGCCCCTGCTCCATAGGCGCTTCGTAAAGCCACTGCCCATATGTGCTGAGAGTGATATGGCCAAGCGCTCGGCCCGGTCGGTGCATTAGCACCGACGGGAGGCTACCCACCTCCGAATCGCAGTAAAAGCCTCCCACGACTCCACCTGGCTCTCGGCGAAGGGTCACTCATCCGGAAGCCAGCGATCCCCCCTCACACGCACGGCATTGTCCTCCCTGGGGTTCCGCATTGAGTCGGTTAGAACCTGCGTGCTTCCTGGATGCCCTCGAGAATAGCCACGGCCACATCGCGTCCGAGACGGGCCGACTTCGCCTCCGGATCGCCGTCCGGATTCACGGCCGCGATGGAGAAAGCCACCACCGGCACCGTACGGCCCGTGGCCCGACAGGAGTCAATAAGCGCCTGGCGCTCCGGCCAATACGGCGCCGGCGTGTTTACGCCCGGCGCCTCTGGTCCGGCCACGTCCATATCGATGTGGAGATACCAGGCCGGGGCGTTCTGCCGATGCGGAGCCAGTGCAACACGCGTGCTCTCCGCATTTAGCGCGCGGGCATCGAGATGGATGAGCCCTTCCCGCTGGATGGCAGCCTTCTCGGCTTGATCCAGATCGCTCGTGCCAAACAGCGCTGCCGCCCGCGGGGGAATGGGCTCAGCCTGCCCGGTGGCCTCACGCCAGTCCTGAAGGTCCCAGCCCAGCGTCACCGCAAGTGGCATTCCCCCCCACAGGCCGGTCTGGGTGGTGGCCATCGTATTGATGTCGCCGTGGGCGTCATACCAGACCATGCCTACGCCGCCGAACTTCCGATAGACACCCCCCGCCACGCCCGGCGCATGTGTGCAGTCGCCCTGCAGCGCCAAGACCGCGGTCTCCGGATCTTGGAACGCCTGCAGCACCAGATCGCTTTCCGATTGATTCAGCCGACCCAGATTCGTGACCACATCCCGCGTGCGCTCCGAGATGGGAAGGCTTGCCCAGACCGGGTCCATCACCGTGTGCCCGTGTTGCTTGAGCGTGTCAACCAGCCCGTGGCGGAGGTGAAATTCCGGGCCCTTCGCGTACCCCCATTTGGCAACGTCGTTGGCATACGGCACTGCCACAATCTGAACCTTCATGGCGGCCCTCCTTCTGCCTTCCCCGGATGTCCGGGATGCAGGCCCCCGAAGAGAAGTCCCCCGCATCATAGCACGGGGCACTAGGCACACCTGCTGCGGGCCCGAGTCGACCCGCATGGGCATGTGCGCCAGCGCCGAGGCACCCGATGTAAAGCGCCATCGAGTCAATCTGGCAACTTCTGAGCCGATGCCGCGGATGGCGGCAGGGTGACCATGAGCGTTCCGGTGTTCTGGCTACCGGGGAGATCCTCCATCACCACGAGGTGCATGTCGCGGCCGGAGTGGTACACGGACACCACCGCCCTCGCATCACCGGCCCCAGCACCAGAAGCCCGATACTCCCGCCCGATGCCCGCAGGCCGCACAGGACCCTCGCCGAACCATTCCCTCCAACCAGCTGGACCGCGTGGCGCAATCCCGAGGATGGGCGCCCGTATAGCTGGCGTTCGTGCGAACCGCTCCCATCAAACTGCTCACCGATGCGCCGGCTGGCCGGTGGTCTGGGCCGATCCGGCACACGCCCTGCGGGTCTTTACCGAACGCGGCGCTCTTCCCTACCTCACACGGACTGCGGGTTGGATGCGCCTGCGCTGCTCGCCACCGTGACGGCGCGGCCGCCCCCTCGCCGCCCTGAGCCGAGGTCGCGCGCTCTAACACACAACAGGACTGCTCCCACGATTGGAGGCTGATTTCACCGTGTCTCTTCCCCGTGTGCTCTCCCAGTGGCTGCCGCGGTGACGTTGGGTGCCGGATGGCTGCTGGCCAGGTGCGGCGCGCCTCACGGCACTGCGGCCCCCGGTCGTCGCCTCGCCCGGCACCCCGTCACGGCTCTTCCACGTCCCCGCCCCCACGCCCAGTGCGCCCTGCACGTCCCCGCCGCGTTTCAGCACGCTTTTGCCGGGGCGTTGCAGGCCTTTCGGGCCGCGCTGCCGCGCTGGGCCAGCTTCGCTGCGCCCGCCGGCACGGTCGTGTATCAGGCCCCGACGCTCTCCACGCCCGGGGTGTCGCTCGCCGCCGCCTGGCACCAGTGGCAGGGATTCGCCAGTCATGGCGCGTCCCCCGGCCTCACGCTGACTCCGGCGCTCGCGTCGGGCACCAACGGCGACACGGGCTTGCCCAGTGTCGGGATGCCTGCCGGTCAGTCCAACCTCAGTGTCACGACCCCAACCTGTCGGTGGCGACGGGTGTGGTGACGGCGGGCGGCAGGTCCAAGCGTTTGCGGCCGTGCTGGCTCTCCTGGCCAGGGCCGGGTCTTAGTAACGTGGAGGTGGTTGTAACGACAACGGCAAGCCATCTGTGGAGTCCAAGGACGCTCGATGACCCACCCACCCCCCTCGATGGGGCGCGCTGCTCTTCGGTGCCGTGGGCATCGCCTTCTGTCTGGCGACGCTAGGCCACGCCCTATGGGCGGGGCACTTGTTCCGCACCATCCTCCTTTGGCTCGTGTTTGTGCAAGCCGGGCTGTTGTGGGTGGCGTGGACGCTGTGGGGCGCAGCTACCACGGCCACCTGGTCTCTGCGGACCCGCGCTTTCCCGCCGGGCCCGAATCCCCTCTGGCTCGGTGCGGACACCGCGCTCGCGGCCTGGATCCCCTGGCTGGGGGTCGCTGCGGTCACGTTGCTGGTGCTGGCGGGTCGACGTGTTGGCCGCTGGTCCGACACGATCCCCTGTTCCCACACGACCTACGAGTCGCAAGGAGGCTTCTTTAACCGATGGCAAAAGCAACAACCACAGGAGCGAAAACGGTGGCCCAGACTTCGTGGAATTGGGCCCCCAAGGAGGTGCTGGTGCTGGGTGTTGCGCTGGCCCTGGTGCTGGGCACGTTTGGCGGCTATCTGGCCGGCGGTTATGGCGCCGCAGTCCCCACCATCCCAAGCACGGCCCCCAGCGGCACTGGGACCGGCACAGGCACCGGCACCGGGACTGGCGCTGGAGCGCCGACGACGACCAGTACCTTTACAGCGGGCCAGAAGGCTCCGTGGTCGGCGTCGCTCGAAACCTTGCAGGGCCAACCCGCGCATCTGGTGCGCGGCACCAAGGGCACCCTGGTGGTTGAGATGGTCTCGTGGTGCCTGTTCTGCGGCTACACCGACAAGTACATTGTGCCGCTTTTGGCCGCGATGCGAGGGGTCGTGGTCGATGTCTCGCCACAGGGCGGAATCGCGAATCCCGGAACGCAGACGCCACCGTTCTCCCGCCATGACGGCCAAGGCAACGCCATCAACACGGCGCAGATGGCTACGACGATGCAGCAGTACGTGAGCACTTACGGGACGCTCGGGCTAGCCCACGTGTTTGTGGCACCCAGCACCACGCGGAACGCCTGGGCGATTCAGTCGTTCCCCACGCTCGACTGGTTCAACGCGGCTGGCAAGGTGGTCTCGTCCATCCCGGGCGCACTGACCATTGCGCGGGCGCAGTCCCAAGCGAAGTTCTTAGGCTTCTAAGACGGTTCCGGCTCTTACACTCCGCGCCTCCTCCGGGAAGCGCGGAGGCGTTGGTGTCACGGCTTCGCCCAATCACTTAGTGAATGCTGCTCACGACTTGCATTGCTTGGCAGTACTGTCCATGATCCAGGATGGAGGGGACACCACTGTGCGATGCAGAGCCGGGCAATCCTTCATCTTCGTGGCCCTGTTCATGGTTGTCCTCTTGGCCGCGGCGGCGGTGGGCATCACATCGGCCGAAGTCGGCTTTGCGCAAACGAAGGTCCAGAATGCGGTCGACTCTGCCGCCTTGGCCGGGGCGCAACTGGCATCCGAAGGCCAAGACCCCACGACCGACCAAGCGTGGCTAAAACAGCAGAATCTCGGACCTCAAGGCATGCTAACCATCACAGACAGTCACAGTGTGCCGAATGGCATCCGAGCGACCGGCGTGGTGTTGGTGCCCGGGGGATTCGCCGCCCTCTTTGGGATTGAGCAGTTCACCGTACGTGAGACGGCGGTGGCCGCGTATACGCCGGGACCGGCATTCGACTACGCGCTGTTTCAAGGAGCCCGGGCGCCGACGGCCATACCGATTAACGGCGCGCTCGATGTCCATGGCGCTGTGCACTCGAATGGCGGGGTTATCATCAATGGCAGTTACTGCGTCCGTCAAGGCATCACCATCGGCAACGGAGGCAATTTCGTGGCCAACGGAAATGCGCGCGGCGGTTGCCCCCGCGGCGCCTCGACCATTCCCTACGTGCCCATGCCTATCTGGACGCGGTCTCAACTCACACCGCCTAACGCCACAGTGCTGACCAACGAGAACGTCAATGGCGGCGCGACGCTGATCGGGAACTACATCATTGAGGGCAACGCCACCTTCAACGGCAGTCTCAAGGTCATCGGCCGCGTCCTCGTCGAAGGCAGCCTCACCGTCAATGGAGGGCTTACCATGGATGGGTCACTGACGGTGTGGAACGGGAGTATCACGCTGAACGGTGGCGTCAGGGCGACGGGAAGCGGCGGCATCAGTCTGGCAGCGGTTGGCCCGCCGAACACCAGTGAGAACATCGTGATCAACGGCCACCCCGCCGTAACCGGCATTCTCTATGCGCCCAACGGCAGCATCACCTTCAACGGTTCCTGCAATGTGACGGGAGCGGTGATCGGCGAAACCATCGAGGCTATCAACGGGAGTGCCACCATCACCTACGATTCCAACTTACTCACAAGCGTTCCCGTCCAATCTGCTCAACTTGTCCAGTAGCCGTCCGCTCTCTATGTGAATGGTGGATCGGCATCCCCTGACGCCGGTTCGCTGGAGCACAGACAGCGACCCGGTGCACCCGCCGGCATCTCCAGGGCGTGTTGCCCCACCATCCCAGCGCCCCACGTAAGGCACCGGGCCTGGGGATGGGGTGATAAACCCCGCACAGAGTGGCGTCGCGCCGTGGGGTGCCGCCATCAACCGCGCCGACGCCCTGCACACGGCGGTACTGGGGCCCGGGCGGCTTGACTGCCAAATTGCCGTGGATCTGCTGGATACGGCGAGGCGCAAAACCATCTTGCGGACAGCAAGCCGCTGGCCGCGGATGTCGATCTCGCGACGCTGGCCCCGAGCACCATCGGGCTCTCGGGCGCGGAACCCGAAAACCTCTCCAACGAGGCGGCGATTTGCGCCGTCCGGCACGACCGCCCGGCGCTGACCGACGACGACTTCCTGTATGCCGTGGACCGGCAGATGGCGGGGCTGGTCTCGCACCGCACCGTTCACCCCGACGACCTCCGGTGCGTGGCCTTTCACGAGACGGGCCACGTGTTCTTGTCCTGGCTGAACGATCAGGTGGTCATCCACAAAATCTCGGTGATTCCTACGGGCAAGCGCTTGGCTGTATGGTGCCCATGCCCAAGGACGAGCGCGTCATCGTCGGCGTTGACTTTCTCTGGCACCGGATGCTGGCGATGCGGGGCGGTCGAGTTGGTGTTTTTCGCCTCGTCCACCGGGGCCGCCGACAACTTCCAAGAGGCCACGGCGCTCGCCAAGGGCATGGATCCACCGCTTCGGCAGGTTGTGTCCGCCAATCTGGGCTTATAGCACCTCCACTTACTCGGCTGGGCGGGCCGGCGCCGCCGGGTCCGCTGACAAGTCCGGCAGGTGGTCGATGGCCCCCTTCCGCCACCGATGCAACAGCCGCTGACAATTCCACACTTGACCGCCATCGGCGCCACCGCCCGCAGTTCCTGCAGCATTTCCAGCACCAGCTGGCCGTCACGGCCGGGGAATGTGGAATGTGGCCTTCTCATTGTCTGCGAGTGTACCGCGGCAGGGACTTCAGGGCCTGTCTAAATTGCTGGGGCCACTCTACCCATCGCGTCCACCAGGCAGCGGAGGGTGTCCCCGCCGACGGGAGCGCCCACCACAGGGCCAGCGAGTGTGGGCTTTGGGACATCCTCTGGCGATTGTCCTCCTGCGCGAAATGGAGCGCGGCACCGCCCGAAAGGCCTTCGCGTCAAGTCTTGCGCTGACCGGAGCATGGCCCCAGCGGGGTGAACATCGGAGGGCGGTGGCTGACAAAGGCCTCGATGCCTTCGGCCCCCTCCTCCGATGTGAGGCAGTGAATCACGGCCGTCTGCTCCGCCGCCATCTGGTCGGAAAGGGTGTTGCCGTGCCGAGCCAGTCCGAGCAGCCGTTTGGTGCCCGCCTGGGCAAGCCGCGGGCCGGCCACGAGGTCCGCGGCCCAGCGCTCTGCACAAGGCAGTACGCATTCATCAGGCACGACCGCGTTGACCAAACCCCAGCGCAGTGCCTCTTCGCCAGTGAGCGTGCGGTGGGTGAGCAGTAGCTCGTTCGCCCTCCGAATCCCAACCAACCGCGGCAGCCAGTAGGTGGTGCCTGCATCCGGCGTAAGGCCCACATTTTGGTACCCGGCCAGGAACCGGCTGTGCTCGGCCGCCACCGCCAGGTCACAGGCCAGCAGCAGGCCGAGGCCCCCGCCGGCAACCACGCCGTTGACTGCGGCGATGCTGGGGAGGAGCAGCCGGCTGATGCGCGCCAAAGTGTGGTGGGCGAGGGAAGCCAGTTCCGTGGCGTAGCCGCGAAGATCCGCCTGATGGCCTTGCAGTTCACGCAAATCGGCACCCGCCGAGAAGGCTTCCCCCGTGCCGGTGATGATGAGGGCCGCCAGGTCGGCCTCCATTTCCACCCGATCCAATGCCCCCGCCATGTCGTGCAAGACGGTGAGGCTGAGCGCGTTGAGCGAGCGGGGAACGTTCAGGCGGAGGATAGCCACGCCGCCAGCGAGCGAAAGCTCTACGTGCTGCATGCCGCGCACCTTTCTCAGCAGAGGGTGGCGAGGGGTTAAAGTCCTCGCCGATGGCCGCCGGTTACACCCCAGGCAGAAGACTGATCCCTGCCGCCAGGGATTGGCCTCCATCGATGGTGACGTACTCGCCTGTCACGAAGCGGCTGAGGGGACTGGACAAGAATGTGACCAGCCAGCCCAGCTCCTCGGGTCGGCCGGTCCGGCCCAGCGGGACACACAGACTCGTGCGCTCGACGAAATCCGGGCCTGCATGATGCAACATTTCCTCCCGAAGCCCTTCGGTGAGGAACAGGCCAGGACCCACGGCGTTGATGCGAATCTGATGGGGCGCCCACTCGCGCGCCAGGGTCTTGGTGAGGCCACATACGCCGGCCCGAGCCGCCACCGAGTGGGCAATGCCGGGGATCCCCCGGGACAGACTCGGCACCACAATATTGGTAACAACCCCCCCGTGGCCCTGACGGATGAGCTGACGGCCCACTGCCTGGGTCATGAGAAATGTGCCGTGGAGGTTCGTCTCTATTACGGCCCGCCAGCCGCGGTCAGTAATGTCTTCCGCCCGCGCGGGAAATTGGCCGCCCGCGTTGTTCACCAGAATATTCACCTGGCCAAAGCGATCCACCGCGTGCGCCACCAGCGCCTCCACCTGGTCGGGTTGGCGGATATCTGTTGGCTCCGCCACCGCCGTGATGCCCAGGGTGTGGAACTCGTCCACGGACGCTTCGAGAGGGAGCGGCCGCCGGCCGGCCAGAACGAGGGTCGCGCCAGCGCGGCCCAACTCCCGGGCAATGGCACGGCCTAAGCCGGTGCCTCCACCCGTAATGATCGCAATGGACCCCTCCAGGAGATGGGAGTGAAAAGGCGCCTGATTCGCCGAAGACCAAGAATCACTGCCTGTGCCGACCGTGATCACTTCCTTTGCAGCAACTGTGCAACCATGGCCGTCCGCTGAATTTTTCCGGTGGTGCTGCGTGGAACTTCGTGCTCTTCGATGAAGGTCACCCCCCGTGGCCGCTTGTAGCGGGCCAGGTGAGTTAGGCACGCGGCATCCACTTCCCCCCACGTCAGCCGGTGGCCCGGCCGCACCACGATTACCGCGTGGACCGCCTCGCCCCACTTTTCATCTGGGACCCCCACGACACACACTTCCTGAACGGCCGGCAGCTGTGAGAGAACGCGCTCCACCTCGGCCGGATACACGTTTTCGCCGCCGGTCTTTATAAGAGACTTCTGGCGGTCGCGAAACTGAACCGTCCCGTCCTCGTGCCGCACAAACAAGTCTCCGGTGTGGAGCCATCCGCCCCGAAAGGCCTCCGCGGTGGCGCGGGGGTCGCGCCAGTATCCGCTCATGACTGTCGGACCCCGCACGACCATTTCGCCCGTGGCGCCAACCGGCACGTCTCGCATGTTCTCATCGACGAGCCGAATGTCGAGGAGCGGCGCCGGCCGCTTCCTCCGCGTTGGGAGCGAGCCCGAGGGAGTGTTGTGCCAGGCGACCAAGTAGCTGGTCTCGGTTTGCCCGTACGCATCATAGTACGGAATGCCCACCGCTGACGAGAATTCCTCAAGGACACTGTCGGACAGCAGGTCCGCATAGCCACCGGCAAAGCGAAGGCTGCTCAAGTCGTGCCGACCACGCTCCGGGTGCTGCGCGAAAGCGGTGACCGTGCCCGGCACCAGGATGGTCCAGGTGAGGCGGTGCTGCTCGATGAGGCGAAACATCACGGCGGGGTCGAAAGCCGGCAATGCCGCGAAGCACCCTCCGGTCACCAGGGTGGCATACAGCGACTCGTCTCCCCCCACGTGAAACAGCGGCAGCCACCCCACGTGTCCGTCTGACTCCGAAAGTCCAAACCACTGCGCAATGCGCAGCCCCCGCAGGACCGCCGCGCGCTGGCTAATCATGGCCCCCTTAGGATGGCCGGTGGTGCCGCTGGTGTAGAGAATGTTGTGAATATCCGACCCCTGCACCGCGACCAGCGGCTCCTCCGGGCTGCCGCCCGCCACCAGATGGGAAAAGTTCAGGTCCTGCTCGGCAGCTCCTTCGTCCAGCGCGATGGTCATCAGCGCCGGGTCCAGCCTGCTGCGCATCTCGTCCAGCAGCGACTGGAACCGACCAGACACCATCAGTGCCCGGGGCTCAGACGCCGAGAGGCTGTGGAGCGCTTCCTCTGGGTGCCACCGAATGTTGATGCCCACCACGATGACGCCAATCTTGGCCGCCGCCAAATAGCTCACGACGTATTCGGGCCGGTTCTCACTCACGATCGCCAGGCGGTCGCCTCCGTGCAAGCCCAATTTCAGGAGCGCATGGGCTAAGCGGTTCACCTCGCGGTTCAGATCCCGATACGTGATGGCCCCATCCGGCCACACGACGGCGGTGCGGTCGCCGAAAACGTCAGCAGACCGGCGGATTAAGCCACCTAAGGTCACGTCGTGTACGGCGGGATCGAGCCTAGCGCCCTCCGACCCATCTATCACGATCAGCCCTCCCATTTGGTCTCGGTGCTCTCCCCAGCCAACCGGGAACACACAGCCAGCGCAGGCGCAGCCCCCCTAACGGTGCTATGGTGTCGGGAAAATTTCGTCAGCTGACCTCACCGTAGGCAGCTGCGCTGGGGCCGACTACGGCCGGACGGCGCAAGGTCTATGACCCCATGGGACAGCACCAAGGAGTCGGGCCGGCCCTTATGAGACGGGGGCTTTTGGGCATCGCGGCCGGCGGGCCGGGACGGCCAGCGGCTTGGCGCATGGCGCGCCGGCCCCAGCGAAAGGCGCGGACTTAGGCAAAAGCCAGCACAGAAGGATCTCCGGGCTCCACGATGGATACACGATGGATAGCAGGCGACCCTGCCGATGCAGGCGAAACCCGGTGGTGAGGTGCCGGGACGCCGTGGGCGTGGGCTCCGATGCCGGTCGGCCACCCGGCCTGCCGCCAATTCCCCTCTCCGCCTTCGCCGCATTCGCAGGGCCCAGACCCACGGCGGCAGGCAGAAACCTCAGTTCTCGACCGCCTCGCGCTCGTTCCCCCCGGCCCCACTCCGCCCGCCAGATCGTTAGAATGGACTGGAGGAGGGTGATGTGTGGAAGGCCCCTGGACGATGCCGGCGCTGCTGACGCCCTTTGATGCCGCCGGCCACTTGGACCCCAGCCGCTACCCGGACTACTTAGGGTGGCTCGAGGCCGCAGGGGTCGACGGCCACTTTGCCTTTGGCACCACCGGCGAGGGCGTTACGCTTTCCGCCGAGGAGCGGCGGCGGGGCTTGGAAGCCATCATGAAAGTGAGCCACGTCCCGGTGTATGTGCAGGTGGGCGCCGCCAATGTCGCGGAAACATTCGCCCTCATGGCCCACGCCGCCGACGTGGGCGCGGCGGGCGCCGCGGTCGTGAGCCCGTCGTACTACACCCACGATGCCGACGCCCTGGTGAAGTACTACTTGGAGCTGGCCGGCCACGCGGCCCTTCCGCTGCTGTGGTACAACATTCCGAGCCATGCTCAGAGCGACCTCACGCCCGCCGCCGCCGCGCGCCTGCTCAGCGAAACCGGCTCCTACGTGGGGATCAAGGACTCCAGCCGCGATGCGGCGCGGCTGTTGCTGTACCGGGACCTCGGCCTCAAAACTTACACCGGCGCGGAAAGTTTGGTGGTGCACGCCGCCGCCATCGGCGCCGGCAGCATCACCGGACTGGCCGCCGCGTTTCCGGACCTGATGGTGGCGGCCACCCGCGAAGCCTTGAATCCCGGGCGCGCCCCGCGCCAGCGGCAGGTGGTCCAAACGCACGAGCGATTGACGGGCCCGTACATTCAGTGCCTCCGCGAAGCGTGCCGGCTGCGCGGCATGGATGTCGGGCCGCCGCGGCTGCCCTTTCGCCCCTTGACGCCTGCCGAGCAAGCCGGGGTGGCCCAAGCCGTAAAGTTTGCCGGCCACGGCGCCTAGAACCCTTCCCGCGTGGAGAGGGCAGAGCAGCCGCGTCGGCCGCTGGCCGGCCCGCGGCGCATTAAGGAGCCGGAGACTCCGCCGCCGGCCTCGTCCCTTTGGCGCGCCGGCGCCGCCGGGCCGACCGAGGCGGAGGGGTTGGTGCTGGGGGCTCCGGCGCCAGCGCGAAGTCAATGCGCCGAGCTTCCTGGTCTACGCGGGCCACCATAATCGCCAGCGGGTCGCCCAGGCGGTATCGCACGCCGCGGCCGACCCCCACCAGGGTGTGGTGCACGGCATCGTGCTCATAGCGGTCGGGGGGCAGGCTGTCCACGCGCACCAGCCCCTCGATGAGCGTGGGCAGCTCCACAAATAGCCCGAAATTGGTTACGCCCGATATCAGGCCGACAAATTGCTCACCCACTTTGTCGGCCATGAACTGCACCTGCTTCACCGCCACCGAGTCGCGCTCGGCCTCCATGGCCGCCCGCTCGCGCTCCGAGGACTGCTCCGCCACCAAGTCGGCCTCCTGGCGCCAGCGCGCGAGATCGGCGTCGCGGGCGCTTTTCGCAAGCCACGCTTTCAGCACCCGATGGACAAATAGGTCCGGGTAGCGCCGGATAGGCGAGGTAAAGTGGGTATAGTGATCGGCCGCCAGGCCAAAGTGACCCAGGTTGGTGGGAGCGTAGCGCGCCTGGCGCATCGATCGGAGCGTGGCCTCGGTAACCAGCCGCGCCTCGGGTTTGCCCTCCACCCGGGCCAGCAGCCGCTGCAGCGCCATGGGCGTGACGGGGGCCGGCAGCCGATGCCCCAGTGCCGCCACCAGCGTGCGCAAATCCGTGAGCTTTTCTTCCGTCGGCGGCTCGTGGACGCGATACAGGGCGGGCAGCTTCAGCTCCCCCAGCTGGCGCGCCACCGCCTCGTTGGCCAGCAGCATAAATTCTTCGATGAGCCGCTCGGCCGGTCCCCGCTCGCGCAGCACCACATCGGTGGGGCGGCCGTCGGCGTCCAGCACCATCTTGGCTTCGGGCAAGTCAAAGTCCACCGCGCCGCGCCGCACCCGAGCCGCATGCAGGCGGCGGGCCAACTCCTCTGCCTGCTGGAGCCACGGCAGCAAGTCGGCCAAGTCACCTCCGTCCCCTGACAGAGCGCGATTCACACCTTCATAGGTCAGCCGGGCCCGCGTGCGGATGTACGTCCGGGCAAAGCGCACGGAAACCGGGGCACCATCTTGCGCCACGGTCACAAACGCGGACAGCGTCAGCCGCAGCTGCGCGGCGTTAAGGCTGGCCAGGCCGTTGGACAGCGCCGGGGGCAGCATGGGAATGACGCGGTCCACCAAGTACACGCTGGTGCCCCGCCGGCGCGCCTCGGCATCGAGCGCCGTGCCTTCCTGAACATAGTGGGAAACATCCGCGATGTGCACCCCCACCTCAAACCGGCGCCCCTGGCGCTCTACCGAAATCGCGTCGTCCAAATCCTTGGCGTCGGCGCCGTCAATCGTGACCACCAAGCGGCCGGTCAAGTCTTCGCGCCCGCGCAGGTCTTCCGCCCGAACGCCGGCCGGCAGCGCCTCGGCCTCTACCATCACGGCCGCGGGAAACGCGGCGGGCAGATTGTGCTCCGCCATCACGCGGCGCACGTCCTGCCCCGGCCCATCGGCGGTGCCCAACTGCTCCACCACCCGGCCGCGCGCGACCCCGTCACCGCCTGCCGTCCACTCGACCACCGCCAAGTGGCCCGCGCTCAAATCGCGGCCCGAGACGCGCACCTCCGGCAGCCGCGCATCCGTGGGCACCACGCGCCAGGTTCCGCGCGACTCGGCGAGGCGGCCCACCAGCCGCCGCGGCCCCTGGTCCAGCACTTTCATGACCTCGCCCTCGGGGCCGGGCCCGTCGGGCCGGGGGCGCCACCACACTTCCACCTGATCGCCGTGAAACGCACCGTGCAGCCACCGGGCCGGCACAAACACGTCGCCGTCGGCGGGCCCCACCACAAACCCAAAGCCCCGCTGAGTGAGGCGCAGCTCCCCGATGGCCCGCCGAAGCTCAACCAAGCCCTCCGGAGTCGCGCTGAGCCAGCCTTCCTCGACCCAGCGCTCGAGGCCCCACTCACTTCCGCCCGGGCGCCCTCCGAGGCGGCGGGCCAGATCCCCCGGCGCTGCCGGCTGGCCGCCTTCGACGAGGGCGTCATAAAGCTTTTGGCGGAAGCCCCCGTCCCGCTCGCGCGCATCGGCCGCGCGGCGAAGCCGCTGGGCAGTGCCTGTAGGGGCGCCGCCGCGCTTCAAGGCCCGCTTGTCCCCTCGCTGGTTCCTTTTGGGCATCGGCTAGCAGCTCCGGCGGGCGGCGGCGCCAAAAGCCCACGAAAAAGCCGCGGGGCGGTCCGCGGCCGTCTTCCTCACAGGGTCGGTCATCCTAGTTCCCAACGCGTTCAACGCCAGAGCTTGTCCGCCACCACAATTAAGACGACCAACACGCCGCCCAGAATCATCGTGACACGCTCCAACAGGTCGTCAAGACCCCGCTTCTTCCCGAACATCTGCTGGCCCATTCCACTGGCGCCGCCCATGAGCCCGGCGACGTTGCCGGTTTGCATCAAAATGGCCACCACCGTGGCTGCCCCCACCACGACCGTCGCGATGAGGACCACCGTTGTCAACATGCTTGTCCGCCCTCCCCACTTAAGACCCTCAGGGCGCCGTCCAGGTGGCCCGCGATGCGCCCATGGTACCACAGCCGGGCCCGGGGCGCCATGCTGGGCGGCGCGGTGCAGGCCGTCCAGCGCCTATGGCGGCGGCGCTGGCGGCTCGTCAGTGCATTCCGTGCATGCAGGACGCACCGGCCCCCCCACACGCAAAGCCCCCTCCCTCCAGCGCGGGCCGGGCACCTACTGGCCCCTGCCTCCACGGCTGCCTGCACCCGAGGTGGGTGCCCCGCCGCACTGGCATGCGCCGGACTCTCTTATCACCTCAGCGCGATCTGGGGCGGTGCGGGCTGCTCACCAGCCCGCGGCTCACCGCTATCAGCTCTTCGGCCAGCGCCAAGCGCTCGGCCGAGGACATGGCGAGGCGCACCCAGCCAAAGCGCGCCACATCGGACCGCACAAACGCCGCCTCGGACGCCAGGTGCACCTCCCGCACGGGCGGCGGACCTGGGCCGTAGCCGTCGAACAGCCGTCCCGCTGCCCCACAAAGACCAATACCTGCCCCTGGACCTTGAAAACAGTCCCGTCCGGGCCCCACGGATGATCGTCGGTGGCGCTCGGATGCTGGCGGCAGCTGGCCAGAATCGCCTCCCCGGCAAAGCCGCTGGCTCCCCCATCGGGCGGCGGCGCCGCGCTTTGGCTCTTGTCCATGGAGCATGGGTGGAGATCCGGCCGCGGCCTCTGCTATACTTTGCCTGTTCTGTGGCCGGACCCGTTTGAAAGGAGATGCCGATGAGCTTCTCTTCGCGCTAGCCACTACGCGAATAGGGAGGCTTGCTTGTGCGTTCACTGCTGTCTGCCAGCCGGCTGGCTTTTGCGTATCCCGCGTCCCCACCGCTGTTCACCGACGTGACGTTCACCGTGCCCGCTCGCGCCCGCATTGTGCTAGTAGGTCCCAACGGCGCGGGCAAAAGCACCCTGGTGCGCCTGCTGCTGGGCGAGCTCTCGCCGACCGCCGGGGCCCTCGAGCACACGCCCGGCCTCACCTGGCGCTGGTCGGGCCAAGAGGTGGTGCATCCCGACGCCGCCAGCGGCGGCGAGCGGCGCTTTCGCGATCTCATGGAGACCCTGAAGTTCGCGGCGGACCTGGTGGTGCTCGACGAGCCCACCAACCATCTCGACCTCGATCGCACCCAGGTGCTGGCCGCGCGGCTCCAGTCCTACGCCGGCGCCGTCCTGCTGGTAACCCATGACTGCTGGCTGGGCGACCGCGTGGCCGAGTCCACCTGGCTGTTAGACCACCAGCGGCTCCGCGTGCTGCCGGGCACGCCCAGCCACGTCCTATCCGTGGAATCCGCGGAGGCCGCGGCGGCCTGGACGCGCTACGGCGATGCCCAAAAAGAGCGGCGGCGGGTCGAAGCCGCCATGCACCAGCTGGACCACTTTGCCGTGAAAGCACACCAGGCCGCGGGCTCCACCAGGCCGAGCGCCGAGCGCCGGGCCAAGATGATGGACCGGCGCGTGACCGCGATGAAGCGGCGCTTGGAGCGCGACGCCGCCCGCATGGACCTGCCCGACTTGCCCGACGCGGCGATTCGGTTTCGCTTCCCCGAGCCGCCCCCGGACCCGCCCGTGGTGTTGCGCGCGTTTGACGTAGCGGTCGCTCGGGGACGCGCGCGGCTGGAGGGCCTCGCCGCCACCGTGCCGCGGGGCGGCCGCTTAGTGCTGACGGGCGCCAACGGCGCGGGAAAAACCACCCTCCTGGAGGTGCTGGCGGGCCGGCGGCCCGTGGATGGAGGGCGCGTGGAGCTGCCGCCCGGGATGCCGCTGGCGTTTTGCCCCCAAATCCCGACCGGTGAGCGCGACCGCACCGTGATGGCGTATCTCACCGGCCGCGGGGCCACCCCGGACGAAGCCCAACGGCTAGCGGTCGGAGCCGGCCTGGTGGGCGGGCGCCTGCAATTGCGGGTCAGCCAGCTGTCGGGCGGCGAGCGCCGCCGCTTGGAGATTGCGGGGGCGCTCGCCAGCCGCACGGCCCTGATTTTCCTGGACGAGCCCACCCTGGACCTGGATTTCCGCGCGCGCGAAGCGCTGTACGCCATGGTGCGCGCCGTGCCGGCCGCGCTGGTGGTGGCCACCCACGACGTGAATCTGGCCGAGGCGCTGGGGGGCACCGTGCTCGCGCTGGGGTCCTGGCCGGCCCCGGCCGCGCGGCCGGTGGACGTGGAGGCACTGCGCGCCCAGCTGGAGGACGCCGCCGACACGGCGGCACCGCCAGGGGGCCGACACTCCAGCCGCCCTCGTATAAAATAGCCCGGGCAGCGTGGCGGCCCCGATGCCGCCACGCTGAGGCTGGACACGTCAGGAGGGCAAGATTTGAGCAACTTAACCGAGTTGGTGAGCCGCCGGCGCAGTGCTGCGCTGTTCGAGGAAGGCGCCCCCGGCCCCGACCGAGCCACCTTAGAAGCCCTGATTGACTTGGCGATTCAAGCCCCGAATCATCGGCTGACGTTTCCCTGGCGCTTTCACGTGGTGGAGGGGGCCGACCGCGAGGCGCTGGGCGCGCTGTGGGCGGACGAGGCCGTCGCCAACGGCTGGGCCCCGGAAAGCAACTGGGACCGAGAGCGGGCCAAGCTGTCGCGAGCCCCGCAGGTGATTTTCGTGGGGGTCGTGAGTGACCCGGACGACGCGGTGCGACAGCGCGAGGACCAAGCGGCCACCTCAGCGGCGGTGGCGCAGCTGCTGCTGCTGCTGGAAGATGCCGGGTTTGCCGGCATGTGGCGCACGGGCCGCATGGTCATCAGCGAGGCGATTCGCGCGGCGCTGGCCTACCAGCCGGGCGAAAGCATCGAAGCCATTTTATACGTCGGCCGCCGCACCTCAAGGACGCCGCCCCCGCGCATTCGGCCCGCCGCCGCCCGCGTGATATCGTGGGGGCTTCACCCCACGCCGCTCACCTCGCCGACGGCCAAAGATGCAGCGGCGCGCGGCTGACCTCGGCGGATGGCCAGAGACGCTCGGTGCTGGTGGGAGGCAGGGTCCCGGCCGGAGTTTGGCCGGGACCCGTGCCTTGGTCCGACGCCTGGGTCCGTTTCGGCAGGCCGCCGGACTCGGATGCCTCGGCGCTACCGAGGTGCGTTAGGGAATTCGGGAGGGCACGCCTGGCTTGGCACGCAGCATGAGAGGGCCGGGGACTTATCCACACCCAGGGGGTGGATACGCAAGCCCGGTCATGGGGCGGCTCGTGCTGTGATTTGGCAAGATCCCGCGTGACGCGTGGTACGATATGCGGTACTATAAACGCGGGGGTGTTCTGGTGGCTGTGACTGCGAGTGAGGCCCGCCGCCGCCTGTTTCCGCTCATCAAACAGGTGAACGATGACCGAGCGGCCGTCGTGATCACATCCAAAAGAGGCGATGCCGTCCTGATGTCGGCAGACGAATATGCCGCGTGGCAGGAAACGGCGTACCTGTTCCGCTCGCCGGCCAACGCGCGCCGACTGCTCGACGCCGCCGACGCCGCGTCACGAGATCATGTTACCGAGCATCCCTTAGACCGACGGTGAGGCTCGTCTTCACGCCGCAAGCGTGGGACGATTATGTGCATTGGCTGGTTAGTGACCGCACGTTGGTCAGGCGGCTCAACCGCTTAGTTGATGATGCTTTGCGCCACCCCACCAGGGGGATCGGCAAACCGGAGCCGCTGAAATACGGGGTCGCCGATGCCTGGTCGCGACGCATCACGGAGGAGCACCGGTTGGTGTACCTGCTGGCCGGGGATGACCTTGTGCTCTTGCAGGCGCGCTATCACTATGAGAAGCCATAGACTCCCCCGCGCGCTTCGTGGTGCAGCGATAGATTGAAGGGGTCGCACCCTGCGCGCCGGAATCCCGACGGACCCATCTTCGCCGCCGTGAGCCAGTCCTATGTGGCTGGCGGCGACAAAGGGCGACACCGCCCTCTCCGCCGTCGCGCCGGGCCGGTCCCCACGCCTCGCTGCGACAGCCGCCAGAGATCGGAGCCAGCGACACTCACCTGGCCAGTCCTCGGCATGCGGCTCGATGTCCTTGGCCTCCACGTGGTCCTTGTGGTCGGCGCCCACGAACTCGGACAGGTCGAGTGACGCCGTCTGGTCCATTACGTCATATCTCCCCATCCGCTTCGCCAGAGTCTGTATGAAGAGATGGTCCTCCTCCACGCTGGGACCCGAGACCCCGTGGACCGGACTCGCCGTTACCAACATGTTGGCGTCGCACTACAGCAAGCGGCTGTTGTCCATCGGCGGCACGGCGGTCTCCCACTGCTGGTCCGCCATAGCGCTCGGAATCGTTTCGGCCGATGGCCCGCACAATACGCCGTTCAGCATCGGGACCGTAGTGCGCGCGCATTTTGGCAAGAAACAACTCCCGGGCCTCCGCGCAGCGCTCCTCCCGCGTCATCGGGCGCGGCGGCTCATGCCGCACCGTCTCGTTGAACCAATCGATGAACCGCATGGGTTACCTCCCTAGATAGCCCCGGCCCTCCGAGCCCGTGCCGCAGATGCACCTCCGTATCCATGCCCAGCCATTCCGCCTCCGGATGCATGGTCACGCCGCCAAAGGCGGCCGCCCTCTTGTCGGCGATGTGTTGGAGTAGGGCCGTGCCAATCGGGTTCCCGGCGCGGCCCATGGTCGGCACCACGAGACGCCACCTGTATGCCGCCATAGCGTGCATACGCCTCCTGTCCGATGTCCTCAATGATGATCCGCTCCACCTCGTCCGGGGCCCGGCCCTTGAAGATAGTGCGGTACTTGGCAATGGTCAGCCGGATGGCGTCCTCCAGGCGTTCCTCGTCCGTTAGCACCCGCGGGGCCTTGCCGCGGAACATGGGGTCAAACGCATCCCGGAAATCCATACGCCACCTCCCTTGACTGCACCGGCCCTCAAAGCCCACCACACGCGGTCGGCTGTCACCGCGCCTCCCACTACCGCAATCATCGCACCACCATTTACACGGGACAGCCACCCACGCTGTGGCACCGCGGGGTGCGGTGGGTGCGGGTCCACGCCAAGACGGTCGTGGTCGACACCATGCCGCCGACGGACTCCGACCCCGGACCGGGCAGCGGGGTGCCGCCATTGTGCAC
>JAJZWV010000047.1 GCA_021846505.1 Bacillota bacterium
TCACGCACGGTTAGATGAGGGGGCGCTGGAAACGGGGCAGGGTGGGGCGAGTGAGGCACTGTCCACCGAAAGGGACCGCCACGGCTGGGCCTGACCTACACGACCGCGCCAGCGCTCTACTCTACTGCGGGGGGAGGTGGCCCAAGGTGCCACGCCGGTTCACCGACAGGTACTGGTCCGAAAGGGCCAGCCACTGCTATTGGCGCTGTGGCTGCCGCATCGAGGCCACTTTCTGCCTACCTCGGCCCGGTGTCGGGCTTTCCCAGAAAGACATCGGCTGCGAAACGCGTTTGCACCCTCCCACGGGAACCAGTCCCCGGCCCGTCGCGGCCGGGGACTGGTGCGCGATAGGTGGGGCGGAGCACACCGATATGGACGGCCTTTTGCCGGGGCACCACCTTTCTGTCCGGCGTCAGGCGATGGCGGCGTTCTGTCCGGTGTCCGGGTTAAACCAGCGCAGGCCGGAGACGGCTAGGCGTGCTGTGATGTTCTCTCCCATCGTTCCCCTAAAACTGGCGTCAGCGCGGGCCACCAACTGCTGGCCTTCTGCGTCCAGATACACCAAGGACTCGTGGCCCATCGACTCAACCACACCCAGACGACAGTCGAGCTCAAGCTGCTGGTTGCCTGGCTCGCCGTCAACATGGACATGTTCGGCACGAATGCCCATTACGACATTGGGTGAGCCAAGGGATTCCACAACGGGCCGCTGGCTGGCCGGCACCGCCAAGGTGGTGTGGGGGCCGAGCCGCAACACCAAATGGCCCGCCTGACGCTCCAATGTGCCGGACACCACGTTCATGGGAGGGGTTCCCACGAAGGTGGCTACAAATTGATTCCGGGGATTGGTATACAGGCCTTCCGGGGTGTCCGCCTGCTGGATGACGCCGTCTTTCATGACGACGATGTGCGTGCCCATGGTCATCGCCTCGACTTGGTCGTGCGTGACGTACACGACGGTCGCCGCCAGACGTTGGTGGAGATTTTTCAATTCCACCCGGGTTTGGGCTCGGAGTTGCGCGTCCAAGTTGGACAAAGGCTCGTCCATAAGAAATGCCTGGGGTTCGCGGACGATAGCGCGCCCCAACGCCACGCGCTGGCGCTGGCCTCCGGATAGTTCTCGAGGGCGGCGCCCCAACAAGGCTGTCAACCCTAAGCTCTCGGCCGCCTCGCCGACCCGGCGATGAATTTCTGCGGAAGGACGGCGACGGAGGCGAAGGCCGAAGGCCATGTTGTCATAGACGGTCATGTGAGGATAAAGCGCATAGTTTTGAAAGACCATCGCAATGTCACGGTCCTTGGGCTCCAGCGCTGTGACGTCGCGGCCACCTATCACAATGCGACCAGCGCTCGGCTCTTCCAAGCCGGCCACCATGCGGAGCGTAGTGGTCTTACCACATCCCGACGGTCCCAACAGCACAAGAAACTCGTGATCCTCGATGGTAAACGTGAAATCGTCGACGGCGAGCACCTCGCCAAAGCGCTTCACCACATGCTCCAACACCAACTGTGCCACACGGACCCCCCTCTCGCCTCTGCAGGCGCGTGTCGGAAGTGTTCCTCTCGTTCGGTGCGTCCCGGTTCCATTTCAAGCTCCTGCTGGGGGGTGGAAGGCAATGTCCCCCATTCCACGGTCAGTATAGACCAACAGCCAAGAAGGGTCTTGTCCAGCTGCAGAATCCCACACGGATTGCCGGCCGGCTGTCCCAACTTCGGAAGTTAACCCGAATCGCGCACGAGAATGGGGCGCCTAGACATCCGAGTGACCTCCGGCCGGTGCTGCGCGTGGCTGTAGCGATCCAATCGGTGCACAGGGAGGTCTCCCATTCGGTGAAGCATCCAAGCCCGGGCTCCCCGCTCGCAAGGATCCACGAAACATGCAATGTGACCGGCGCCCTCCTTCGGCGGCACAGCAATCTCCTCCGCCATTTTTTGACCCGACTCGGCCTGTGGATGAGCAGATGGCACCTGCTGATTCTCGGCTGCGTCGTGGGGCGGGAGCGGGTCGCGCCTTCGCGACGGTGGTCCCGGACTCCTGGGGCGCCTGTAGCAGCGCGTGGCCCAGTGGCCCGACTCCACGCTGTGATGCAAGGATCCGGAGCGCCTCGCCACGGCGGCCAGACAGCCGCCGTGGCGCAAGTCCACGCCGCGGCCTTCGGCCCGTGCCTGCCCCGCCCCATCGTGTTGGACGTCGACACGGCGGAAACGGTCTGTGGCCGGCAGGGCGAGACGACGGTGGGGGATAACCCCACCAAGCACGGCCGGCGTGACGGTCGTGCATGGCCGCGCGGCCCCGGACATTCTGGATCCCTTGATGGAGCCGCGACGGCGCCGGCTCTTCACCCTGGCGGCTAAGCCCGGGCTAATGGAGATCCCTGGGGCAGTGAGAAGCCTGCTTCCCGCGCTGCGGTGTGGGGCGTGCGAGCAGCGTCAGGTGGATCGCTGCAGCAAAGGCTGGGAGCCGCGCGTGCCCCTCTCAGGTGATCCGCACTAAGACCATGGCCGCCAGCAGGGCGAGAAAGGCGTAGCCGACGTAGGCGTTTACGCTGCCCCGGTGCATCTTGGCCAGAAGCCGGGCCAGCCCCCGCGCGGCCCCGGCGGCCGGGTCGACGATGAGGCGGTCCACGACGTAGCGTGCCTGGTCGTCGCGCACGATGCTGACCCGAAAGTGTTCGGCCACCACCTCCTCGCGATCCACCGTCTGGCCCGGGCTCAGGACCGCTCGAAATACGACCCAGATGGGGCGGGCTAGGCCCGTGGCCGTGTAGGTGAGGCCGGCATCCACCGACCGCGCACCGCTCAGCCACGGCCGCCGGCGTACGGCGCGGCGGCCGCGCCCGAGCGCCCGCGCCAGAGCCCAAGCGGCGCCCAGCGCCATCAGCAGGGCGAGCACCAGGTACGTCGGCGACATCGCAAACACCACGCCAGCGCCCAGCCGGGTGCTGGGGTGCATGAAAACCAGCCCCGGCGCCGGCATCACGGAGCGGCCAATGCCCGCCCCCAGCGGGTAGAACGCGGCCCCAAGCGGCGAAGGCAGCCGCGCGGGCTGAAAGAAGCGAGGAACAAAGGCCGCGAGCGCGGTGCTTTTCGACAGGCTGGCCGTGACGTGGGCCAGGCCCGCGGCGACGTAGGTTGGCAGGACGCCGAGCAGCAGGGTCAGCCCCGCCAGGAAAGCCAAGGCCACGCGCTCGCCGGGGGCCACCTCGACGGCCTGGGCCGCGTGCTCGGAGCGGTGGTGCCCGAGAAACGTCATGCCGTAGAAGCGGATGAAAGCGGTGGCGGCCAGCCCGGCGGCCAGCGCCACGACCACGCCCACTAGCGCAAAGGCGATTTGGACCGCGGCGTTCGGAATCGCGACGCTGCGCAGAAGACTCTGCAGGATGAGCCATTCACTGGCGAAGCCCGCAAAGGGGGGCACGGCGGCAATGGCCATGGTGCCCGCCAGCAGAAAGAGGGACGTCCAGCCAAGGCGCCGCGCGAGCCCACCCAGGCGGTCCATGTCCAGGTCGCCCGCGGCTTGGTCGATGGCGCCAGCCCCTAGAAACAGGAGGGTTTTGTAGACCGAGTGGTTGAGCACCTGATAGAACGCCGCGATCCACGCGAGAAGCCCCAAAACCGGCAGGTGCCAAGCGTCAAACGTCAGGGCGGCCCCCAGCGCGATGGTGATGAGGCCCATGTTTTCAATGGAGCTGTGGGCCAGGAGTCGCTTGATGTGGGTGTCGGTGGCGGCGTACAGAATGCCGACGAAGGCCGACGCCGCGCCGATGCCCAGCACGATAAGCCCGGCGGAAGGGCTGGGGAGGGGCAAGAGCCGGGCGTTCGTGAGGACGATGCCGTAGATCCCGAGGTTCAGGATGGCGCCGGAGAGCACGGCCGACGCGTTGGCCGGGGCGGCCGGATGGGCCCGCGGCAGCCAGCTCATCGCCGGGAACAGGCCAGCCTTGGTGCCGAAGCCGAAAAGCGACAGCAGAAAAATCGCCCAGCGGATTCCGGGCAGGATCCCTGGCGAGGCGGCCGCGATGGTGGAGAAGTCAATGCTGTGGGCCGCCCCGGCCAGCATCAGCCAGG
This sequence comes from Bacillota bacterium, assembly GCA_021846505.1. Classification (GTDB taxonomy): domain Bacteria; phylum Bacillota; class Sulfobacillia; order Sulfobacillales; family JAIMBI01; genus JAJZWV01. The sequence continues at coordinate 4,069 of JAJZWV010000047.1, forward strand.
CGGCCACCACCATCAAAAAGCCCAGCTCGCTGGCTCCGAGCATGGCGTAGGCGGCGCGCGGCGTTGAACGGACGTGCTGGTCGTACAGCACGATAAAGTACGACAGCACCGACATAACTTCCCAGGCGATGAGAAACGTCACGATGTCCCCGGCCAGCAGGATGATGGCGATGAACCCCAACAGCAGATGCAGCACAGCCAGAAGGGGCCGGGGGTCGTATTCGCCGTGATAGCGCACCAGGTACCCTGGGGAAAAGAGAAAGACCGCAGCCAGGACGATGGCCGCCACCAGCAGGAAAAACCCCCCTGTCGAACTGGCGGCCAACTCCAGGGTCCCCCACCCGCTAAGATGCCAGAGGTTCCAGCGCCACGCGCCGTGCTGCATCGTCTGCACGGCCACCGCCCCCAGTCCCAGGGCTTGGGCGGCGCCCATGAGGGCGCTCACTCTGGCCGCGGCGGGGCGGGGGGCCGCCGCAGTGGCCGCAGCGGCCAACAGCGTCCAAACTAGCCACGTGCCGAAGAGCAGGGTCATGCGCGCACCTCCCCGGAGCGGGCGAGCCCTCGGCCTATGACGCGCTGGAGGGCATCCAAAATCGCCAGCGGCGGGGGTGGGCAGCCGCCGACGGCCACGTCGACAGGCACTACGCGGGCTGCCCCTCCCTCCACCGCAAACCCGTCCGCAAAGATTCCGCCATTTAAGGCGCAGACCCCTACGGCCACGACGCGCTTGGGCGTGGGCATGGCCTGGTACGCTTCCCGCAGCGCCGCCTTCATGCCGGCCGTCACCGGCCCCACAGCCAGGAGCACGTCTGCCTCGCGGGGTGTGGGCGTCACGTAGATGCCAAATCGGTGCAGGCTGTAGACCGGACCAGTGAGCTGGCGGACTTCACTCAGGCACGCGCCGCAGTCGCCCGCGTCGATGATGCGGACGTGAATCGAGTGCTGAAAGGCGCGCGGCAAGGGCGGTGTGTGCTGGCGGGCCCATTGGTAGTCGTACGCCCACGCCACGCCCGCCTCCGGCTGCTGGCACCGCATGCAGTGAACGCAGCGGTCAAACTCCACCGCGATAGCGCCGCTGTCCTCCTGCAGAGCCTCGACCGGGCAGATGCCGGGATTCCAGGTGGCGCCCGGCGGGAGCGCTGTCGCCACCGGCCTCCCGGGAGTGACACCGGGTGGCTGGTCGGGGCGGCGGCGCGACAGCGTGCGGATCGGCGACTTCATTCCCTCCCAAAACCAGGGCATAGGACCCGCTCCTTTCGCATGTCTCACGTCTTGCACCTTGTGCGCGCCGCTGCGTCCGGTCAGCGGTCCGCGTCTGCCACCGACAGTCCGTAGGTGGCCAGGATGATCGGGAAGTCCTGAAAAGCATAGTCTCGCACCGCGTCCGGGAGGCCGTGCCAGTTGGCCAGAGATGGTGGCATGATGTGGCAGCGTCGGATCCGGCCGTGATCATCTAGGCGCACCCAGTACGTCAGGGCCCCGGACGGCGCTTCCACCGTGGCGGCCGCCCACCCGGCCCCTGGGGAGCACGGGGCGGTCACGGGTCCGGCGGGGATTTTATGCACGAGCTGCTGGATGAGGTGGAGGGACGCCTCCAACTCGCGCCGAAAGACGCGAAAGCGGGCGTACCCATCGCCTTCCACCTCCACCGCGACCGCGGGCGGCACCTGATCATAGCCCGCGTACGGATGCGAGCGCCGAAAGTCCATCTCCGCACCGGAGGCGCGCCGCACAGGCCCCACCAGCCCCAGCGTGGCGGCTCGGGCGGGCGGCACCACGCCCACCATCTCCAGCCGGTCCAAGAAGCTGTTGTCGAACGTGAGGCGGTCGCAGACGCGCAGGACGTCGGACACCACCCGCTCGGCTTCTGCGGCCATGGCACCGAGGGCTGCCGGGCCCGGATCCCCCGTGAGCCCTCCTGGCGCGACGAGTCCAAACAAATACCGGTGGCCCCAATGCTCTGCGGACTGCTGCAGCAGCCGCTCTTCTGCGGCGATCAAGTGGTTCGCCGGCACGCTGAGGCCCGTGGATTCGACGATGCCGGCGAGCGTTCCCACGTGGCTCCGGATTCGCTCCCACTCGGCCAGCAGGGTGCGGAGCATCTGGGCCCGCATGGGAGCGGGCGCACCCGCCATCCGCTCCACGGCCGTCGCGAAGGCCAGAGCGTGGGCGGTCGCCTGGGTGCCGTTCACCCGCTCCGCCAGCAACAGCGCCCGATCCGGCGCGTGGCCCTCCATGAGCTTCTCCACGCCCCGGTACTTGTAGAAGAGGCGTACCTGCGCATGCATGATTTCCTCGCCCACGGTCTCCAGCAGAAAGCGGACGGACTCCTGAATTCCGGAGAAGACGGGCCCGACCGGCATCAGAAAGCCGCCGGGCGCCTCGACGATGCGCGGGGGCCGGTAGGCGTCGCCGGCGGCCGCCGTTGTGCCGTGCCCACCGGCCACCTGCCGCATGGGAACGGCGCTCTCGCCAAAGTCCTCATCGTGAAGCACAAAGTCGCCCAGCTGCGGGTGGCCCGCAAACGCGATGCCAAACAGGTCTTCGGCTTCGCGCTCCGGCCAGTCGGCAGCAAATTCCACGGCGCTGATGCTGGGGATCGACGGATCCTGGGCCGCCACATCCACCACCAGCCACGAGGAATCGGGCTCGGCCCACCAGTACTGCAGGTGCCAAGGGGTGGGCGGCTCCTGCTCCTCGACCACCAGCCCAAGAAACAGCCGACCCGGCGCGGACGGGAGCTGCTCGACGACGGCCGGCAGGTCCGCCGCCGCCGTGTAGATGATGCGGGCCGGGAAGCGCTCTGGCCCTTCTCGCCCGGTCCTTGCTCCGCCACCCGCGCTCATCGGCCGATCCCCGCCGCCGCCATGCCAAAGAGGTGGTACAAGGAATGCGGCAGATAGACGCCCAGGACGGCGACCGGGATGACGCTGACCGCCATGGCGATAACCAGCGACGGGGGAATACGCACGGGCGCGTGGCCGGGATGGCCAAACAGCATGCTGCCGATGCGGCGCAGGATGCCTAAAAAGGCGATGGCCAAAAACGCCAGCAGAAGCCCCAGCACCAAATAATCGCCCGTGGAGACGGCTGCGCGGAAGACGGCCAGCTCACTCAGAAACACGGCGAATGGGGGAGCGCCGGCAATGGCGATGCCCCCCAGGAACAGGCCGGCCGCCGCCAGCGGCGCGCTCTGCAGGAGGCCCTGGACATCGGCGATGGTGCGGGTCCCGGTGGCCACCAGGGCCGCGCCGGCGCCGTAGAAGGCGAGAGATTTCGTGAGGCCGTGGGCCAGGAGCTGATACAGGCAGGCATAGAGGCCCAGCGGGCCGAGCCCCAGGCACAGCAGAAGGATTCCCATGTGCTCGACCGTGGAGAAGGCAAACAGCCGCTTGTAGTCGTGCACCTGCAGCAGGAGCAGGGCAGCCGTGCCCACAGAGACGAGGCCGACCGCCAGTGCCCAGGTGCCGGCGGAGAAGCCGGGCACCGCGGTGAAGACGGGCCACAGGCGGAGGATCACATACAGCACGGTGCTCACTTCCACACCGGACAGCAGGGCGCACACCGGGGTGGGCGCTTGGGAGTGCGCGTCGGGCAGCCAGGTGTGCATGGGCACCAGCCCAACTTTGGCCCCGAAGCCAATCACAATAAGGACGAACGCCAATTCCACGACGCCCGGGGGCAGGTGGGGGGCGGCTCGGACGAGTGCGCTCCAAGTCTGGGGGGCGACGTGCGCCTTAGTCAATCCCCACAGCAGCAGGAAGATGCCCAGCACGGCCACGGTGGCCCCCATGATGGTGATGACCGCGTACTTCCAGGCGGCTTCCAGGGCCACGCGCGTGTTGTCAAAGCTGACCAGAAAGATGGACAGGACCGTCGTCAGCTCCACGGCGACCCAGGCTAGCGCGGGCTGCAGCAGCAGGGGCACCAAAAACAGCGAGGCCAGAAATAGGTTGAAGTTGATGAAGTAGCGATGCTCCTTCGCCGTGCTGCCGGCCGCCAGGTGCGGAATATAGTTCCAGGAGTAGATGGCCGCGGTGACACCCACGAAACTTTGCATCAGCAGAATAATTGCGGCCAGGGGGTTGACACCGACCCATCCCGGCAGCGCCACGTCATGGCCGTGGAGCGACACGCGGGCCACCACCCGCAGCACCAGCAGGAACGCCGCGACGCTCGCCGCCAGCGCCGCGACCTTGGCGGCCCCGGGGCGGCGGGCCGTGGCCGTTAAAATGGCCGCCAAGGCGGGAGCCAGCGGAATCGCCCACAGCATCACAGCGGCACCCCCTCTTTGAGATCCTGCAGGGTGTCGACGCGGGTGCTGCCGACGCGCTGAGCAATGGTGCGCGTCAGGATGGCCACCACCAGCACCACCATCACACCCTCGAGGCCCGCTGCCATCTCGACGATGGCGGACGAGCTGGTGATGGCCACCCCGGCAAAAAACGCTCCGTTGTCGATCGCCATCAGGCCCAGCACCTGAGCCACGGCTTCCCGGCGAATGGCCAGCGTGTACACGGCGATCAGGAGGGCCGCAAGGCCCAGCGGAAGGTTGACGCTTGCCCCAGGCGTGCCGCCCGTGAGCAGGGGGGCGACGAGAAAGTAGGAGAACACACTTAAACCCAGCATGAGCAGGAGGGAGACCGGGACGTTGACGGCGGAGGCAATCTCTCGCCGCGCGCGCAGTTCAGGCCCCAGCGTTCGGGTGAGCACTGCCGGGATGACCACGGCTTTGGCCGCCACCGTAATCGCAGCGACAAAGACCAGCTCCAGCGACCCGTGCAGCACGGCCAGGATGAGAGTGGACAGCGCCAGCAGGAGCGACTGCCACACAAAGGCGCGCAGCACCGACTGAATCTGCCGGGACACCATGAGCAGGAAGGTGACCAGAATGAAGAGGGCAGCGACGACTGTATTCAGCGCGACCAAAGGCGCCATCAGCTATTTCCCCCCGGTTGATGGCGCGCGGCCCTAAAGCCCGCGCGCTACAAGTGAAAAGGTTCGACCACCATGGCCAGCACCGCCACCACGAACGCCAGGCCCAGGAAGTTTTCGATGCGGAACAGGCGGAGCTTGGCCAGGGAGGTTTCGATCGCGGCCAGCACGAGAATGAACAGGCCCAGCTTGGCCGACACGAGGGCCAGTGCCATCGCGACCGCCCCCAGGGTGGGGGTGGTGGCTAGCCCCCACGGCGTGGCCAGCACGTTCAGCAGCACGACGCTCAGGACGAGCATCTTGGCCTCGCCGCCCCACTTGACCAGCGCCGCTGACCGTCCGGAAAATTCCAGCGTCCGCGCCTCATCGATCATGGCCAACTCGAAGTGGCCCCCAGGGTTGTCGACGGGAATCCGGCCCGTCTCCGCCAAAATGATCATCAAGAACGCGGCCAGAATGAGCAGGTGGGTCGGAGAGACGAACGCCACCGTCGAGGACACCCAATGGGCCTGCACCACGTAGGGAATGGTGGAGTTGGCGGCAAACGACACCGAGAAAAACACAATCATGAAAATCGGCTCCACCAGTGAGCTGACCATGCGCGTGCGACTGGTTCCCATTGGACCATAGAGGTTGCCGCCATCGATGGCAGCTAGGGTCAGGAAGAAGCCGCCGAGTCCCAAAATGAACCCGGCCGCCACCATGTCGCCCATGAAGGCCCAGAACAGCGGGAAGTCGGTCAAGACCGGAATGAGCATGGTCACCAAAAGCGGCGCAACAAAATACAGGTAGGGGGCCACCCGAAAAATCCAGGTCGCCTCGCTGCTCACCACTTCGTCCTTGTGGAATAACTTCCAAAGGTCGTAGTAAGGCTGCCAGACGCTGGGCCCGATTTTGGATTGCAGGCGCTCCTCCACCCGATTCAGCACGCCGCGGAACAGCGGGGCAGCGGCCAGCACAAACGCCACCTGCAGCAAGTTGAGAAGCACGCTCCAAGCCACCGCGAACCTCCTCCTTGATTGAGAAAGCCCCTATGGGACGCAAAACAACCCCTATAGCTACGCTTTAGGAGTCATCAACCGCGTCGCGGTGTTTTCGGACAAAGGTCCGCGGCGGATTCCATCGCCGCTGATGCGTTCACCTATTGGCTATCACAGCCGCGGCAGGCTGTCAATTCGCGTGGGCTCTACGCCCAAGGCAACGGAGAAGGCGGAGTCGGCCCTGACCGTTTGGGGGGCGAGTCAGCCAAGCTCGTGACCGCCGGGGGAGGCGACCACGACGAAGACGGGTCAGACATCCCCGCGCAGGGCAGAGCCGTTCCGGGCACAGGGCGGCGGCGCGGCCGCGCAGCCCAGCGGGAGCTGAGCGACCTGGGGAAGCCCCCGATTTACGGCGCGCGGAGTGTGCGACCGCCCGCCTGGCCCCAGCGAGAGGGAGGCCCGGGAGCCCATAGGCCGGTTTGTCGCCGGGTGTGGTGCCGCCGAGAGCGGTGACGCGCGGTTCACGCGACCCACCTCGCCAAGACCCGGCTAGTTGAGGCAGGTATGCACCGTGGTGGGGGTGGGGATCCCGCGCGTGTCCATGCGGCCGTGTCCGCGAACCGACGCGAGAACAACCGCGGGCTCCAGCTTAGCCCCCTGACTGACTGTCATAGAAATATCTGGCCTCACAAGGGAATGAGCGCCATTTTGTGGGGGGTGTCCCCATCCCACCCCGCGCGGGAGAGCCGCAGGATCCGGTCCTTGATGAAGCAGGGGGCGGCGTGCGGCTGCCACATCCGCGAATGCCTGCGCCGCACGCCGCCGCTCCGCAGGCGGTGCCCCGCTGTGCAGACCGGGATGGCCATCCACGGTGCTAAGGCTGTGCCGCCCCACTCGCCAACGACTCATCCAACAGCTCGATGATGTCCCGCACGACGAGGTGGCCTTCGTTCCCGGTCAGCTTCACCGCGTCCTCAAACAGAGATACCTCAAACGGGCAGCAGACGGCCAGCACCTCTGCGTGACTCGCCACGGCCTCACGCACCCGCCTCACCGCCAGCCGCTCGTCAACCTGCTCGGCGACGAGCCCGCTGTTCCAGACCCCCCCGCCACCGCCGCCGCAGCAGAATCCATCGGCACGGCAGTGGGCCATTTCCGTAAGGTGGATGCCGGGAATAGCCTCCAGCAGGCGGCGCGGGGCTTCATACTCGCCGTTGTGTCGGCCCAGGTAGCATGGGTCGTGAAACGTCACCAAGCGCTCGGGAATCGGGTTCAAGGGAAGCTCAGAGAGCCGTTCAGCCAGAAACTGCGTGTAGTGCTGCACAGGGTACGTGGCCCCCAGCTTGGGGTAGCGGTTTTTGAGCGCGTTGAAGGCGTGGGGGTCGGGGGTGACGAGGCGGCTGAAGGTGTATTTGCCGAGGGTGGCGATGTTTTTCGCCGCTTCTTCCTCAAACAGCCCCGACTCGCCCGCGGCGCGCTGGGAATCCGCGATGCACCGCTCCTCGGTGCCCAAAATTGCCCAGTCCACCCCCAGCCGATTCAGGGTCCGCGCCATGGCTTGGGCCGCCTGCTGGCCGCGCTCGTGAAATGACCAATAGCACTCCACGTAAAACAGGACGTCCGTCGGGCGGTCCAGGGTGGACATGATGGGCACCTCCACCTGCGCCTGCTTGGCCCAATCGGCGCGGCGGCGCGCGGGGCTGCCCAGTGGATTGCCGCGCACCACGGTATTCTCAAACGCCGTAGCCAGCTCGGGCGAGATTCCGCTCTCCACGAGGACCGCTTCGCGGACTGCGGTGATGGTGCCGGGAATGTCCACTTCCCGCGGACACAGCCGGGCACAGTTGCCGCACGTGGTGCAGACCCACAGGATGGGGTCGGCCATCATTTCCGACTTCATCCCCCACTGAGCCATGAGCATCTGTTTTCGGGGCAACTGCAGGTCTTCGGCAGCAAAGGGACAGACAACGGAACAGGTGCCGCACTGGTAACAGCGCTTGAAGGAGTCGCCGGCACGCTCCACCAACTGATTGACAAACCCCAGATCGGGAGTCAGCTCCACTACCGCGACCTCTTCACCCACGATGCATGTCTCCTTTCTGCGCTCAGCGTCTCACGCCTGCACGGGGATCCGCCCAGACGAGTCGCCGGCTAGAACCCCTTCATTGGATTGGGGCCGACCGCGGCGATGCTGTCAGCAAACTGCTGCAGCACGTCGGGGAGGCGATGGGCGTCCGCGATGGTGGTTTCCAGCACCTGAACCCGCTCGGACTCCAGCGCCAGCCGATCGAGCGTTTCCCGCACGTTGGTCATTCGCCGCCCCAAGAGCTCGCTGCCTTGGATAAAGTGACACTGATAGTCATCTCCCGCCTTGCATCCCAACAGCGCCACGCCGTCGTAGCCGCTGGCGATGGCATCGGACACGGTGATGCTGTTGACCGCCCCCAGGCAGCGCACCGGAACGACCCGCATCGCGGCGGGATACGCGAGGTGGTTGAAGCCCACCATGTCCATCGCTGGGTAGGCGTCGTTCTCACAGGCGAACACCAAGATTCGCAGCTGCTCCTCATCGTCTTCCGGCATGCTGACCTGCTTGGCCATCTCGCTCAGGGCGTGCACCGAGTAGTCGGGAAACGAGATGATCTGCACGGGACAGGCCCCCATGCAGATGCCGCAGCGTCGACACCGATTGGAATTGATCACCGGATGGTGCGCGGCGTCCAACTCCAGTGCGCCGAACGGGCATTCCTGGGTGCATCGCCCGCATGCCGTGCACTTTTGCATAAAGAACTCGGGATATCCCAAATCCCCTACCCGGGGATGCACGGCCGCTCCCTGGGCGGCCTGCTCCACAACCTGGACCGCCTTGGCTGCTGCGGCCGCGCCGTCGCGCCGACTCTGCGGCAGATCGAGCGCTCGGTGCACCACGCCCGCCGTGTAGATGCCCGTGCGCCGCGTCTCATAGGGAAAGCAGAGGAAGTGAGAGTCGGCAAATCCGAAGGGCCGCGTAGGCATTTCTCCGCCCTGCAGGTACCGGAGCGAGAGGGGCGGCTCCCCGTCATCCGCCGTCGACGCGGGGATCATCCCGGCACCCAGCACCACCAAGTCGGCCGCCAGCGTCATTGGCCCTCCCAGCACGGTGCCCCCAACCACCAGGGTTAACGCGGCGCTGTCGTTGGCCTCAACCGACTCAACCTGGCCGCGCACGAAGAAAATGCCGGGATCTTCCTGGAGGCGGCGATAGAACAGCTCATGATGGCCCGGTGCCTGCATATCCTCGTACACCACGAACACCTGGGCCTCCGGATAGGCGGCCCGCACGTACAGCGCCTGCTTGAGGGACACCATGCTGGTGACGTTGCCCGCATAGGGTGCGTAGTCCCGGTCCGCACTTCGGTCGCACGCGACGATGGCCACACGTTTGGGGGCCTCCTGATCCGATGGCCGCCTGATTCGGCCCTCGGCAGTCATCCGCTCAAAGTCCAGGCTGGTTACGACGTCGGCCAGCCGCCCCAACCCGTAGCGAGCCAGTTGGTCGGGACCCGCCAGGCGAAACCCCGTCGCCATCACCACTGAACCCACGGTGACCTCTTGCCGTGTGCCCCCGCTCTCGATCTCCGCCACAAACTCGCCCGGCTGCCCGCTGATGCCGGTGAGACGCGCGTGTGTTCTCACCTGGATGCGGGGATGGGCGACCAGTTCCGCAATCCACTGGTCCAAGGCGAGCGGCTCCAGATCGTGATAGGGGGGCATGGTCGGATACTGCCGGTGAAGAAACCGGGCAAACCCGCCCAACTCGGCCTCCTTCTCCACCAGCACGACCGAATAGCCAGCGTCGGCGGCACTGACCGCTGCGGACAGTCCCGCAGGTCCGCCGCCCACCACCAACACGGTCTCTTCATGGGCCTTCGTAAACGGACGGGGCGGCTTAGCCGCCTTTTCAGACGCCAGGCCCATTTTGAGGAGATCTTCCGCCATCTGCTGCGTCGCCGCAGCGCCAGCAGGCTGACTCCAAGCCACCTGCTCGCGGAGGTTGACGCGCTGCACATGCACTGGCGCCCGGCCCTCGGCCTCAAAGCGAAACCGATCCCGGTTGACGCGGGGCGAACACGCCGCGATGACCACGCCATCCAACGGCTGCTCCGCCACATCACGGCGGATTTGAGCCAAGTCCTCCAGGCAGAACGCTCGACCGGTTTTCACCTCGGCCACACCGAACTCGGCGGCGGCCGCCGCGAGTGCCTGCGTGTCCAGGGACTGGCCAATGCCACAGCCCTCGCAGATATAGACGCCCGTCTTGCTCCCCATGGTGTTCACCTCACAGTCGACTTGCGGATCGAGCGAACGGCCATCATCGCGGCGGCGGTGGCGTCCATCGTGGCGCTGGCCACGTCCATCGGCTCTCGCGCACATCCCGCCGCGTAGATGCCGCGGTCTTCCCCTGTGTCCAAAACAAACCCGTGGTCGTCAAATGCGGCGGGCATTGCCGGATGGCGGTCGGAGAGGCTGGGCTCCATGCCGGTGGCCAACACGACAAGATCTACGGGGATGCGGCTCATGCGGCCGGCCACCATGTCGTCGGCGACAACGGACAAGTCGCCGCTTTCGTCATCCCACAGAATGTCAGCCACCTTCCCCTTGATCGGATGCAGGTGCGGGCGCGCCATTACGCGGTCGGCAAACACTTCGTACGTACCTGGGGTGCGCAGATCGATGTAGTAGACGTAAACCTCGGCATCCGGATTGCGGTCGAGAATGTAGGTGGCTTGCTTAAGCGAACCGAGACAGCAGATCCCCGAGCAATAGGGGAGATGCAGGCGATCGCGGGAGCCGGCACACTGAATGAACGCCACGCGATTGACCGGACGCCCGTCGGAAGGCCGGGCAATGCGGCCCCCCGTGGGCCCCGTGTCCGCCGCCATGCGCTCCAGCATCACGTTGGTGACGACGTTGGGATAGTGGCCAAACGCCAAGTTCACAATCGCGGACGCATCGTACGGCTTCCATCCTGTCGCCACCACCACCGCGCCCACTTGGAGTGAAACCGCTTGGGGCTTCATGGCCAAGTCGATCGCGTCGTACGGACATGCCGCGACGCAGCGGCCGCATGTCTCCCCCAGGCAGGTTGCGTCATCAATCGCGTACTTCATCGGGTAAGCCATCTCATGGCCGATGTAAATCGCCTTGGTGGTGTCCATCCCGTAGTTGAACGCATTGGGTCGCTCCACCGGGCAATCGTCCACGCACACCCCACAGGCCGTGCATCGGTCGTTCACGTAGCGCGGATCCACGGTCACCGCAACGTCAAATGCCCCCGGCGCCCCCTTGATGCTTGCCACTTCCGCGTTGGTGAACAGGTGCACGCGCGGATTATCCCGCAACCGGCGCAGGTTGATCTCGATGCCGCACGTAGGCGGACACAACTTGGGAAAATAGCGGGCCAGCTGCGCTACCCGCCCTCCCAGGTATGGCATCTTCTCGATCAGAAACACGTCGCTGCCCAGCTCCGCGGCCTCCAGGGCTGCGGTGATCCCGGCAATCCCGCCGCCAATGACCAAGACGCTGTCGTACCCCGAGGCGGGGGGCGTGAATGTTGCCAAGCGAGACACCTCCCGTCACGTGCTCAGGGAATCAAGGGAATATAGGGCTCGGTGGTGAGCTCCCACTCCTTCGCATCGCGGTTGTAGCGCGAGTTGACAAACACCTTCCAGTGTTCGTCGTCGAGCTGGGGATAGTCGCCGCGATAGTAGTAGCCGGGCCAGCGCGTCTCTTGGCGCGTCAGCAGGTGACGCATGTGTGCCTCCGAGCACCACACGCGGTCTCGCACCTCCCAGCAGCGTAGCAGCTCGTGGATGTCGCGGGCCGCCATGCTGTTCAAATCCTCCTCAAACACGCTCATGAGATGCAGCCCGCGCTGCAGCAGGGGTTCATTGGTCATGTACGAAGCGCTGATGCCCCCCGCGTACTCGTCCATGATTTTCTGAAGGCGCAGCAGGGCCTGCTTGGGAAACACGTAGTTGGGATTGATGTCGGCCCGGGTCGTGGCGGCTGCGTTTTCCTCAAACACGCGGTAGGGTTGAAAGAGGTCGCTCACGATGGAGGCTACTTCGTCGTCCAACACCTGGGGTGCGTCGGGGTGGTCCGCGATGAACTTGACCGCCGCCTTGCCAGCCAGGCGCCCCTCCGTGTAGGAGCCGGAGGAGAACTTGTGGGCCGAGGCACCAGCACCATCACCGGCGGCAAACAGGCCCCTGACCGTCGTCATTCGGTTGTATCCCCAGTGGTACGCGGCCGGCGACACGTCTTCGGGCCCACTTACCCAGGCACCTGTGCCCGATGCGTGCGAGCCCATCAGGTATGGCTCCGTCATGATAAGCTCCGAGGGTTCCTTCGCCGGATCAATGTTGTGCGACGCCCACAGCAACGCTTGGGACATGGTCATGTCCAAAAAGTCTTCCCAGCCGTCGCTCTCGATTTCTCGAACCTTTTTGGGATCGAGGCCCGCCGTGAGCGCCTGCAGCGCCTCATCGGTACGCATGAAATGGGGGCCTCGTCCTTGCTGCTTGTCCAGCAGCATTTGATGGTTTCGCAGGGGGGTGGGGATTGGGCGCGCGTCTCCGTAGGGCAGGAAGTCTTGAAGGGCCGCGGCCTGCGTCTCTTCGTAATTTTCCCCGTACGCGTTCTTCACCCGCCCCTTGAACAGCAGGAACCACATGCCCACCGGGCCGTACCCGTCGCGGAACCGCGTCGCCACCAGGCGATGCTCCATCTGCGTCATCTTGGCACCCGCTTGAATCATCAGCGAATACGCGGATCCGGTGTTCCAGGGGGCATACCAAATGCGGCCCAGGCCTTCACCCACCGCATGGGGACGGAACGCCATCGTGGCGCCGCCCGCGCCGACGATCACAGCCTTCGCCCGAAAGACAAACACCTTGTGGTCGCGGACGCTGAACCCGATCGCACCGGCCACGCGCTGCCGATCGCGGTCCATCAGGAGATGGGAGACGAAAATGCGCTCATAAACGTTCTCGGGGCCGACCGCCGTCTTCGCTGCTTCCGCGACGATGGGTTTGTAGGATTCGCCGTGAATCATAATTTGCCAGCGGCCCTCGCGCTTGTACTTCCCATCTTCGGTCTTGAAGATCGGAAGCCCCCACTTTTCAAACATGTGAACCGTCGCGTCGACGTGGCGGGCGATGTCGTAGACCAGGTCCTCACGGGACAGCCCCATCAGGTCATTGCGCACGTACCGCACGAAATCCTCCGGCGTGTTTTCGCCCCACTTCATGCCCATGTAGCAGTTGATGGCCGACAGCCCCATGGCGACCGCGCCACTGCGCTCGATGGCCGCCTTTTCCACCATCACCACGCGATAGTTGTGCGCTTGGGCCCAATAGGCCGCCTCGTAAGCAGCTCCGCAGCCAGACATGCCGCCGCCAATGATCAGAACGTCCGTGTCTACGTACTCCACCTGGGGCTCTTTCATCTTTGTCCCCCTCTTCTCTCATCTGCCATCTGTCAACGTTCATCTATCATCATCTATCATCATCTATCATCGTGTCAGCTCGGCGCCGAGCGCCCGATTCAGATCTTTGGGCCCAGCAATGCCGGCCACGGCTGGCACCCGGCTTCCTGGCCCCCACGCAGGGGCAGGACTGCACACCGGTTCCCTAGGGACTCGGCGTGGGCAGCCGCTCGACACCGAGCCACGCGTCCTCACCGCAGAGCCCGGGGCCACCGAGCCGGGCGTCCGAGGGGGGTTCCAGCGAGGCGTACGGCTCAATGCTGCCCCACGGCGTGGACCGAATGGGGTATTTGAAGCGCTTAACGCGCTGGTCGCGGTACTTGACCGTCCACATGATGCTGTCCGTCCCGCGCAGCGGCGTCAGACTAGCGCCCATCGGCATCACATCGGCGTACCCTCGCATTGCGATGGCCGACTGCGGGCAGGTTTTCACACACGAGTAGCACTCCCAGCACATGTCCGGCTCTTGGTTGAATGCCTTGCCCAAGGCTTTGTCGAGGGTCATAAGGTCGTTTGGGCAAATGTACTGGCACGCCGGCTGGTCCAAAGCCTTGCATCCGTCACACTTGTCTGGATTTACGTATGTCGGCACGCTGTTACCTCCCTTGCGTGATGAGCCCATGGGGCAGACACTTCGGCGCACCCCTAGAGGGGAAGCGCTTCGTGGTCATGGCAGCAGATCCGCCGGCTGGCCGGCCGATGCGCCAGCCGCCTCGGCCTGGTAGTACTGCCGGAGAATGCTCAAAACTTCTGGCCGACTGAAGTGGTCCGGCACGTCCTCGCCACCGGACAGCATCCGACGCAGCCCGGTGCCGCTGATAACGACCCGATCGCCTGGCTGGTGCGGGCAGGTTCGTCCCGTGGCCATGCCATCGCACTTCCGGCAATAAAACGTCCAGTCAATTTTCATCGCCTGGATCTCCAAGGCGCCGGCGGGAATCTCGTCAAAGATGTGGTGCGCGTCGAAGGGGCCGTAGTAGTCACCCACGCCGGCATGGTCTCTGCCCACCAACAAATGGCTGCACCCGAAGTTTTGGCGGATGAGCGCATGGAGCAGCGCTTCGCGGGGGCCGGCGTAGCGCATTTCCATGGGATAGCCGGCTTGGATGCACGTGCCCGGAACAAAGTAATGGTCAACCAGCGCGTCGATGGCGCGAACGCGGACTTCGGCGGGAATGTCGCCAGCCTTGAGCTTGCCCAGCACCTGGTGAATCAGGAGCCCGTCCACGACCTCGATGGCCACTTTGGCAAGATATTCATGGGAGCGGTGCATGGGGTTTCGCGTCTGAAGGGCCGCCACGGTATTCCAATTCAACGTCTGGAACAGAGCGCGCGTCTCCGCCGGGCGCAGATACAGGCCGGGATACTGTTCCGGGTATGGTCCCTCGGACAGAACCTGAACCGACCCCGACACATTGTAAGCGTGCTGCGCGAGGACCTTGGCCACCCCGGGATGCGCGCCGTCAGCGGTCCGGAAAACCTGCCGCGCTTCGTGCTCCTTGTCGATGGTGTACACTTCGTCCACCGTCAGGACCCCCATCACGGCGTGGGCGTCTTCATCCACCAGCGCCACCTGAGCCCCAGCCTTGAGCGAACCGGCGGTCTCGGCAGACGCGGAGAGCGTGATGGGGATGGGCCAAAACACGCCGTCCGCGAGTTCGCAGCGGTCGCAGACCGCCAGCCAGTCGTCCCGGCCCATGAACCCTGTCAGCGGGGTGAAGGCCCCCATCCCCAACATGAGCAAGTCTGACGTTTCGCGCGTGGTCATCGGCAACCGTGGCAGCGTCGCGGCCCATGCCATCAACTCGACCCGCTCAGGCTCCGCAGCCAACCGCGGCAGCAATTCCCGCTGCGGCCCATGAGGACTGACCAGCGGCATTAGGTCCCCCCCTTTGGTCCACGATCCGGCGGCAACGACTTCACAATACACATACAGGTGGGGGTATTCAACTTGAAGAGCAAAAATGGTGTGTTGCCATGGCCCATCGGCCGGCCAATCGCCATCGGCGGCGGTCGCAGCACGAGCACGCCTCCGCGCCTCAGCACCCGCGGGAGTCGTCTGGGCGGGCCAAGCATCGGCCCCCTCACGGCACGCGCGAGACCTTCCGGTCCGAGTCGTGCCTTTCTATCCAACGCTGCAGCCGCGCAGCGTATTCAACCCGCTCTTCCGGGTCAGTATAGTAGCCGGTGCTTGAATATAGCTGATCATTCGAATAACGAGGGAACACGTGAAGGTGGTAGTGCCACACAATTTGGTTTCCGGCTGGTTCGTTGTGCTGGCGTGTCGATATGCCGTCGCATAGGTATGACTCCTTCATAGCAAGCGCTATCAGTTTAGTGACTCTGTGGATATAAGTGCCGTACTCGTCCGGTAGTGAGTATAGATTTTCAAAGTGATTATTTGGTATGATCATGACATGACCCTTGTTGTTGGGCCACCACTTGTTCGCGATGAATACAGTCACCCAACTGTCTCGATAGACGACGTCGCGCTGCTTGGTGCCGCGGCCAGGTTCTTCGAATCCGCATGCAATCCGACAGAAAGGGCACTGATACCCATCTGGAGCGTGCGAGGTAATCACCATGGGGCACACCACCTTTCCCTGTCGGGGACAGATTAGCAGGCTCAGGCGGCCAGTGCACCCAGCGCTGTCGGATTCGGATGACGCGCGATCGGGGAGCCCGTCCGGAGAAGCGGTGGGAGCGAGTGAGGTGGCGTGGCGGCGTTGGGCGGCGTCGCAGGGCAGAAGGGACCCGCCGGGAGCGAGTCAAGGTGGGCGGCACCGGCCTTCACCGGCGCTGCATCCCACGAAGGCGCGGCACACGGCGGACGTCGTCCACCAGCCGCAAGACGCTGGGGAACTGCACACCAAGTTGCAGACGGGCACGCTCCTGGACTGTCCGGTGGCCGTGAAGGACAGAAGCCACGTGTGGCGCAGAAGCGGGCTGCTCATGAAGCACCAGACGGCAGCGGCAAAGGCGGGTCCGGCCCCGACCGCTTGGGCACGCGTCAGCCGACTTCCTGTCCACCCTGGGCTGACGTGCCAGCGAGAGAGAGTTTGATGCATGCGCAATCTGGGGTTGGAGGCGCCCGCCCGCGGAGCGGCGGTCATGAGGGGGACTGGCAGCGGAGGTGGGCGTCGCCGTGCAGACGCTTGGTCAGCCGGCGGACCTCGCCGCCAACCCGATGTGCGCCATGTGTCGCCCGACGGTGCACCGCGCTGGGCGCCTCTGCGCATCAAGCGTTGCCGTTTTCTGCCGCGGCCCGCGAGGCGATGATCGCGGCCGAGGCGGCCCAGGGGAAATCGCGCCGCTGACGCTTCCATGGGCCCAGCCACCGACCATCAACGGATTGGGCGGGCTGCCGCTCATCTCCTGCTTCACATGCCACACGTCTCCAGGGGGCCAGGAGTGGTCAGCTGGAAGCGCGGCCCCTTTACGGACAGCGCCTGGCGTGCTACCGTACGAGCTTGTGCTGTAGACATGCCAGGGAGGTAGACATGGCACAGGAGGACCGGCGGCAGGTGGTTGTGACGGACCACCAGCGGACGTGGGGCGCACAGTTTGAGGCGGCGGCCAGCGCCATGCACCGGGCGCTGGGGGCCGAAGTAGTGTACGTGCACCACATTGGCAGCACGGCGGTGCCCGGATTGGCTGCCAAGCCCATTATCGACATGATGCCGGTGGTGCGGGATGTGGCGGCGCTGGACCGCATAGGCCCAGCCCTGGAGCGGATGGGCTACGAGGGCCGGGGCGAGTTTGGCATCCCGGGCCGCCGCTACTTCGTCAAGGCGGATGCGCGCTCCGGCGTCCACCAAGTGCACGTCCACGCCTATCAGGTGGGGCACCCTGAAGTGGCGCGTCATCTGGCGTTTCGCGACTATCTGCGCCATCGGCCCGATGTGCGGGACACGTACGCCGAGCTCAAGCGCATCCTGGCCGCCCGCTTCCCGGACCGGCTGGACGCCTACATAGATGGCAAAGACGCGTTTGTCAAAGAGGCGGAGCGCCGCGCGCTTGAATGGTGGCGCGGGGTGCCGCTTCTCCTGGTCACCGGGCCGGTCGGCGTCGGGAAAACCACCGTCGCCAGCGCCTTGGCCGATGCCCTGGTGGACGAAGGCTTGCCCACCGCGTTTGTGGATGGCGATGCGCTGACAGAGGTTCACCCTTCGTCGCCGGGGGATCCCTTTGGCGAAGGGGTGCTGCTGGCCAACCTGGAGTCGGCGTGGGGCGTGTACCGCGCTGCCGGTGCGCGGTGCCTGGTGCTGGCTCAGGTGGTGGAGTCGGAGTCGGCGTTGCACCAGCTGGAGGCGGTGATTCCCGGAGCCAGCGTGAGTGTGATCCGGCTCGACGCCCCCCTCAGTGTGCTGCACCATCGGCTGGCCGCCCGGGGGGAAGGCGAAGCGGATGGGTGGCACTGGGCCCGGGCTCAGGAGCTGCAAGCGCTGTATGACAAGGCGCCGCTGGGGCACGTCACGCTAAATGCCGCGCAGCCCGTGGCCGCGCTGGTGGATGAGGCGCTGGCTGCGACCGGCGTCATCCGGGCGCTGACCACGCCCGGCTAGCTGTCAGCGCCGGGGCCGCATGCTCCGCCGCTGCCAGGCGTCCCACAGCGCAATCAGCAGCACGGCAGCCAGCACCCACGGCCACAGGACGAGCCACATCCCCAGCACCACCCGGGCTAAGTACAGCGCCAGCAGGGCGGCGAGGGCAGCCGCGAGCCAAGGGTGGCGCGGTGCGAGTCGCCAGATTGCCCACCCCACCAATCCCAGCAGCACCAGCGATCCCGCCCACAGCACCAGATTAGCCAGTGCCCCCAGCACAAACACCGCGACGACCGCGCCCACTACATAAAGCAGCCAGCGTCCGGGTCCCCCCATCCCCATCATGGATCACCTGCCTTCGCGCGGGATTTCCCGCTTGGCTCCATGGTACTCCAATCCGCGGGGCCAGTGTGCGCGCGGCGGAAGGCGGAAGCCGGCGGAGGTCAGCCGCTGGCGGCTTGCACGAGGGTTTGCACCGTGACGGCCTGGTAGCCCTGGCGCTTCAGCCAAGGCAGCAGGATGGCCAGCGCCGCGACGGTCTGCGACCGATTGCCGCCGCCGTCGTGAAACAGCACTATGCTGCCGGGCTTCGTCAAGTGCTCGACCTGCCGCACGATGTAGGCGACACCTGGGCGGGCCCAGTCCCGCGTGTCGACGTCCCACAGCACCAGCGTGAGGTGAGCGGCCGCCAGCTCCCGCTCCAGCCGGGGGTTTTTCATGCCATAGGGGGTGCGGTAAAGCCGGGAGAGGCTGGCTGCGGGCACCACGGTGCTGAGATACTGGCGCTCCCGCTGGGCATCACGGACGATGTTGGAGGCGCCCACGGTGTGGAGATTTAAGTGGGTCATGCCATGCAAGCCCACTTCCATCCCGTCCCGCACCTCCTGGCGCAGCAACTCCGGAAACTGCTTGACCTCGCGGCCCACGACGAAAAACGTCGCGGCGTCGTGGTAGCGGGCCAGCAACGATAAAATCTGCGCCGTGTAGGGCGCAGCGGGTCCATCGTCGAACGTCAGCGCCACCATCCGCGACGTGGTGGGCACTCGGGAGACGGCCGGCGCACTGGCGCGCCCCAGCGCGGCCAGCGCCGCGACCGCGCAGGCAGCCGCCGCCGCGGCCACGGCCGGTCGCCGGCGCATGCGACTCCCCCTCTCGGCGGTCCTGAGCCGTGTGAGACTATGATAGGGCCAGGCCAGTCAGAACCGAACAGCATGAGGAGGTGGCAGTGGCGGACAAGCAGGGATTGCCCCATCTGACCGTGGGCGGCCAGGTCCACATGATTGATGTGGGCGCCAAGCCAGACACGGTTCGCACGGCGCGCGCTGAGGGCTGGGTTGTGACCCGCCCCGAGGTGGTGGCCCTGGTGCGAGAGGGGGTCGCCGTGAAGGGCGACGTGTTGGCGGTGGCCCGGGTGGCGGGTATTCAAGGGGCGAAGCACACCGCCGACCTGATTCCGCTGGCCCACCCCCTGGCCCTCACCGGGGTTTCGATCGAGCTCACGCTGGAGCACGACCGCATTCGGGTCGAGGCTGCGGTAGCCACGCGCGGGCCCACGGGGGTGGAAATGGAGGCGCTGGCCGGCGCCGCGGCCGCCTGCCTCACGGTGTACGACATGCTGAAGGCTCGCGACCGAGGCATGGTGGTGGGGCCGATTCAGCTGCTGAGCAAAACGGGCGGCCGCAGTGGCACCTGGACGCGAGGGGCGGACGCCGATGGCTGAGCGGGTGGCGGCCGCCGTTGTCACCACCAGCGACGCGGGATACCACGGCCATCGCGACGACTCGAGCGGCGACGTGCTGGCTGCTTGGGCCGCGCGGCACTTTATCCTCCAAGCCCGAATCCTGCTGCCCGATGACGTGGACCGGGTGATTGGCACGCTGTATGGCTTAAAGGCTCGCGGTGTCCGCCTGGTGCTCACCACGGGCGGCACCGGTCTGGGCCCCCGCGACATCACCGCCGAGGCAGTTTCCCGCGTGGCCACGCGCGTCGTGCCGGGCATCGCCGAGGCGCTCCGGGCCAGCGGGCGGAAGCAGCTCCCGGCGGCCATGCTGTCGCGCCAGGTGGTGGGGGTGGTGGATGACCTGGTAATGGTGGCACTCCCCGGATCCCCTCGCGCTGTGGAGGATGGCTTGGCCGTGCTGGAGCCGGTGCTGCCCCATCTCCTGGATCTGGCCGCTGGCCGCACCCGGCACCGCCCGTAGGCGGCGGACATCCCGCCTCCAAAAAAAGTTGGCGCCGGCGGTGTTGACTTTGCCCACCGGCTCGCTATAGTAGGCCTGGAACCGTTAGCACTCGACTGGGGTGAGTGCTAACAAGTGCCTATCAACACCTTTCCGAGGAGGCAGGGAGCATGGACATCCGTCCGCTGGCCGATAAGGTCGTGGTCGAGGTTGTGGAGGAGGAGAAAACCGCCTCCGGCATCGTGCTGCCGGATGTGGCGAAGGACAAGCCGCAAAAAGCCAAAGTGGTGGCGGTGGGCGCCGGCCGGTGGCTCGCCAACGGGCAGCGGGTGCCGGTGGAAGTGGCGGTCGACGACATCGTGCTGTTCACGCCCGGAGCGGGCACCAAGCTCAAAGTCGGGGACCGTGCGCTTTTGGTGCTGAGCGAGATGGACTTGGTCGCCGTGCTGGAAACGGCCAACGTCGCTGTCTAAAGCTTCCAGACCCGAGTGGCAGCCAACAGGCAGCCGCGAGGAAACTCAGATGGATAGGGAGGCCATATTGTGCCGAAGCAGATGATTTATGACGAGGAGGCCCGCCGCGCGCTGGAGCGGGGTGTGGACAAGCTGGCCAACGCGGTCAAAGTCACCCTGGGCCCCAAGGGCCGCAACGTGGTGCTGGAAAAGAAATTTGGCGCACCCCTGATTACCAACGACGGGGTGACCATCGCGCGCGAAGTGGAGCTGGAGGACCCCTTTGAGAACATGGGGGCGCAGCTGGTCAAAGAAGTGGCCACCAAGACTCAGGACGTGGCCGGTGACGGAACCACGACCGCGACCCTGCTGGCGCAGGCCATGACGCGCGAGGGTTTGAAGAACGTGACTGCGGGCGCCAACCCTATGGGCATCAAGCGGGGCATTGAGCAGGCCGTGGATGCCGCCGTGGCCGAAATCAAGAAAGTCAGCCAGCCCGTCAAGGGCCGCGACAGCATCACCCAGGTGGCGTCGGTGTCGGCCAACGACCCGGAAATCGGCAAGCTGATCGCCGAGGCCATGGAAAAGGTGGGCGCGGACGGTGTCATCACCGTGGAGGAGTCGAAAACCATGGGCACCACGTTGGAGACTGTGGAGGGCATGCAGTTTGACCGCGGCTACGTCTCGCCCTACATGGTCACCGACACGGAAAAGATGGAAGCTATCCTGAGCGACCCGCTGATCCTTATCACGGACAAGAAAATCTCGGCCATCCAAGACTTGCTCCCGGTGCTGGAAAAGGTGGTGCAGCGCGGCCGCCCGTTCCTGATTATCGCGGAGGACGTGGAGGGCGAGGCGCTCGCGACCTTGGTGGTCAACAAGCTGCGGGGCACGCTGACGGCTGTGGCCGTGAAGGCGCCCGGCTTTGGCGACCGCCGCAAGGCCATGCTGGAGGACATCGCGATTCTCACTGGCGGCCAGGTGATTTCCGAGGACATTGGGCTGAAGCTTGAGAACGTCACGCTGGATATGCTGGGCAAGGCACGCCAGATCAAGGTAGCCAAAGAGGAAACCACGGTAGTGGGCGGCAGCGGCACGTCGGACGCTATCAAGAAGCGGATTCAGGTGCTGAAGAACCAGATCGAAGACAGCACGTCGGACTACGACAAGGAAAAACTGCAGGAGCGCTTGGCGAAGCTATCCGGTGGCGTCGCGGTCATCCAGGTGGGGGCGGCCACCGAAGTGGAGCTGAAAGAAAAGAAGCTTCGCATTGAGGACGCGCTGTCCGCCACCCGGGCGGGGGTCGAAGAAGGCATGGTCGCTGGCGGCGGCACTGCCCTGATCCGCGCGTTGCCCGTCATTGAAAAGCTGGCCCAGTCCGCTCACGGAGACGAGAAAGTGGGCGTGGAGATTGTGCGCCGCGCCTTGGAGGATCCCGTGCGCCAGATTGCCGAGAACGCCGGCGCCGAGGGATCGGTGGTGGTGTCCCGCGTGAAGGCGGAAGAGGGCACGGTCGGTTACAACGCGGCGACCGGGGAGTACGAGGACCTGGTGAAGGCCGGTGTGGTGGATCCCGCGAAAGTGGTGCGCACCACCATCCAAAACGCCGCGTCGATTGCCGCGATGCTGCTGACCACCGAGTGCCTGGTGTCCGACAAGCCGGAAAAGAAAGAGCCGGCCATGCCCAACCCGGGCATGGGCGACATGATGATGTAGCAGGGTCCCACAAGACAGCAGGCTCCCCATTCATCGGGGAGCCTGCTGTCTTGTGGGGAGTTCCAAGAATACCCCAATCCTGCATCTGTTCTTTACACCAGCCCGCCAACATGGTGAGATCCAACTGCAACAATAGCCGGGAATGGCGGATAGAGAAACGGCGGGCGGGGCATCCTGATGGCCGGCCAGGATCTCGTTAAATCGAAGGGGGGAACTCCCCAAGGGGAGGATCATGGACGTGACGCTGGGTGAGATTGAGCGCATTTCGCCAGAAGTAGCGGTGCGCATCCGCGAAGCGATCCGGCAGGGGGTGCTGCCGGCGGACCGCAAGACCGGCGTGGCCGGCCGACCGTATCTGGTGAAGACCGACGATGTGCTGGCATGGGATGGTGGCTTGGAGCCCATCATGCGGCGGGTGGAGGCAGACGAGGCGGGGCGCTCCGCGCCGGCTGGCGGAGACATGGCGGGGCCGCGGATGAATGGCCGCGCTCGGCGGCTCGGGGCTCGCGATGTCCGGGCGCTGCGCGGCTGGCTCGAGCCGGATGGGCCCGAGGGGCGAGAGACGGTCGGCCGCCTTTTGGCGCTGATGGAGTCGCAGGCCGCGATGATGCGGACGCTGGTCGATGGCATGAATCGAGCCAACGGGCACCGCGAAGATCGCCTCGACAAAATGCAGGACGACTTGCAGCAGATGTCGTACAAGTTGGGGCAGGCGCACCAGGAGATTGGGCGGCTGGAGCGGCATCTGGCAGAGCGCCAGGGCATCTTGGCGCGCACCGGCGAGGCCTAGTGGCCGGTGGCCAACCAAGTGGTGGAGTGCACCGTGGTGCGGTGCCGCTACAATGAGTGCGGCCATCGATGTGCCCTGAAAGAGCTGGCGATGGGAGGGGGGCGCCTTTCGCCCCCGGCGCTGGAAGGCCGCGCGCCGGATGGATGGGCGGCGTACTGCCAAAGTTTTTTGCCCAAATGAAGAGGTGGGGCTCACCCCGCCTCTTTTTATGGTGGGGGGCGCCGGGGCGAGCCGCGGCGATGTGTACAATCGCATACAATAGCCCCAGAGCGCACCGCCCCGAAATCCCAAGGGCGCTCGGGAGGGATTGGCATGGAGGGGAGCGGCCCGGTGTCTATTGGCGCTGTGGAAGAAGCGACCGGGCTGACCGCGCGCCAAATTCGATACTACGAGCGGTGGGGGCTGGTGGAGCCGCAGCGGTCCGCCGGCCGCCATCGCCAATACTCCTGGCAGGATGTTGAGCGGCTGAAGGACGTGAGCCGGCGGCTGCAAGCGGGGCAGTCCCTGGCCGCCGTGCGGCAGGCGCTGCTGGGGGCGTCTGGGGCGGGCCGACCCGAATCCGAGGGGGCGGACTCACCCGGCGCGACCGACGCCGCCAGCCACTTCCGGGGGCAGGCGTGGGTGCGCCGGCAGCGCACGGCGGCGGCACAGCCCCCCGCTCGGCAGTGGCCGGGGCGCGAGCGGCCGCGCGCCGCTGAATGGCACGGTGAACGGGAGGAGTGAAAGGCATGGCGGGAATGGCAGCACCGCATCCAGGCGAACGCCTCGAGCCGCTGGTGACGCACGACCAGATTGCGCATAAGGTTGAGATGCTGGGGCGCCGCATCACCGCGGACTACGAGCAAAAGCCACTGACCCTGATTGTGATTCTCAAGGGGGCTTTCATGTTTGCGGCCGACTTGGCGCGCCAGATTGAATTGCCGCTCACCATGGATTTTATGGCGCTGTCGTCCTACGGGGAGTCCACCCGGTCGTCGGGCATCGTGAAGATCCAAAAGGATTTGGACCACAGTGTGGATGGCCGCCACGTCCTCATTGTGGAGGACATTGTGGACACGGGGCTGACGCTCAACTACCTGTTTGGTCACCTAAAGGCCCGGGGCCCGCTGAGCCTCAAAATTTGCACGCTGCTGGACAAGCCCGATCGGCGCAAGGTGGCCGTGCCGCTTCACTACAAGGGATTCGAGATTCCCGACCAGTTTGTCGTGGGCTACGGCTTGGATGTCGATGAGCGCTATCGCAACCTGCCCGACGTCTGCCGCCTGATCCAGGAGGGAGAGGCGTGAGCCACGGCCCCGTCGTCATTGTGGATTTTGGTGCCCAGTACAACCAGCTGATTGCGCGCCGCATCCGCGAGCAGCACGTGTTTTGCGAAGTGATTCCGGCCCGCCGCGCTGCTGAGCGCCTGGCCGAGGTCGACCCGTCCGCGCTGGTGCTGTCGGGAGGGCCGATGAGCGTATATGACGAAAATGCGCCCGCCGTCGACCCGGCCTGGCTGGACGGGCGGGTGCCGGTGCTGGCCATCTGCTACGGACTGCAGGCGGTCGTCCGCGCCGAAGGCGGCGAGGTAGTGCCTGCCCTCCGCCGGGAGTATGGCCGGGCCCCCCTCACGCTGAAGGAGCCGGTGCACCCGCTGCTGCAGGGGATGCCGCCCACCAGCACGGTGTGGATGTCGCATGGGGACGAGGTGCGCCGGCTGCCGGCGGGCTATCGCCTCTTGGCGTCCACCCCGGAGTGCGGGCCCGCGGTAATTGCCCGCGCGGATGGGCGGGTCCTGGGGGTGCAGTTTCACCCCGAAGTGCGCCACACCGAGGCGGGCCTCACCCTTCTGGAAAACTTTTTGGTGCGCGTGGCTGGCGTGCCGCAAGACTGGACCCCCTCCCACTTCGTCCCGGACGCCGTGGCACGCATCCAAGAGGAGGTGGGCAGCGCCGAAGCCCTGGTGGCGCTGTCGGGAGGGGTGGACTCTGCGGTGGCAGCGGCCCTGGCCCAGCGAGCGCTGGGCGACCGCCTGCACGCAGTGATGGTGGACAACGGGCTGTTGCGCGCCGGGGAAGTCGAAGAGGTGCGCCGAGCCTTTCCCGAGCTGGATTTGACGGTGATCGACGCCCGCGGCCGGTTCGTGGCTGCACTCGCGGGGATTGTGGACCCTGAGCAGAAGCGGCGCATTGTGGGGCGGGAGTTTATTCGCGTGTTTGAAGAAGCCGCGCGCGCGCACGCCGAGGGGGTGGAGTGCCTGATCCAGGGCACGGTGTATCCCGACGTGATTGAGTCGGGTGGCGGCGGCGCGGCCACGATTAAGTCGCACCACAACGTGGGGGGCTTGCCGGACGACGTGGCCTTCCGCTTAGTTGAGCCGCTGTCGCTGCTGTTTAAGGATGAGGTGCGGCAGGTGGGTGAGACCCTTGGGCTGCCCTCCGCCTTGGTGTGGCGCCAGCCGTTTCCTGGCCCCGGCCTGTCCGTCCGAATTTTGGGCGAGGTGACGGCGGAGCGGCTCGAGGTGCTGCGGCAGGCCGACGCGATCGTGCGCGCGGAGTTGGCCGGCCCGGAGTGGGACCGTGAGATTTGGCAGGCATTTGCCGTGCTGCCGGGCATCCGGTCCGTGGGCGTGATGGGGGACCATCGGACGTACGGCGAAACCGTGATCGTGAGGGCAGTGTCCAGCGATGACGGGATGACCGCGGATTGGGTGCGGCTGCCGCATGAGGTGCTGGACCGGCTGGCGACACGCCTGGTGGGAGAAGTGGCCGCCGTGAACCGGGTGGTGTACGACATCACGTCGAAGCCGCCGGGCACCATCGAGTGGGAGTGACTGGCGCGAGCCAGGCCGCAAGCCCGCGCGGCGGCGGGCTTGCCTGCTGTTGGCCGTGCTAGTGAATTACCTGCACGTGGTCTGTGTGCCGCTTTAAAATGTCGGCCGCCCGATCGCTTTTGGGCGAGTCCACCAGGACGATGGCCTCGCCCCGCTCCACATCCTGCTGAAGCCGGTGGCCCTCGTTGGCCGGGACGCCCCAGTCGATAAAGGCCCCCGCCAAGCCGCCGGCTGCGCCCATGCCCAGAGTGGCCGCCAGCGGGCCCAGCGCTAAAATAGGGCCAATGCCAGGGACAATCAGGAGACCGGCGCTGGCCAGCAAGCCTGCGCCCGCGCCGACGCCTGCCCCGATGGCGGTGCCATCCCAGAGGCTGTCACGGGCCGGGCCGCGCTGGCCGCCGGCGTGCTGGGCGACTTTGCCGGTGCGGGGGTCTTTCGCCACCAGCGACACGGCGCCGTCGGAGTACCCTTCGTGCTTCAAATCTTCGATCGCGCGCTCGGCCCGGCCTGCGTCTTGAAACCGTCCTATGACTTTGCCCACGCCATCACCTCGCTGTTAGGATCCCTGTGGCGCGGCATTTCATACGGCTTGCGTGGCGGACGCCATCCCCGCCGCACGGCCCATCGGAAATTGGGGCCAGGAAATTTCCTGGATCCACAAGATTCGGTATACTATCCAGTGATGCCTGGCGGATTTTGGCGCCATGCGATGTTGGAGAGGCGGCTCATCCCCTCATTTTGAGGAGACGGCGGGAGGAATAATTGATGTTGGCTTCACGCAGCCGGGGCATTCGTGCTTTGACCCTGGCGTCCAGTTTGGTGTGGATGAGTGTGGTGCCAGCCGCAGCCGTGCTGGCGGCCGGGGGGCCGACGGTGACACCGGGGTCGGTGGCGCTCACGGCGTCGGCCACCTCGGCGCCGGTGGG
>JAJZWV010000101.1 GCA_021846505.1 Bacillota bacterium
GGCTGGCGGCGAAGCCCGTCAGCACGGTGAAGATGGCGAAGATGGCCACGGACACCAGAATCGTATTTTTGACGGAGAACGTGTCAAACAGATAGCCGCCCACGATGCTGAACACGGCAATGCCCAGGGCATAGCCTGTGGCCAGGGTGCCCAGAAAGGCCGCGGTGGCATGCACGTTGTGCACGATGAACGGCGACCCGAACAGGTACAGGTTCGCGTCGAAGCCTTCCAGAAATGCTGGCAGCGCCGCCACCAGCACGATGAGCACAAAGAGGCCGCCACTTTTGCCCGCCATCGACCGAAAAGTTAATTCGGGCTGTCCTTCGCGAGCGGACAAGCCATCATCTCCCTCTGCAAAAGTTCATCATCATGCCGCATCATGCCGCATCATGCTGCATCACGCCGCATCACGCCCCAGCCCGCGCCTCGTGATATACCCTCAATTTAGGGTGACAGCTCCACATGCGAGCACCGGTCAAGGTGTATGAAAAACCCCCGTCGACTACTGGCCACCGTGACGAAACATTCGCAATCATGACGCTCCTGTGCGGATTGACCACGTGGCGCGGCCGACTTCGAGGAACTCGAAGAACGACGGACCGGGAGGTGCGCCAAGAGATCGGCGATGCCACCACTGAACGGTCCTGGCCGGAGAGCGCACTGCGCTGCCGTGGCGTCTCACGGTCCTTCGCAAACCCAAGTGGTGGGCCGCAAGGGCCGCCGCGGCGGGGGAGGTGACCGGCGTGTGTCCAGCGAGGAGTCACTGGGGCTGTGCGACTTGGCTCACCCGGAGGGTGAGTAACAGTTCCGGGCGTCAATGATATCCAGCACCTTGTGAGGTAAGAGATGCATATGATACTCATGGAGACCGACGTCGACGCGCTGGCTCAAGCGCCGGGGAGGACCGGGCAAAAACCGCGCGTTCCGGGGTCTGCGCGGGGCTGGACGAGCGCGTGACGGCGTTGCGCCGGCGGCCGCGCCCCGGCCCCTATCCTTGCGTGTGGGTTGGCGCCCAGTTGCTGAAGGTTCACAGGGAGACCGGGGGCTGAGCCTGGCCTGCGTCGCGGCGACCGGCGTCAATGGCCTCGGAGACCGCGAGGTGCTGGCGTGCGACGTGCGGACCGGTGAGCCCCGGGAGTTCTGGGCGGGCTTTCTGCGGGACCTGACCGCGCGGGAACTCTCGGGGGTGCAACCCGTCATCCGTGATTCAGTTCGGTCACCAATACCATCCTAGAACGGGCGAGAACGATCGAGAACGATCGAGAACGACGAGGAGGCAAGCGCAAGACACCCACACCGGGAAGAGGGCCGTGCGCGCCGACTAGGGGGCGTCAGGTGCAAGGATCGACCGAGGGCCGAGCGCGCTGAGGATCGGGCAGGCCAGCCTTCTCGCGCACACGGCGGGGAACCAGGGGCGCGAGCGCTGCCCAGGCTTGGCTCAATCGGGCCACCTGGCCTCGAGACAGCCCGTAGTCCTGCGGCAGGGCGGCCCAGCGGCCTCGGTCCAGCAAGGGAAGGAGCCCCCGGATGTCGGCCAAGTCCTTGGCCCCGTGAATTGAGGCCCGGCGGTCCACCCATGCGCCCAGCTTCAGGGCTAAGAGCGCCTCCACCGGCGGGACCGCAAAACCCTGCATCGTGAAAGTCCGTTCGAGCAGCGCTTCGGGCGGCACGGCCAGCGTGGTGGAGTAGTGTTCCACATAGACATCCAGGTCGAAGCCATCAAGCGGCACTTCATACTTCCGCAGGCGATCGTTCTTGACGAGCGGGTACTCCAGGCGCAGCTTGCCCAGTGTCGGATAGCTCACGATAACGTCAATGTCGCGCGACTTCGGGCCCCCCGTGTAGCACCACGCGGCCCAGCCGCCGATCAAGGTGAACGGGAACTGGCCCTGGAAAGCTTGAAGCATGCGCCAGCTCCGCTCTGTCACTTCCGTATGATAAAATTCATGGCTCATGTTGCGAGCTGCGCCTCCACCGTCTGCAAGTAGGGGACCGACCACCACGCGGGGCACTGCCATAAGTCAACCCACACTTGGTCCCATGGGAGCGGATGTAATGGCAGCCACGGGTCAGGCTCCCACACGCGCAAGTTGACGAGATGCCGCCGTGCGACCGGCCAGCGAAAGCTGTCGAAGCGCCGTGCGATAGCGGCCCAGCGATCCGCGGCCGCGTACACCCACACCTCGCTGGCATCCGCGGGCGTATGCTCCAGGCGCAGCCGCACGGCAGACGACCCAGTGAACGTGGCGGCCGGCACCATTAAGCTTTCAATTTCCGCCGTCGGAAGCCGCAGGGCCAGCGCGCCGAGCACTTTGGGCCGGTGGTACGTAGCCCAGGCAATTCGGCCCACGTGGCGCTGCACAATGTGAAAGGTCGAGTCCTCTTCCGCGAGGGCTCCCGCTCGCAGCAGTCCGGACAGCGCCGTGCGCACCACTCTGGGAGAGCGCCCTAAGGCGCTGGCCGCTTCGGCCAGCGTGAAAGTCGGCCCGGGGTGCGTGAGTGCCCACCGCCAGACCCACTCCCGGCGCAGTGCGACGCCGGGGGCTCTGAAGCTCATCGCGATAGCCCCCTTGCTTCCCCGGCCTGCATTCCTTCACACTTTCGCCCTGAGACTCTCGCGCCTAGAGTACCTCACTCTCGCCACGGCCGCGCGATGGGCAATGCCTGCGGCCGCGATGTACAGGACGAGGGCCGCTCCTGCTGCAATCGCCAGCGCCCAGTCGGCGTTGGCCAGCAAGTTGCTGTCGCGAGTGAAGCTGGGCACCAAGCGGTTCAGCAGGGGCCCCGCGGTAAATTGGCCGAATCCCGTCATCCACCGGGTGGACACTGCCACGGCCAATCCCCAAATGATCGCCGCCACACCGCCGCTGAGGGGTCTGAGCCCCCACCGGCGGCACGGCGCCCAGGCTTCGATGGCCCACGCCAAGGCCAGGACCACGATCAGCGGCGCAGTGAGATAGGCGGCACCCAGCAGGCGGAGGCCGGCGTCGCTCTGCGCGAAGTTGATGGAGAAAACGCGCCGCACCCCATACAGGCGATATGCCTGCGGCAGCGGCGGAAAGAAAGGATCGAGCGCCCAGGCGCCAGCCAGCGCGGCGGCCGCCGCCAGCCCTGCGAGCCACCCCTTGACGCTCTCCGACAGCGCCAGGGTGGGGGGGCCAGCCGCCCACACCGTGGTCAGCCACAGCCAAGCCCCCCCCGTGATGGCGGCCACGAGCAGGTCCCGCCACGGTCCCGGGCCGCTCAGTCGCAGGAGTCCGGAAGCCGGGTTCGATGGGATTACGCTGGCAAACACCGACTGCCCAGCCCACACCAGCAGGAACGCCAAAACCGTGACCGCGGCGGCCGCGGTGAGCGGCCGCCAACGGGTTTCGCTTCCGCGGCCGCCGCCGCCCACCCCCATGACCGGGACCCAGGTGAGCACCGCCGCCGCAGTGAGTGCGGCAGTATTCACCAGCATCTGCCAAAAGTAAGGCCACGCCGGCGCCAGCGGAGGCGCAGTCGAGGTGGGAAGGGGCCCGATGCATCCGAGGCATTGGCCGTCGGCGCTTCGCCACCGAAGCGGCGCACTGGCGGCCGCCACGTGCGGCGCCACGGCCATCGCGGCCGCTGCCGTCAGGACCGCCAGCGCCAGAACCGCCACACCGTGCCCAGCTCGCCACCACAGGGCCAGGGCCGCCGCCGCCGCCCCCAGCGCCAGGGTCCAGACGACGGGGGGGCCCGGCAGGACCACGCTGAGCACCTCCCCAATCCACAGCGCGTTCATCATCCCCATCACGGCTGCCCACAGCATCCACAGCGCGGCCAGGGGAAAGACGCCGCGCCGGCCCCACACATCCAGAATCGGATGGTTGCCGCGCGCGGCGGACCACGCCAGCGCCAGCAGCAGCCCACCCGCCGCGGCCCCAATGGCCATGGCAGCTACAACTTGCCACTCGTTCAGGGTGCTCGTGGGGTAGTAGAGAGCCTTGCCCACAAACACGGGCACCAGGGTGAGCCCCGTGAGGGCCGCCCACCGAGGTGGGCCGCCCAGCAGCTGGCTTCCGGCTTTCGCTGGTCGTCCGGGACCCTCCGTTGCTGTCATGGCGATCCCCCTCCGCTGTCTTGAGGATGGTCCGGCCACGTTCGGCACCCCTGGGGGCGGCTTGCTCGCCGTGGAGGGCGTCCGCCGCCTTGCCCCTATCCTGATGATAGGACTTCCCTGGGGAATCCGTCGATGCCCTGGCTTTCAGAGGGTTGAGGGGACCGGGATTCATGCAGGCGGCGCGGCGCGTCAGGCCGACGTGGGCCCCAGCGCCTCCGCCAGGTGCCCGCGGGTGCGCCGCTGAAACGCCAGATGAATGGCTTGCAGCTCCTGCGCCTGCGCCACCACCGGCTGAGCTGGCCCGACCGGATGAGCCTCAAGCCACCGGTTGATGCGGTCGGCCAGCGATTCGTCCAGCACCTGGCTGACGCTAGTCATGAGATAGCCGAAACTCATGGGCGGGTATTTGGCTTCCAGCGCATCCCACTGGCTTTCCACGGCGCTCCAGAGGGTCCTCGCCGCCGCAGGCCGGGCCAGCGCGGTTGCCAGGGCCCCCAGGGAGTCCTGGGTGCGCACCTCATCAGAGAGGTACAGGTGGACGGTGCGCTCCACCAGCGCCGGGTCGCGATACATGGCCAGCATGTACAAGTAGCGCACGCGGCTTTGGGCGGTCTCCGCGCTGTCCATGCGGCGGCGCATCGCGTTCCACTCGGGCGCCCCGCCAGCTTCGGCAGCCACCCGCATGACGGCGGCCAGCAAGTCGGGTGCCACCGTCGCCGTGCCGGCCACATCGGCGCGAAATCGCGTCAGCGCTTCGGCGCGGACCTCGGGGTCCTGGCCCAGCGTGCCCAAAAGCTGCACCAGCCGCGCGCGAAGCGCCGTCCGGCGGTGGCCCTCGCTGGGGGACCCCTCCCAGCCCACGGCGTCGAAGGCAGGGCGGGCAATTTCGCGGATAAACGCCGCTAGCACGGGGCGCTCCGCCTCGGTGGCTACCAAGTCCAGCAGCGCGAGCCCGTCGGAAACCGTGGACCACACGTCGGGGTCCTGCTCCGTGCGGCAGGCCCGCCAGAACGCGGCCGCGGCAGATAGAGGCGCCATGCCCGCCAGGGCGCCGGCCCACACGTCACTGGCCAGCGCCAGGCGCTCGCGAGGGTGAAGGGCGGCGAGATGGGCCCCGAGCCGGTCCGCCAGCGCCGCGTCATAAGCCGCACGGTAAAATCCCCACGCGCCGTCGTTCACCGTGGCGAAGGTCCAGTCATCGGGAAGTTCTACCGTGGAGGGCTCGGGACCCAACAGCGTGCGCACCGCCGTGCGCTGCCCGCCGGTCCGGCCGATGCCCACCATCACCGGGACGCGCCAGGTGCGGCCGTCGTCCTCCCCCTGGTAGAGAAAGCGGCGCTGGGCCAGGTGCAGGGTGCGCCCCTCCAGCCGGGCCGACACCAACGGGTAGCCGCCCTGCTTGACCCAGGCGTCCATCACGCTCCGCACCGGCTCGCCGGAGGCTGCCTCTAACGCGTCCCACAGGTCGCTGGCTTCGGTGTTGGCGTAGCTGTGCTTGGTCAGGTACGCCCCGATGCCGCGGCGAAACACCTCGGCGCCCAGGTACTGCTCCATCATGCGGAGCACCGACGCACCCTTGGAGTAGGTCAGCACGCTAGCCATGCCCATGGCGTCCTGGACACGCTCGACCGGTGTCTCCACCGGCCGCGTCGATGCCAGCCCGTCAATGCGGAGCGCCGCGGCGCGATCCCGCCCAAATTCGGTCCACACATCCCAGCGCGGCTCCCAGTCGTCGGTGGACAACAGCTGCATGAACGAGGCAAACGCCTCGTTGAGCCACATCCCGTTCCACCACCGCATGGTCACCAGGTCCCCAAACCACATGTGGGCGGTCTCGTGGTCGACGGTGGCCACCACCCCTCGCCGATCTTGGTCGGAGGCGTGATCCGGGTCCGCCAGCAGGACAACTTCCCGGTAGATGA
>JAJZWV010000102.1 GCA_021846505.1 Bacillota bacterium
GCGGCCGGCCCCCCGCAGCCCCCGGCGCTCCCCGAGCGGACGTGGATTAATCCGCCGGAGGATGCCCCGTAATCCCTCCGGTGATTTCTCCGTCCCAATCTGTCTAAACGGGCTTGACACCTACCGCCTTGACGGCTGGGCCGTGCCCAGACAGGACGCCGACCTTCCTCGATGCTCGACGCAAACGCCACACGTGTGGCGTTTCGCCTGGGCAGCAACCCCGCCGGCCACGGACCCACTTAAGGCCGACCCGTCACCGGCACGCTTCGACATAGGGCTGCCGGATCCGTGCGAAGCCCTCCTCTGACGGCTTCGGTCAGGACAGAAGGGGCCGTCACACCCACTGCAGCCGTTTTGGCACCGCAATTCGTGGACACCGCACACGGTCTACTGCGGGTCAAATAGGGATGGCTACTACACCCAGCGTCGCGGCGGCGCGCCGGTGGTTGCAACGGTTTTTCACTGGTATCATACGGAGCATCGGCACAGCGGTCTCAGGTGGCTGACGCCGGCAGTCGTCCATCGGGGCAGGGGCCCGCGGTCCAGCGGCAGCGGGCCGTCGTCCTGGCCGCGGCCTACGCCCGCCACCCGGAACGGTATGCGGCTGGCCCGCCCCAACCGCCGGCCTTGCCCGACCGCGTGGCGATCAATCCCCCCGAGGATCCCCCGTAAACAGGGAGCCTGAATCTCTTGTGCTGATCTGTCCCCAGGGGCTTGACACCTACCGTTGTCGATTTTTCACCTTGTCACCGCAGCCTATCCCGCCCGCTGCCTCGCTCCCTCTCTACCGACCTACTGGGAGGCGCTTCTTATGACTCTCCAATCCCACCCGGCTTGCGCCGCATGCGGCGCACCTGCGTTTGACCGGTGCGATGCGTGCGACCGTTGGCTCTGCCTCGCCTGCAGCGTGCTGAGTGCGACCCTGTCCTTCGCGTGCCGCCCGGCGACGGCCGCCGTGTCTTCCGCGACTCGCCATGTCCGCGTTTAGCACCTTCGCGGCCGATCTCGCAACGCACCTCAGCGTCGAGACCGGCTGGGCGTGGCAGGTCGCTGGGGCCGCGATGGTGCTCCCGGCACGCGGCGTGGCCCTGGATCTGCGGCCCTTGTGGGGGCTCGCGCAACGCGGGGCACCAACCCACCACCTCGCGCAGGGGGTCCTGGCCGCACTGCAAGGCGGGTCGCTGACCGACACGCCTGAGCGCCTGCGGATCCACGTCGCTCCCACGCCGGTGGTTGGTGGGGTGGCCCTTGCCCTGCACGCCACCTCTGGCTCCGCTTCGTGCTGGACCTCCCACTCCGCACGCAGGGTCTCCCGTGGCGCGAATTGCCCGACCCCTACGCCCTGCTCCCCGACGCCTTGCGCCTCACCATGCGGGCGCCGGACGAGTTGGCCCCCCTCTTCGTGGGCAGGCCGGTGGCCTACTATCGGGGCCTAACGGCGGCGGACGCCGCCGTGGCGCATGGGCTTCTGGCTGACGGGGCGCTGGTGGCCCCCCTCGATCCCCAGGAGGCTGCGGTCCTGCAAACAGCCGATGTCTCGCGGGCGCTCCCGCCGTTCCGCGAATTGGTGGCGGCCGTGGCCCAAGCCAACC
Source organism: Bacillota bacterium (assembly GCA_021846505.1). Taxonomy (GTDB): domain Bacteria; phylum Bacillota; class Sulfobacillia; order Sulfobacillales; family JAIMBI01; genus JAJZWV01. Next base: position 1,593 of record JAJZWV010000102.1, read on the forward strand.
AACACTTCGCCGATGATGACGACGTAACCAGCGTCCAACAAGAACTGGCGGACATCCGTCGCGAACTGTTTCAAGAACGTTATGGCGTTGTCCGCTAGCGGCACTTTCGCAGTTGAGCCTGCGCGGGGCGGGGACGCCATGCCCGGCGCGGGGTGTCGGCCGCGGGCCTGTAGTACCTATCGGGTCACGGCCTCATGGTACGCCGCCAACCCAAAGTGCTCGAAGAGCGGCCCTTGCGCGGGCGTCCGTTCCGTGACGCGCAGGGTCGGGCGCTCCCGGCGGCCCGCCGCGGGGAGGTCCACCACCAGCTTGAGGTCGGCCAGCGTCTCCACGAGCGCATCCAGCCCCCCCGAAAACCCCGCCGCCCGCGCTTCCCGGTGCAGGAGGGACGCCAACAGGAGCGCCAACACGCAGTAGGCCGCGTGCACCCGAATCTTTTGGTCCGTCCAATGAAACATCGGCGCAAAGGTGACAAAGTGCGGGTCCTTCATCTGCCGAAACCCATTCTCTAACGACCCCTGCCCGCGGTAGGCCCCAATGATCGCCGCCGGGGTCCAGTCGGTGTGGTCGGTGAACAGCAGGGTCTTGCCGAAATAGGCCTCCTGGTGGGCCGTGACGGCCGCGTTGTCCCAGTGAGTAGCGAGCGTCAGCGCCCCCGCGTCGTCGGCGGTGCCCGTCCACCGGAGGAACGGCCCGGGCTCCCGCCCCCGGCCCAGGCGGCGGAGCACGGCGTCCACGCTCGCGGGCGTCGGCCGCCGGCCGCCGCGGGGCGGCGGGTCCGCCCGCCAGCGGGCCAGGTGGTCCTGGAGAGTCCGGATCCCCGCCTCTATCTTCAGTTGCTGGTGGCGGAAGCCGCGCATCTGGCCCTCCCAGAGGGCCGGATTATACGTGACGACCACCCGCCCCGGGTGGCCGTACACCGGCCGGTCGGTGGTGTACGCCAAGAGATCCGGCCACCGCGCAGGGTCCGCCGGCGTGTAGGCCGTCCGCGGCACGGCCAGCAGATCGTGGTGGTGCCTCGGCACCAGCGTGCTGACCACCGACCACCCCCGGGCCCACACCGCCGCCATGTTGGCCCGGCTCACGTTGCCTTTGTCGAACACCATGGTGATGGGATCCCCCGTCAGCGCCGTCAGTTGGCGGTACCGCTGGTCGAGCCGGTCCAGGGCCTGGCCAAAGGCCGTGGGGTCGGGGACCTCCCCGGCATACGTGGTGTGCACCAACGGGACATGGTCCGCCACCGTCGCCAAGAGGGCGAGATTCACCTGACGGAGGTCGTTCCGCTTCTGTTTATTGTGGCCCCGCTGGGCCAACGTGCTGGGGGTCGGGGTGGCCATGTCGGTGAAGAAATTCGTCGCGTCGTAGGCCAGCGTGGTGACCGGGACGCCGAACCGGGTCACGGCGGCGGCCGCCACCGTGTCTTCGATGGCGACCAGCGCGTCGGCGTCGACGGCCTCCATGGCGCGCCAGAAGGCGGGACTCGTAAACGCCGTGGCCGGGATGCCCCACGCCCGCCGCAGCCACGTCTTGTCGTACCAAGCCCCGATCGGGGCTTTGCTCCGGGGGGCCACCACGCGGTTCAGCGCCGCGAGGACGAGATAGTACCCGATGGAGACCCCTTGCGCGCGTTTGGGCACGACCCGGTCGATGATCCCCACGAGGTCCAAGCGCTCCGCCACGGACCAGAGGGCGGCCAGGGCGCCGAACTCGGCCACCACGACGGGCCGCCCGCCCTGCCAGCGGGCGGCAATATCCTCGGGCTTGCCCAGATAGCGCTGCCAGGTAATCCGGGGCTGGCCGTTCACCCGGGCGGATTCCACCAGGTACCAATAGGTGTGGCCCTTGATCTTCTTCTTCATGAGGCGCACGGGATCCCTCCTGTTCGGTGCTACGTCTACCACTGAACTTCGACATAGCCCGTGAAATTCCTGATATCCTGCCCACAGTATGTTCGGTGCTACGACACGGACAGGTCTCAGGCCCCAGCCGGGTGGGGGTCTGGGACGCAAAAGCCAAGCGGGGCGCCCCTTTCGGGGCACCCCGCTTGGTCTCCGCACGGGCCCTCCGTTGGTACTACCGCGTAAGTGTTAAAGTCCCGCTAGACCCCGACTGTTGCTGGATACGGATGCCATGTATCAACTGTCGAATCCGACCCACCAAATCCGCCCTAATAGGGAGGGCCATCGTCAGCAGGGAATGGGAAATCGTGATCTGCCAGCCGGTGCTCCGGGAATTCTTGCGACTCGTGTCCCGGAAGCGGGACCCGTTAGCCAGGTTGATACCGATTCTCGGGGCTGTCATGATGGGCAACGCCCGTACCATGGACTACTCCCGATGGGAACCGACTCGCGCCCAGGTAAATGCCGCCCGGGGCACGATCCCTGATGATGGCGACCTGCCCATTTGGCTCGCGGCGATCCATTGTCGTGCTACGGCCATCATCACTTATAACGGCAAGGACTACGTTGGCCAGCGCAACGTGGAAACCCTGACGCCGGAAGAGTGGTTGACCGCACACCCGCACGCCATGGCGTCTACGCCAGAACCGTCATAGGCTTCATAACCCGGACCGGGGCTTCGGCCCCGGAACGCGTTAGCCTCCGGACAACTGCGCCAGAAAGGGCGGATCCCATGCCAGCTACCTCTTCCTCGTCTTCTCGGTCGTCCGCCGCGCCCGCACCCACCACCGAGCAGGATGCCATCGTCGACGCGATGGCCACCGGCCAGCCCTTGCGCGTCCTCGCGCTGGCGGGCACCGGCAAGACCACGACCTTGCAGTTGGCGTCCCAGGCGGTCCAGGGACGCCGCGTCCTCTACCTCGCCTTCAACCGCTCGGTGGCCGAGGAGGCGCGAGCGCGCTTTCCGCGCCATGTCGAGGCCCGCACGGCTCACAGTCTCTCCTTCGCGGCCATCGGCCACGCTTACGGCGCACGCCTCGTCAGCAGCCCCTTTGCCATCCGCCAAGCCTGGCCCCGGTGGGCCGACGCCCGCCTCCGGGCACAGGGCTTGGACCGTGCGCAAGGACTCGCCGCCGTCACCCAGACGCTGACGGCGTTCTTGCACACCGCCGCCACGCAACCCGGTCCTGCCCATGTGCCGCCCGTGGCCTTCGCCGGCCGCGACCCCGCCGACCGGGCCGCGGCGGTCGAGGCGGTGATGGACCTCACCCGCTATTTCTGGCGGCAGGCTCAGGACCCCACCAGTACGTTCCCCATCACCCACGATGTGTATCTGAAGCGGTGGCATTTCCCGCCCGGCCCTGCCGTACAACGTGATCTTGCTAGACGAGGCGCAGGATGCCGATCCGGTCTTGCTCGAAGTGCTCCGGCACCAGTCGGCGCAGTTGGTGGTGGTCGGCGATCCCCATCAGGCCATCTATGGCTGGCGCGGGGCCCGCGACGCGCTGGCGGGGTGGCGGGGCGCCACCTTGCCGCTGACCCGCTCGTGGCGCTTTGGGCCGGAGATTGCCGAGGCCGCCAATGCCGTCCTGACGCGGATGGGGGCGCCGTATCCCCTCGTCGGCGACGGGCCGGGGTCGCCGCCCCATGGCCCCGCCGCGTACATTGCCCGCACCACGCTCGGCCCGCTGGGTGAAGCGGTGCGGGTCATGGAACGTCACACCCCGGTCGCCCTCCTGGGCGGCGCGGAGCCGGTGGCCGGCCTCCTGGAAGCCGCTCACACGATCCAAGGCGGCCGGGTGCCGCGCCATCCCGACCCCGCGCTCTTCGAGGACTGGGCCGACCTCCAAGCGGCGGCCGAAACCCCGGCGGGGGCCGAGTATCGCCCACTGGTGGACTACATTCAGCAGCAGCGCGACCGCGTGCCGAAGGTGGTGCGCCAACTGCGGACCGAGACGGTCGAGCCCTCTGGCGCCGAGGTGGTGCTCACCACGTGCCACAAGACCAAGGGACGCGAGTGGTCCACCGTCACGTGTGCGGGCGACTTTCGCTGGCCCCGCTACGCCGACCACCGCGAGGAAGCGCACCTACTGTACGTCGCGCTCACCCGCGCCCGCCATGTGCTCCACGCCGACGCCGCCCGGCGCGCGATTGAGCGGGGACGGCCCCTGCGGGAATTGCCCCCGCGTTCCCACAAGCCGAAGGCGTAGCGGCCCGGGAAACCCATAGCCGCGCCCTCGCCGAGGTGCGCCGACGCACGCCATTTGCAACCGCGGTCAACCGGACCCGCGTGGCACCGGGACTTGCCGCGGTCTCGCTCCAGACGTGCGGGCGCGCATGTCGGCGTTCGTAGATGCGGGGCCTCCCGCTGACAGCACACCACCATATCGTCGGCGTACCGCACCAAGTGCGCCCGCTGCTCGCGCCCGCTGCGGACCCAGTAGGTGTCCAGCCCGTTCAGGTACGCATTGGCCAGTAACG
>JAJZWV010000103.1 GCA_021846505.1 Bacillota bacterium
GGACATCCGGGCGTGGATCGCGGCGTGGAATGACCATCCCCGGCCCTATGTCTGGGTGAAGACGGCCGACCAAATCCTCGCGGCCCTCGCAAACTATTGCAAGCGAATTAGCAATTCAGGACACTAGCGCGTGATATGCCATGGCGGCTACCCCCGCCGCGAACGACAGGGGTGCAAGGAGGATCATGGCCAGCGGCGCCGTGGCCGCGATGGCGAGCCCGATGCGCAGTGCGGTGCGGCGGCCGTAGCGGTCCGCGAATGAGCCGGTGGGCAGGTTGGTCGCCAGCGACGTGAGGTGAAAAGCCACCTCGGCCAGACCCACCTGCCACAGCGGCCAACCCAAGTGAATTAGGTACAAGAGCCAGAGGCTCGCGGTCAGCTGAAGCCACCGCAACGCTGAATAGGCGTAGAAGCGGCGCACCGGCCGCTGGGCACGCGCCGGGATCGGGCGGGCAAGGCTCAGCACAAGCATTCTCCTCGTTCCCCACTTAGATCAGAGCGAGAGACACCTTCTCGTTCGGCAGCCACGAGCAACGAGGAAGGAGTCCACTCAGCGAAAAGGGCAGACGGGCCCCTTAGGGGCTCTGGGGGGAATGTGAGAGCTGGCGATGCCAGTGAGGACCCCTGGCGAGGCACCGGCTGGCAGGTGCCAATTGCCGGTCAGCCATGGGAACACCTCCAAGAGTGCATCATGTCGTGCGGGAAAGTGTAGCAGGATGGCGGCCGCGCGTCACGCTCCCTCGCCATCCCGGACCAGCCAAGGCACCTCCCGCTCGGGCAATAGGTGGCCTGGCGCACGCCTGCTAGGCGATTCATCCGGTTTGTGGGCGGCGCGGGAGGTGAGGTCTCAAAGGACCGAATGGCTGGGGGACAGTCGGATGGGGTTTTCGTGCTGTTAGGGTACCGGTCACAGGCCACGGGATCAGGCGCTGCCATGTGAGCTGGTTGAGCACGAAGAGGATCCGCTGGTCGCGACGGGAGCGGGCGCGACAGGACCTGAGATCTGCAGTCACCGCCGGGGCGGCGTGCGATGACCCCCAGTCAGGGCGGCGCCTTTTAGGAGAAGCGCGTCCCGGTAGGCAGCAGTGGGCGACGGGCCCGGTCAAGAAGCCATGCCCGTGGCCGCTAGGCACGGACTATTGGCCGACCGGCACAGCCGGGTGTTTTGGCAGCTTCGCAAGAGGCTGCCGCGCGTTGCCCAACGGCTCATCACCATGAAACCAGCGCCCACGTCAGCAGCGGAACCTGGCGGATGGCAACCCGGAAGCCGCTTAAAGCATCACGGTCCCGACCTTTGGCTCTTCAACGCGGACAACGCCGGGCAGCGCCTTGAGCATCTCCACATGCTCGTCCGCGACAGTGACTGCAATGATAGGAAGCAATTCTGACTCCCACGTAATGGTGGCAAGCTGGCCAATGATTTTACGGTCGATGGGCCCCTCCAGAACCACTAACAGGTCCTGCACGCTGCACCTTCTCCCACACCGCCTTGAAATCTAACACGCCTGCATCCGACTTGGGATCAAACGTTTGTCCGCGGTCTGCCTGACAAGGTCTGCGGCCTGCTGAAATCCTATGCAGGGGCAGAGATTCGCCACCATTGCTGTCACCAGCGGCGCGGCAAACGATGTTCCCTCATGCCTTGTCCCATCGCCTGAGATGACGGTTCCCGGGGCGAGAACGTCCGGCTTTGCACGACCAGGTACGGTATCTACGGAGTAGGGTGCAAACCGCGCTCCCGATTCATCCAGGGCGCCCACCGTAAGGGCGCGCTCGGCAATGCCTGGGCAGCGAATGGTCCGCCCCCCTTTCACGCCGCTGGCGAGATTGCCCGCCGCCACCACGACGACAACGCCCCCGTCGACTAAAGCGTTGACCAGATCACACAAGAGGCAGTTTCCGTGTAGGCAGCCAGTCATTGGGAATCCCAGTGACAAGTTCACCACGTCGACGTTCTGGTTCCGACACCATTCAAGTGGCCGCATGGTTAGAATGGAGTTGAGCGCATTGTCTGAGCCACCGACCTTGGCCCCATGTAACACGGCGCCCGGCGAGTAGCGATGGATTGTCGCCATCACTGTCGTCCCGTGCTGGGTGGACGTCTCATCAAGAGCCGTTCCGCGGGGGTTGGTGAAGTCGAAAAATTGGCCGCCCCTTCCCCGCACCGACGGATTGAACCCTGCATCTACCACGCCTACGCTTGAGCCTAGGCCGGTTAAAAGGCGTCGAAAGTCCTTCGGAATTTTCAGGGGCGGAACGGAATTAGGGGTTTGAGGAGCCATCTTCCGTTTTGCCATGTGGCCTCTGTTCCATAACGAAAGCGTTGAGGATTATTATGGACGATCCCTCACATGCTGTCAGTCCGTGACTTCCTGCGGCAGGATTATGTTGAAGTCCATAGCCAGGGCGGCACGCGCGGCGCGCGGATCGCCCTGAAGTTTTGATTGCGGCGCGTGCGCTATAGCTGGGATATGGCACGCACCATGACGACCCGGTCCGGGTCCGGGCGGACGGCCTTTGAGCGGGTTGGCAGAGTGACAGTGCGCTGAGGGCGCGAGCGGGCCGAGATCCGGCAGTATCCCCCGCGGGGCCAACGGGACGGCCTGGTTCACCTCGACGTCACGGCCCAACGCCGGCGGCTCCGACCAGCCGCCCACCGCCGGCGCCCAGCCTACACCCCTGTGCCGGCGTTGCGGACGCTCCTGTCTCGCCGCGCGTGGGCCGCCGGCGCGACTTTACTCGCTCACGCCATGCCTGCCGCGTGACCGGCCCGCCGGCGTCGACACGCTGGGGACCCACGTCGCCTGGAGGGAGCACCTGATACCTGTTGCGCTACCACCAACAGCGTGCCATGGCAGTGACAGCGCAGAATGGGAGGCGCGTCAGCCCAGGGGCTCGTGCCGCACGTCGCGACGCGTGAAGTGGACTTAGGGCATGGCGCTCTGGGGCGACCGCACCCAGCGGCTCCTTCATCAGATTGGACCCTGCCAGCGGGCTGCCCCCAAAGAGGCAGCTCGCTGGCTTGTTCTCAGTGGCTTTCGGCTAGGATCCGACGCTGACTGTCACGGCGGTGGACGTCTGCACCATCTTATCCGGGTCGGACGCGGTCACCGAGTGCGGGCCGGCGGGACGCTGGCCCCCGCCGACAGCGTCAGCGTGCCACTCGCACTGGTGGGCGCTCCCCCGACGGTGTATTGCCCCGAGACGCTGGTGCCGAAGCCCGACACGGTGAAGCCCCTGGCCCGCTGGCACTGGTCACGGTGCTGGTGGCATCCAGGTTGTCCAGGTTGCTTGCGGTGGTGGCGGTGCCGTTCGTGAACGTCTGGGTGAGCGTGAGGGTCTCGGAGTGCCCCGGTGCCAAGGTGGGCGCGGACGGGGTGGCCCGGACCACCACGGGAGGGTTTGGGAGCCCGATGCCGCCTTGTTGGCCACGTCTGCCGCATCGGTTTCTGTGGCGGGCGCGTCCTGCGCGCGCGCAACCACCTCATACGTGCCCGCCGTCGTGCCGCTGTTCGTCGGCAGCATACGGGTGGCTGACGACGTGTAGGAGCCGCTTTGGCTCCAGTGGCCGGCGGCGTCTTTCACCCAAAACTGATACTCGGGATGCAGCAGGTTGGTGGCGCTGGCCGTGGCCATCATGGCCGTGCCCGACCCACTCATCACGGTGCCCATAACCGGGCTGACCGCCCCGGCCACCACGATACCGGTGGGCAAAAGCGCGCCCACCTCGCCGTCGGCCAAGTCATTGCTGATGGGGCTGCCGGTCACGACCGTGCCGCTGAGCTGGTCGCCCGGCGCGTTGCTGTGGACAATCACGCCGGGAACACAGCTGCTGGTCGCGCTGCTGTTGCCGTAGGCGCCACCACTATCCAACCTGAAATCACCGCGCGCACACTGGGCGTCCCCCCGCTGGTGGAGGTGGGGGGAGCGCCCTCCCGCCCGTTCGACGAGGGAGCCACCCTCCTGCCCGGCTTGGCGGAATAATTAGGTGGGACGTCCCGGAACGCGCCGCCAGGCGAGCATCCCCACGGCATACAGGCCCCCAAAGGCCGCCGTGCCGGCGGCCGTCTGGAGCCACGGCGACGCCGCGATCGCCGGCAGCGACTCCATGCCGTGAGCCGCCAGCCAGCCCAGCAGCGCCGCGGGCAGGATGAGCGCCAGCAGCCGGGTGGGCAGGTCCCACGGCAGCAGCCGGCGCGCTTGCCACCATATCAAGAGGGCGTACACCCCAAACGCCGCCAGGGCGGCCCAGGCGGCGGCCACGAAGCCATAGCGCGGCACCCACCATAGGTTTAATCCCAGATTGATGGTGGCAGCCGCGGCGCTGTCCCACACCATCCAGCGCGTCTTCTCGTGAAACTCTAAGCTTTTCGCGCCCAGATTGGCCCCGGCGCGCAGCACGAGGCCACCTAACACCGGCGCCAAGATGACGAAGCCGCTCTGAAAGGCCGCGCCCAGCAGCAAGCGGGTGACGGGCTGCCCCACGGCGGCCACTAGCCCCACCAGTGCCACGCCGACCAGGGCATACGTTTCGGTCATGTGGGCCAGCGTCGTGCGGGCAGCCCTGTGCTCTCCATCGGCCCACTGGCGCATGAGGATGGGCCAAGACGCGGTGGCCAGCGGCACCGTGACAAGCCCGATCCCCCGGTTCACCAGGTTGTAGTTGATGCTGTACACCCCGACGGCGGCGGCGCCCCAAAACGCTTGGATGACGTATCGGTCGCCGCTGTAGAGAACATGGCCCAACAGATACCAGATGGTCATGGGGGCGCCGTATATCCAAAACCGCCGCTGGATTTGCTTGGCGGCCTGGCCCACGCGGGACCACGGGACCACTAGGCGCACTTGGGCCTGGCGGAGCAGATACGGCAGCAACAAAGCGCCCATCCCGGCCGTGCCCCATGCGAGCCACGCCACCTGCCGCCCCAGCACCATCACCAGCAGCAGCCCCAGCGCCAGGCCGCCCACCCCGGTGGCCACGGTGTAGTTGCGGTAAGCGGTCGTCAGAAAGCGCGCGGGCAGGATGGGACTCACCAGCACGGACACGGATTGGACCACCACCACCGCTCCGCCGCCCAGGAGCAGCGAGAGCGGCCACGCCTCTCCGGACCAGGCCCACACTAACAACGCTCCCACGCCCGCCACCAAAACGGCCAACGTGCCCATGCGTGAGGCCAGATGGGCCACGGCGTCCTGAAATGCCTCGGCGTCCGGGCCCGGCTTGTATTCATTGAAGTAGCGCCCCACGGGCTGGGCAATCCACTCGCCCAGCAGCGGCACCAACACCCCGATGGCGGCAGTCACCAGGCTGTACTGCCCAAACGCGGCGGCGGTGAACACCCGAGAAAAGACGATGATGCCCACCAGGCTGGCGCCGGCGCGGGCCAGCGTGATGGGGGCATAGCGACCCGCGTCCGCGAGAAAGCGCCGCTGGGGACTGGGGGATGCCGCCGATTGCCCGTCCACGCCGTGCCTCCCCCGAAAGCTTGTGTCGCCATTGTAACAAGCGGCGCCCTCGACCCGGCGGGCTAGAGGGACAGCCGCCCGGCGGGATGACCCTACGGGGGCAAGTCTCAACGCCGGCGGCACGTGCACGGCGATCCGGGGGCGAGGCGGCCATCGGCAGTACGTTCCCCAAGGGCGGCGGGTCATGTGTCCGATAGCACCGGGATCAACGTCATGTCCATGGCGTGGCAAGGGGGACGGCTGCAGGCGGACGCCCCGCAGGAAAAAGCCAAGCAGGCCGTGCCACGCGGCCTGGCTGGCGAAGCGGCCTCAGGCGCGGCGGCTAAAGCCGGGCTAGGATCCCGCGCACCGCGTCCAGGGAGTCCGCCGTGGCGAGCGCCGCCGCCTGCCGATCCCAGTCGGGCGCCGCCGCGAGCCGGTCGATGTGGGCCAGGACGGCGGTTGGCAGCGGACCGAAGCGCGCCGCCAGGATCG
>JAJZWV010000104.1 GCA_021846505.1 Bacillota bacterium
GTGGTGCGTTCGTCGGGGCTCAGGGTCAGCGGCGCCAACGGGCGCCCCCTTCGTCGCGACTTCGTCGGAGGTGTAGTAGACATACCCGAGTATACCATATAGATCTCGAATTATCAACTCAGGACAGTAGGTTCCGCCGGACGACAGCCGCCGGAGCACCTCACGGCCGAGGCCGGATTTCCCGGTCCGGCGTGGGCCCGCCAGCAGCAAGCTTTGTCCGGCATGGAGCCGGGTGGCTAGCTCACTGAGCAGCTCGGCACGGTCGACCACGTCATCGGCGCCGGCGGGGACACCCACGGGAAAAGGAGGTCCGGCAGCGACGTTCATAGATACACCTCCTGAACTATTATAGTGCAGAAGGTGTACCAAGCAGCGCCCTGGCAGCCCGCTTGGTCGCGATAAAGGAACCTAGCTACCGGCGGCGATAGATGTCCCCGCGATGGCCGATGGCAACGACAAAGAGGAGCAACTCTTCAGACTCTACGGCCAACACGACCCGGATGTCGCCGACACGCAGTCGCAGTGGCCGTCGGTGCCCACCAAACGCTTGACGCGCCGACTGACGAGAGGATCCTTCGCCAGCTCCAACAGCGCCGTTCGCGCCCTGTCCCGCGCATCCAAAAAGTTGTTCTCAAGAAACTTGTGGGCCGAGGGACTGACCATCACCGTGTGCCTCACCGGTCGGGGAAGACATCGTCGAATGCGAGGGCTTGGCCTCGCCGCATCTCATCGAGAATTCGTCGGTACGCGGCCAGGTTTTCCGCGCTGACGGGCTCATCGTCTTCTTCAATCAATCGGACAATGCAGTCCGCCAGAGGCGGCGATTGATCAGCAGGCAGTTGCCAATGATGCGAGATGCGGGGCAAATGCTCCGGCGGCACCACCTCACCGCTGCCGGCCTGTGAGCAGTCCGCTCACCAATGGGTCCGCCTCGCCCCAGGCTCCGCCGCTGCCGCTTGCGCTTACACCCGTGCCGTGTCCCGGCGAAACAGCCACGAGGCGCCGCCGACAAACACCACCAGCCAGATGGCCGTGTTGGCCACCCAGGCGGCATGCAGCCGGCCGCCGATCAGCGGCCAGTGCACCAGCTGATTCAGCCCGTAGAGTGGGGTGTAGTGGGCCAAGGTTTGCACCACGGCGGGAAACTGGCTGAGCGGGATGAACAGCCCGCCCCCGAATGCCAGCAAAACCAGCACGAAGCTCATGACCTGCATCACATTCTCCGACGGCAGGAGGTAGCCCAAGCAAAGCCCGCAGGCGGTAAACAGGAGGGAGCCCACCCATACGGCCGCGCCCGTCGCCAGCCAGAGGGACACGGGCATCGCGGGCTTGTGGGTGAGGATTCCTGCGGCGTACACGGCCAGGACGGCCACCAAGCCCAGCACCAGCGCCGCCAGCATTTTGATGGCGATATACGCCAAGGGAGACAGCGGGGTCACGCGCAGCTGGCGGCTCCAGCCTGCCGCGCGCTCGAGCGACACCACCGCGCCACCGCCGGTGGTGGCCAGCACCGCCCCATACAGCGCCATGCTGATCATGATAAAGGCCGACACGTTGCCGTGCCCCGCCTTGAGGGAGGCATAGGACGTGTTTAATCCAAACAGGAGAAAGAAGATCACGGGCAGGCCGACGGTAAACAGCAGCGTGCGCCGGTTGCGCAGGATGCGCCGCACCTCCAGCCCCAGCACCCCGAGGCTCACACCCGATCGCTGTCGGGACGCTGATGCCGAACGGCCGCTCCTCACATCGGACGCACTCATGGGGTCGCTCCTTTCAGCAGAGCCGGCTCGGCGGGCTCGTCGCCGGTCAGCGCCAGAAAAGCCTCGTCTAGGCCATTGGACGTGATTTCTAAGTCATGCGCGGGCGTACGGGTCAGCAGATGCCGGGCCACGGCGTCGGTGTCGCGCGACCGGATGATGATGGTCGCGCCCTGGACCTCCGCTGAATCCACGCCCCGCAGGGCGGACAGCGCATCTGGCGATGCGCCGGGCCAGGTGGCGCGGATGGTGCGGCCGGAGGCTTGGCTCTTCACCGCGGCGGCACTTCCATCGGCCACCACGCGCCCTGCGCGCATCATGACGATGCGATCCGCGTACGCGTCCGCCTCTTCTAAGTAATGGGTCGCAAACAGCACCGTGCGGCCTTGGGTGGCCTCTTCGCGGATGGCCGCCCAAAAGGCCTTGCGGCCCGCCACGTCCATCCCCTGCGTGGGTTCGTCCAGGATCAGGAGGGCGGGATCTGGCAGAAGCGCCAAGGCAAAGCGCAGCCGCTGCTGCTCCCCACCGGAGCACTTGTACACGGGGCGGCTGGCCAGCGCCTCCAGGCCGGTGCGCTGCAAAATTTCTTCGATGGGGCGGTGACCCGGAAAGAGATATGCGATGTACTGCACGGTTTCCCGGACGGTCAAGTCTCGCAGCAGCCCGCCGGACTGCATCACCGCCGCCACCAATCCCTGGTGGACGGCGCGTTGGGGGGGCAGCTCATAGAGAGCCACCGACCCGCGGGTGGGCGACTGCAGTCCCAGCAGCATGTCGATGGTGGTGGTTTTGCCGGCGCCATTGGGGCCCAGAAATGCAACGATCTCACCCGGCTGAATGGTGAGGCTGATGCCATCCACGGCTTTTACGACACCAAAGGTTTTAGCGACGTCCTCCAGGCGAACGGCGGGCACGTCCGGACGGAGTGCTGTGCGGCTCATCGGAATCTCCTCATTCGCATCGGTCCTTTCCCTGCTCTCTGGCGGCCCACGTTCGAGGCTGACATTATTTAACCAGAAGGCGGGCACTCCTGCAGAGTGGCGGCGGTCACGATGTGGACGTGACATTTGTCACAGGCGGTGGGCCGCTGCCTCTCCTGTCGGGGTCGTTGAGTTGACATTCGTAGTATCGTTGAGTACTACTATGGAGAACGCGTTAGGAAGAGGCGAGGCTATGTTGGATGAGCGGCGGGGCGTCTCCCGCTTTGATGAGGATGGCGTGGAGCGCGCCATCTATGCGCTGCTGCTGGCGGTGGGGGAGGACCCGGCCCGCGAAGGACTGGCCGACACGCCGCGCCGCGTGGCCAGGATGTATCGTGAGCTGTTTGCCGGATTGCGCGAAGATCCAGGGTCAGTGCTGGATACGGTGTTCGCCGAAAGCTACGACGATGTCGTGCTCGTGCGCGATATCTCCGTGTACTCCGTGTGCGAGCACCACTTGCTGCCGTTTTTCGGGAAAGCGCATGTGGCGTACCACCCTAAGGATCGCCGCATCACCGGCTTGTCGAAGCTGGCGCGCCTGGTGGACGGCGTCGCCCGGCGCCCCCAGGTGCAAGAGCGCCTCACCGCCGAAGTGGCGGATACCCTCATGGCGAGCCTCCGCCCGCGTGGCGTGCTGGTGGCCGTGGAGGCCGAGCATCTGTGCATGGCCATGCGCGGCGTGGAGAAGCCAGGCACGACGACGCTGACGATTCAGTCGCGCGGCACGATGGCCGTGGGCACCGCCGAGCGCCAGGAAACCTTGCGGCGCTTGGGCTGGTAGGGCGCCATGGAAGGGTGGGAGCTGGACCCGGCCCAGGAGGGCGTCCTGCAGGATTTGGCCGCGCTGGGGCTGACCGCCACCGAAGCTCGCCTCTACCGCCTGCTGGTCGCGGAAGGGCGGCCGCTGACCGGCTACGAGGCCGCCAAGGAGTTGGGGCTGTCGCGGGCCAACACCTATGCAGCGCTGCGGCGGCTGGAGCGGCGCGGCTTTGTCGCCCAGACGACGGGCGGGAGCCGCGCGCCGTATCAGGCCCTGCCCTTTGACACCATCGGCGCCCGCAGCGTGCGCGCCCTGCAGGAGCGCGTGGCTCGACTGGACGGCGCACTGCGGCAGGCTCCCCGTGAGGGCGGCACGTGGGTGGGCGATGGCTGGCACGTCTTTTTGCCCGAAGCCGAGAAGTTGATTCGCGGAAGTCAGCGGTCCCTGGCGGTGGGGGCGATCGCTCGCGCCGTGTGGCCGCTGGCCGAGCCGATTCGCCAAGCGGCGGACCGCGGCCTCCCCATGCACTTTCACTGTTGGAATGGGTGCCCGCCCACCGGCTGCGGCGTGTGTCGTGCGCCGGCGACGGGGGTATCCGACGACCGACTGGGGGCCACTTGTGTGATTGTGAGCGACGAGCGATCCGCAGTGGTGGTGACGGCCACGGCTGACCGTGCAACCGTGCTGGTCACGACCTTTCCTCCCGTGGTGATGGGCCTGCAGGCGTTGCTGGTGCCGGCGAGCCCCGTGGGCCACGCCCAGTGATCGCTTGAGAATAGGACGCGTGAGCCAACGGCCGCCCAAAGCTTTCCTGCGCCTGCACACCAGACGGTATACCCCCGGTGGTCCTGAATTCGCGTGACGCGGAGATCGGCTCGCGGTGGCATGATCAACATGAAATGCTGCGTCGCAAGCAGGAATCCACGGCATCATGGTGAATAGTGTCGATGTACGTCGACACTTGGATTGATGCGAGGATGGGGGCCCGGTGCCAATCACGGAAACCTCTTTGCGCGCTGTGTCCAGTATGGATGCCGCCCTGGGTTTGCTTGGCGAGTTGGGATACGCCGAAGACCCCGTCCAGGTCGTGCCTGAGGATCTGGGACTAGACTCGTATGCCCGGCACGCTCTGATTCGGCAGGGGCACACCCGCCGAGAAGGGTACGCCGTGTTTGTAGCGGAAATTCCCCAGCCGCCCGAGTCACTGGCGGCAGTGGCCCGCCAGCGGCAAAACCTGAACGACGCCCCTTTGGGGGTGCCGGGAGTGGTGGGCGCCCGCGGGCGGTGGGAGCGCTTCTTGGTCGTGCCCCCGGAGCGGTGGACACAGGCAGTCGGGTCGTGATGCGGGCTGCCAAGATTGACATGCTGGGGGACGCCCCCACTCCTCATGACGCGGACGTGGTGGAGCGGCTGCGCTGGCAGGCCCACGATGCTGCACCCCAGCTGCGCGTGGATGAAGCGTTCGATGTGGAAGCCATCACCCAAAAGTTTTTCTTAGGCCTGCGCCGCCACTTTAATCGGCTGGAGAGCGCGCTCGCCCTGGATGGACAGCACCGACCCTCCGTGCTGGCCGGGCGGGAGCAAGCCGGCGGAGCCCGCCGGGTGGCGATTCGCATCGTCTCGCAGCTGCTCCTTTGCTGGTTTCTGCAGCGGAAGGGGCTTTTGGCCGGAGACCCGAACTACCTCCGCACGCGCTGGCGCCAGCGGAGCGGATCTTACTACGGCACGGAGCTGGAGCCGCTGTTTTACGAGACGCTGGCCGTGCCGGTGGCGAAGCGGCAGCGGCAGCGGCCGCAGTCGGAGGTGCCGTTCCTGAACGGCGGGCTCTTTTATCGGGGGTATGGTGCGGTCTCCCTGGACATTCCCGATGCGCTGCTGGGGGAAGACGATGGCCTTATCGGCTACCTGGGGCGCTGGACCTTCACGCTGAGCGAAGAGAGCCGGGACACCGCCGATGTGGCCGTCGACCCAGAGTTGCTGGGCAGAATTTTTGAGAACTTGATTTCCGACGACGAACAGTCCAAACACGGCGTGGTATACACGCCTCGGCCAGTTGTCCAATTCATGTGCCGCGAGGCCCTCATTGCCCACCTCGCCGCCGCGCTGCCACTTGACAGCACCTGGGCGCGGCGCTTGGTGGTCCAAGAGGACGGCTTAGCCGCGTTTGCCCGGGCCGAGGGCAGCCGCGCCGCGCTGGACCTGGCGGCGCGGCTGGATCATGAACTGGAGGCTCTCACGGTGATCGATCCGGCAGTGGGCTCGGGCGCCTTTCTCCTGGGGGCGCTCACGGAGATTGTGCAGCTGCGCCACCAAGTGCACGCCGTGGCGAAAGGCCATGCGGCCCCGGCCGCCGTCGTGCACGCGTGGAAGTGTGGAAGCTCCACTGCATCGAGCAC